>CAZFKA010000273.1:0-3720 GCA_964519155.1 uncultured Bifidobacterium sp. | reverse complement strand
GTAATTTATCTGCTCGCTTCTCAAAGTTAATATCTTTCATATTCATAATATGCTCTATTGAATATATAATCGTATCACCTCCCAATCAAAACTTGCAGAACTGTGTAAATGATCTACTGGATTTTTTGCCAACGGTGGATTACACAACGTTTGTTTTTAAACACAAGTGCTAAAGTGGAGACTCTGCGGGGACGAAAGTGTTTCCTTTTTTTTTGACAGCTTGTAAAGATGATTACATTCTAACCTTTAGCCGTTTATATCGACGTTGCATTGACTAGTGGTTGTCGAACCACTACTACTAATGCACAAAGAAACTGGTGATCCAATAAACGAGTCCGGCAATGACCGCACTGATGGGAATTGTGAGTATCCAGGCCCAAAGTAAATTAACCGTTACGCCCCAACGCACGGCGCTGAGTCGCTTGGTGGCCCCTACCCCAATAATGGCTCCGGTAATGGTATGGGTGGTAGAAACGGGTATACCCATTTGCTCGGTTAAGAACAAGGTCGTAGCCCCGGCAGTTTCAGCACACACACCTTCGAGGGGTGTCACCTTCGTAATTTTTGTGCCCATGGTTTTGATGATCTTCCAACCACCACTCAGGGTACCTAAACCAATAGCTGCATAACAAGCCAGCGGTATCCAGTCGGGCATCGATTTGATATCCACGAGATCGCCATTGGCAACCAATGCTGCTGCAATTATTCCCATGACCTTTTGGGCATCATTGCCACCATGTCCGATACTAAAGGCTGCAGACGAAACCAATTGCAATCGCTTAAACATATTATTGGTTCTGGAAATTTTGGGTTCTTTGATTTTTTCAGTATAGATGAACGATATAATAAATATCGCAAACACAATCAGAATACCATAACGGATCATCGCATTGTCACCCTTCATAATTTCTTTGGCAACCTTTTCTTTCAAATCAAAACGTATTTCTTTACTGAATACCTTAAGTGTGGTCGGATCCATCGGATACGCTTCATTCATTTTGGCGATCATACCATCGAAACCCGCTGTTTCATAGGTTTTGATCAATGGCTTCAAGGTATCGATGGCCTTTTTTACAATCGCAAATTCGGCTTTTTTTCCTGCATCCTTTTTCGACAACACCTCTAGTTGGTCGTATTTGAAATACCGTTTAATATTTTCGCTGATAATGGCGTGGTTCACTTCACTCATATCCGTATTCGCAATGATATTTTCAGCAACCTTTTTCGATCCTACCCCTTCGTATTCATTGATATAGGGAATCGTTAGCGCAGCGTTCTTTTTCGCAGCATTCAATTTTCCGAGCTTACTGCTGTCTTTGGCTGCTTCTTTTTCCAGTTTGTCTATGCGGTATAATTTGCTGATATTTTCAGCCATTTTTTCTTTTTCAAACTTGATGAGAACAAAATTGAGTCCAATGGCTATGCCGGCGAACAAGAGACATTTCAGCCAGGTATTGCGGCTAATGGTAATAAAGGTAAAGATCATCGATATCGTCATGCCGACCAATGGCGCCAGAAAAATGAATAGAAAAATTTTAAGTACTTTGTCAACTTCCACTATTTCGGAGATCGGCATCAATCCTTTACTTAAAACGGCATGGGTTATACCTGCACCGGCAAAACCACCAATAAGTGTATGGGAAGAAGATGACGGGATACCAAACCACCAGGTAAGCAGATTCCAAAAGATGGCAGCTATCAGACCCGAAAAAATCACCGGCAACGTAATAAATTCTTTTTGCACGGTTTTGCCGATCGTATTGGCAACGGCGTGATCTTTGAAGATGTAAAAGGCAATGAAATTAAAAAAAGCGGCCCACAATACAGCCTGAAAAGGGGTGAGTACCTTGGTAGAAACAATGGTGGCTATGGAATTTGCCGCATCATGAAACCCATTGATATAATCGAAGACCAGGGCCAAAATAATAATGATCAGGATGAATGACATATAGAAGGATTAATTTACGATTGATGAAATTGTCAGAGACAGGTTTGTCTTACGCATACTTAATGATGATAGACTCTATCACATTGGCTGCATCTTCCACTTTGTCGGTAGCAAGCTCCATCACCTGGTAGATTTCCCGTTTTTTGATGACCTCCTTCACATCGTTTTCTGTGGCAAATAATCTTTCGATACTCAAATCAAAAATATCGTCTGCCTGATTTTCAAGGCTGTTGGCTTTAACCAATGCATTGGTAATATTCGACAGATTCTTCATTGTTCTGAGTTCTTTTACTGCAATTTTAATCGCTTCAACACCGAGTTCAATACATTCAGCCAGTTTTTGAATACCTTGTTCATCGGGATTGACTTTGTAAAAATTGATCTTTTTCGATGACGCATTAATATAATCGGCAATATCGTCGAGTGCTGTCGCCAAATAATGCACATCTTCCCGATCGAACGGTGTTATAAAATTCCGACCGAGTTCCTGAAAGATCTGATGGGTAAAATTATCATTGTCATGTTCGAGTGCTTCGATCTGGGCAATAATTCCCGCTCTTTTATTGAAATCAGGCTCATGCACCACTTCTCTGAGTTTTTTACCCATGGTGTCGACGGTATCCACCACATTTTCAAAAAGGTTAAAAAATACCCGGTCTCTTGGCTGGAAGAATTTTAAGATTGAATTTATCGACATAGTTTTTTGTTTAAAAAGGTATAAATATAGAGTTCTTTTTACGATATAAAATCCTTTCACGGATTATTTAATTGTAAACAGCTTCTGCAGATTTTCTTTATCCGAATTTTCCGCTTACATAGTTGAGTGTCTGTAGCTTTTTGGGTTGGTTAAATATATTGTCTGTGGTATCGTATTCAACGAGTTCGCCGATATAGAAGAAAGCGGTATGACTGCTGATGCGTACGGCCTGCTGCATATTGTGGGTTACTACGATAATTGTATAACGATCTTTGAGTTGCACGATCAATTCTTCAATTTTGGCCGTGCTGATGGGATCTAATGCTGAAGCGGGTTCGTCCATCAAAATAATTTCGGGGTTGATAGCCAAACAACGGGCAATACATAGTCGTTGTTGCTGTCCACCCGATAATTGCAATGCACTCTTATCGAGTACCGAACGTACTTCTTCCCACAGAGCGGCTTTTTTTAGCGCATCTTCAACAATATGACTGATCTCCGTTTTGTTGGTATGCCCTTTTACTTGCAAACCATAAGCAACATTATCAAAGATGGATTTAGGAAAGGGATTTGGTTTTTGAAAAACCATGCCGACCTTTTTACGCAATTGCTCCACTTCCACTTTTTTATCATAAATATCTTCCCCGTCCACCAGTATCTTCCCTTCCAGTCGTATACCATCGATCAAATCATTCATGCGGTTGAATAAGCGCAGCAAGGTTGATTTGCCACATCCGCTCGGACCAATAAAGGCAGTGACCGCTTTTTCGGGTATTTCAATATTGATATTGCTCAGCGCCTTGAAATCTTTGTAATAAAACTGCACCTGCTCGGCTTTGATAATGGGAGTCATTTTGTTTATTGTCTACTTTTTTTGCTTCTGATAAAATGTGCGACCATATTGCAAACCAACACGATCGCGATAAGAATCAAGGCGGTGCCGTAGGCCATGGGTTTAGCTTTTTCGATATCGGTTCCGCTGGTGGATAATACATAGAGGTGATAAGGCAATGCCATGGCCTGTTCAAAAATACTATTGGGGAGTTTTGGCAGAAAATAGGCCGCTACGGTAAAC
>CAZFKA010000272.1:0-3747 GCA_964519155.1 uncultured Bifidobacterium sp. | reverse complement strand
CCGTTCATCTGACGCATTTGTTTGGCATCTTTTAAAAAATCGGAGGCGAAAATGAATTGGTTAAGATATTCATCGTCGCTGAAGATGATGTCGTGTTTACTCCCTTCCCATCGCTTTTTACCTTTATGAAGATAAACAATGTGGTCGCCACTTTCCATCACGGTATTCATGTCATGGGTATTCATAATGGTGGTAATATCGTATTCACGGGTGATCTCGGTGATCAATTGATCAATCACCAACGAAGTTTGCGGATCAAGACCGGAGTTGGGTTCATCACAAAATAAATATTTTGGATTGAGCACGATCGCCCGGGCAAGTGCTACCCTTTTTTTCATACCCCCACTCAACTCTGCCGGAAATTTATGATTGCTATCCTTAAGATTCACGCGTTCGAGCACTTCATTCACCCGTTTTCTCTTTTCGCTAAACCCTTGTCGGGTAAACATATCCAGTGGAAACATAACGTTACGTTCAACGGTCAAACTATCAAAGAGCGCTGAACCTTGAAACAGCATACCGATTTGTGTACGCAATTCCTTTTTTTCTTTATCTTCCATTGCCGCAAAATTCACGCCTTCATACAAGATAGATCCCGAATCAATATTCATCAAACCTACCATACATTTGAGCAGCACCGTTTTACCACTGCCACTGGTTCCTATGATGAGATTCACTTTTCCGCTTTCCATCACACAGGATACATCATCTAAAACGACTTTATCACCAAAGGACTTTTTTAAATTCTTGATCTCTATCATGTCGTTTAGGGTTAAAGTAATAAAGCTGCCAGTCCGTAATCTGCAAATAAAATTAAAATACAACTCACCACCACAGAAGTGGTCGAGGCCCGCCCAATTTCAAGTGCTCCACCTTTAACATTATAGCCGAAATAGGCTGAGATACTGGAGATGATAAAGGCAAATGTAAACGCTTTGATCAGTCCGAATGTAAGGTTGAACGATACAAAGTCTTTCGTTAGTCCTTGTGTAAATTGCTGGGCATTCATGATACCACTTAAAGTACCGGCTAGATAACCTCCCCAAATACTCAGAAACATTGATATGGTGATGAGGCAGGGAATCACTAAAAACGAGGCAAGAATCTTAGGTAGTATCAAATAGGTTTTTGTATTGATACCCATAATTTCCAATGCGTCGATTTGTTCACTCACGCGCATATTGCCCAGTTCGGAAGCGATTTTCGATCCTACAACACCGGCGAGAACGATACAAACCACGGTGGGCGATAGTTCGAGAAAAGTGCTATCACGGATAATTTGAGCGATCACATATTTTTGCACGAGTGGACTGATCAATTGGTAGGCTGTCTGCACTGTCGTAACGGCACCGAGAAACAAGGAAATAATGATTACGATACCCATTGATCCAATACCGATCTCATTGCATTGATGCACAAATTCTTTCCAATACACTTTGGCATTTTCAGGCCGGGTGAACATTCCTTTCAACATCAGCAAATAGCTCCCGAAATGTTGTAGTAATTTAATCATGAAGTGTCAAAAATACACCATAGGGTTTGTAAAACACTTTTTGACCAATGAAAATTTCCTTTCTGCGCGTCAGCAAATCTATTACCCAAATCATACCGGAGCCTGAATCACCATTTGCCAGCATTATCAGTATTTGAGGTGCTTTACAGTATTGCCATTGTTGATGAGTTGACGGAGCGAATCAATTCCGATATCGAGGTGGCGTTCCACATACTTTAGGGTCACTTCTGTATCGCTCTTGGCTGTCTTCACGCCTTCGGGTATCATGGGCTGGTCGCTGACCAATAACAAGGCACCCGTGGGAATACGGTTGTAAAATCCTGTAATGAGTATGGTTGCAGTTTCCATATCAATTGCCATTGCCCTGATCAGTTTAAGATATGTTTTAAACTTAGCATCATGTTCCCAAACCCTTCTGTTGGTTGTATAACAGGTGCCGGTCCAGTAATCATAACCTTTATCTCGTATTGTTGTTGAGATTGCTTTTTCAAGAGCAAAAGCCGGTAATGCAGGCACTTCCGGGGGGAAATAGTCGTTGCTTGTTCCTTCCCCTCTGATAGCAGCGATAGGGAGTATTAAATCACCCACCTTGTTTTTCTTCTTTAATCCGCCACATTTGCCGAGAAATAGAACAGCCTTGGGTTCTATGGCAGACAATAGATCCATGACTGTGGCCGCAGAAGCAGACCCCATACCGAAATTGATGATCGTGATTCCTTCAGCTGTGGCACAAGCGAAGGGGCGGTCTGCAGCAGCGATCTGGCACATGTGGCGTTGAGCAAACATATCGACATAATTGCTGAAATTGGTCAGTAAAATATACTTACCAAAATTTTCAAGTTTTTCGCCGGTATACCTGGGTAGCCAGTTTTCGACAATTTCCTTTTTCGATTTCATATTCGTGATCGTTTGTATTCGACAAAGGTAAATGACTTTGTACGAATGTTTGATAAGTTTACGTTGTGGTTTCGCATGTAATCTCGTCATCGCGAGGAACGAAGTGCCCGCCACCGAGACGCACAAAACGATCTTGTATCTGCAAATAGTCGAGCCAGACGAGTTCTTATGATCGATAACATTCCGCCCAACATTTCATCAACCTTTATTTGAGATTGCACATTTATCTTTGCCGCTTTGAACAAATAGCGCAACAGCGATTTTATGGCCCGGTACCGAGATGAAACAGCCGATCTCCCAAAGGCGAAACTGACGAAAGAAAGTTTCAGAGAGGGTATGATGATTTTTAAATATGTAAAACCCTATCGTTGGCATTTCATAGGTGGATTACTTTTTATCACCCTCAGCAGTATCACTACGATGTCGTTTCCGTATCTGTTAGGCGATCTGCTGAAAAATGCGCAAGACATTGCTTCAGGGAAAAAAGCCACCCCACCGACCACAATTGCGTTATGGATGATGGCATTACTCACCCTTCAAATGGGCATTTCTTTTATGCGTGTTTATTTATTTACTTATGTCGGTGAACATGCAGTAGGTGATTTGCGTAAAGATATTTATGAGCGACTCGTTCGTATGCCGATGGATTTTTTTGGTAATCGCCGGGTGGGTGAACTCAGCAGTCGCCTCAGCGCGGATGTTGCCCAAATTCAGGATGTTGTGACCACTGTGTTGGCAGAGATTCTGAGGGGAATTCTCACCTTGCTGATCGGCATTACCCTCATTATTTTTATTTCGATAAAGTTGACGGGTGTGATGTTGTCAGTGGTTCCCATCGTGGTGATCGCTGCGGTGATCTTCGGAAGATATATTCGCGGTACTGCTCGAAAAGCACAGGATCAACTGGCGGAAAGCGGCACCATCGTACAGGAAAGTCTGCAAGGTATCGCCAACGTAAAATCTTTTGCAAATGAATGGTTTGAACGTATTCGGTATACAAAAAGTGTAAACGATGTCATCAGGTTAAATATCCGCAATGGATTGATGCGAGGGATCTTTATATCTTTTATGCTCTTTAGCGTGTTTGGTGCCATTGTTTTGGTCGTATGGTATGGTTCTTCGAATTTGGATCATTTTGGCGATTTAGCCAAGTTTGTAGTTTATACGGCCTTTATCGGCGGAAGTATGGCCGGCTTTGCCGATCTGTATTCGCAACTGCAAAAGTCGCTGGGTGCCACCCAAAGAATTCGGGAATTGCTGCGCGAAAATATTGAAGATGTGCAACTGGAAAGCACCCAAATACAGGAAGAATACAAGCTTAGGGGTGAAGTGACACT
>CAZFKA010000271.1:860-3762 GCA_964519155.1 uncultured Bifidobacterium sp. | reverse complement strand
CGACGGAACCCTGTTTGGCACCACCTACGATTACGACTATTATTGAGCGCATAGATAAGGTTCTTCATTTTGCCAAACTGACATTTTATCAGATAAAATAAACTGGATTATAATTTGTATATCCTAAACTATGAAAAACATGATCGCATCTCTTTTTTCCAAAAAACCATCACTCCTTTTTTGTATCGTGATGGACCTTATCGGTATGGCTTCTTTTCTATTGCCTTCGCTGGGCGAATGGTCAGATGTCTTTTGGGCACCCATTTCCGCTTATATTTTTTATCATTCGTTTGGCAGTATCGGCGGTTTGCTCGGTGGTGCTTTTTCCTTTTTAGAAGAACTGATTCCTTTCACCGATATTATTCCCACCTTTACCATTGCCTGGTATCTGCAAAACAAATTCATGGCTGAACTTCAAAACAAGGCAAGCGACAAAATCACCGAAGACGCAGAGGTAATCGAAATTTCCTGATCTGTGGCGGATGGATCGATCGGACGATTTTTTCGGTAGAAAAAAAAACGTTATTTTTAACTGATGAAAATATTTGCTATTATACTGGGTTTGTTTTGCACCAGCGCAGTATGGGGGCAGAAACATGCATTGTTGCTCGATGTCACCCAAACGTCGTTGCTCAGCCCCATGCTGGTATATAATATTTACTCTCCTTTACAATTTGAGCAACACACCGTTTTTATGCAAATCGGTGTCGGTGGGCAAATGGCCGTCAGCAAACATTTTCTGCATTACAGTAATCGCAGCGACCCTTATTACGAAAACACTTACGAAGACAATAAATCATTCGGCAGCTATTCAGGTGCGACACTTCGCCTGGGGTTTTATACTGGAAAAATGAAGAGTCGGTTTGCCAGCAAACTCGTCAATACCCGTTTGATGTATGCCGGAGTAGGAGCGCAAATTAAATATGTTACCAACAGCAATATGCGGGTAAGCTACCAAAAAGAATCCCTAAAGGATGGCAACAAGAGTTACCGTTTTCAAGGTGAAAATACATTCATTGCTGCACCATTTTTCAACGCAGGAATTCAAATGTGTCGCAATAAAGTGGTTGCCGAATGGTATGCCGGTTTTCAGACAGTATTCAAGTTCCGCAATAAAACCATCAGCAAGGAATTTGTGGTTGTCAATGACCCCTATACAGTGAGTGAAAAAGGCCCGTATACCGAACAAGAGGTGAATACAATGCCGGCGCTGGTGCTGGGGTTTCGACTGGGAAGTTTACTGAAATAAGTTAAAGCCCATACGACATGCCGTATTCATGAGGTATTTTTATTCCCCTCTGCAATTTTTACCTTAAATTTGCGTTTGCTATTTGGTTCATGAAAAAATATTTGCTGATCCTGTTTATTGCTTTCACTTACTGTGCCGACGCTCAGGTATTTTACCGTCGCTCAGAATTTGGTGCCGCTATCGGTGGCGCAAATTATTTTGGCGATCTCAATACCAATTATGGGTTTCAGTTTTTCCGATACAGTGGCGGCGTTTTTTACAAATACAATTTTACCCATTATATGGCCGTCCGTCTGGGAGGCAACTATGCGCATATCGGCTACAGCGACAAATATTCAAAAAATGTCTACCAGCGGCAACGCAATCTCGATTTCAAATCCAATATATTCGAATTGGGTATAATGGCTGATTTCAACTTTTTTCAGTATACCATTGGCGATTACGATCATCGCTTTACACCTTATGTCACGCTGGGCGCATCAGCTTTTTACTATGATCCTTACACAACGCTGAACAACAAAAATTATTTTTTACGACCACAAGGTACCGAAGGTCAAAATATTGAAGAGTATGAAGACCGCAAATACGGCAAATACTCTTTTGCGTTTCCGATAGGTGCGGGTATAAAATTATGGTTGTCTAAAGGGCTGACCCTTAATTTTGAGATCGTCAATCGGTACACCAATACCGACTATCTCGACGATGTAAGCAAGACATACGTCGGTAAGGAAAATTTTGTTGAACAGGTCAATTCGCCCTACCCTTCACCGGCGGCCCAATTACAGGATCGCTCTCCTGAACTCGGTGGAGAAGCCATCGGTATCAAAGGTCGTCAACGCGGTGTCAGCACCACCAAAGATCACTTCATGCTGTTTCAGATCGGCTTGTCATTCAGGGTACCCACTTACCGCTGCCCCGACAATTTGCGTTAGTAGTTCATTTAGTTGAACAGCCTATTTTTTCCCCTCCCATTTTTTTTGAAGCCCGACCTATAATCTTTGTTTGTGCAACTTCCTGTCTTACGCCGCACATGGTGCGTAGCTACAGCCAGGGCTATGGCTCAGGGTCTTGTTCTTTATGCATCGGCGGCATCGATCCGCAAACAGGTTTCGGTCAGTATTTGTATAACGACTTGAATGTATACGAGGGCGCATGTAAGCCCGATCAACGTTTCAATATGATCCTGAAAGTTGTGCCTTTACCCAACTCTGATTTTTTCACAAAAATGTCGCCATAGTGGTATTCGCTCATGATCCTTTTGGCCAACGACAATCCCAGCCCCCACCCTCTTTTCTTTGTAGAAAAGCCGGGACGAAAAACTTTTTTGATATTGGTCGGTGAAATTCCTTTACCGGTATCACGCACATCGATAATGGTTTGGGTGATCTCATCTGTCACCGTGATCGAAATTTCGCCTGTTCCATCCATGGCATCCAGGGCGTTGCGAATCAGGTTTTCAATGACCCAATCAAACAGCGGTCCGCTCATCGCGACCAGTACATCGTCCTTGTCGGCTTTTACACTAAACCGCACATTTTTTGAGGCCCGCTTCTGCATATACGCCACAATATTGTTCAGGTGTTCAAGCAAATGTTCTTCCTCCAGTTTGGGCACACTTCCGATCTTCGAAAAGCGATCAGCGATGAGTTGAAG
>CAZFKA010000271.1:0-850 GCA_964519155.1 uncultured Bifidobacterium sp. | reverse complement strand
CATTTCCGTCAATGCCTCCTTTTCAATGCCCGACGACTTTAAATATTCCATCCATGCCACCAATGAAGTAAGCGGTGTACCCAGTTGATGCGCCGTTTCCTTACTCATACCTACCCATACGCGATCTTGTAATTGTTTGTTTGAACTGTGTATATAGGAGGCCACAATCGCTAGAAATAAAAAGAGCACAAGCAACAATACATACGGAAAATACCTGAGTTGCTTCAGCAGTTCCGATTCCCCGTAATAAATATATAAATAATCGTTCCCGGTTAAGGATAATTTTATGGGCGGATGGGCTTCACGAATTTCTTGCTCTTTCAAAGCCAATTCGTCTTTGTCGAGATTCTTATCGAAATTATGATGCTCGATAGGTTTGTCATTTGCATCTGCGATAAATAAGGGAATTGTGGTATTGGTAGTAGTAATACTGATGGCCAAACTTAGGGTTTCATTATCGGAATTGGTTCTCGCGATCGTTTCTACAGCTTCTTTGACAAGTGTTACTTTTTTTTCTTCTTCTGCAGCCAGCTTCGCTGTAAGGTTGCGGGCAAAATACAATGCCGAAACAGCGATCACCACTGCGATAAGCATAAATAAGTTTCCCCAGTTTAGATATTTCTTGAGCATTCCGTTTGATAAAAATAAAAAAAACCGCCAATTAATGACGGTTTTATTTTGATTACGATTCGTTGAGCAGCCTATTGCTTGTTAAATTTCAATACGCCTTTGTATTCGGCATTTTCAATTTTCACAACATAAAGTCCGTTTGCCATTTGCGGTAAAAGCACAGCGATTTTGTTTTTGCCGTTATTGACATTGATCGATTGACGACTCACTATTTTAACGG
>CAZFKA010000270.1:0-3762 GCA_964519155.1 uncultured Bifidobacterium sp. | reverse complement strand
AATTTGTATGTTTGGGGAAAGCATGCTTGGCGGCTATTGGTGGAAGATGAGAAAAGGTGAAATGGAGTTGCGGTTACGAGCATTTTACCGGCAATGCTTGGCGACAGCGCTAAAAAGAAACGATGAAACGACTTTGCATAATCATACTGACACTGACAACACTTGTTTGCTTTGGGACAACAACCAAAGTGACGAGGATAATTGATGGTGACACTTTTGAAACCGAGACAGGTGAAAAGGTTCGACTAATCGGTATCAATGCACCTGAAATTTCCGACATCTTTGGACAAGAATCCAAACAACATCTCACGGAATTGATAGACGGCAAAACAATTGACTTGCAAACCGACAACCTTTCAAACGACCGAGACAGCTACTCACGACTTTTACGTTATGTAATACTTGACGGCATAGATGTAAGCTCCACATTAAAGTATGCAGATGGTGTACTTGAATGACATTTTTACCTACATTTATCCTCTCATGAAACACAAAACATTCAACATTGAAATAGACATGCAATCTCCCTGCCATGAAGACCGCGAAAAAATGTTGGCGGTAGCCGATGGCCGGTTTTGCCTGAGTTGTCAAAAAACGGTGATCGATATGAGTGACTGGACTGATCAGGAATTCATCCATTTCTTTCACCGGCAAAAGCAAGCGGTTTGTTGTTATGTAGATCAATCGAAACTCAATCGCCTACTGAAAAATCAAGCGCCCACACCAATAAAAAAAGCTTCAGCTTTTACCCAATGGTTCGCTGCCTTGCTGTCTTTTTGTTCACTGGGCAGTTTGGGTGCAAAAACCGCTAACGCATCCCCTGCAATCGTTTGTACCGACAAACAACAGCAAACAGAAAATGAAGTGGTGATCAGTGGAGAAGTAAAAAAAGAATATGGGGGTATGTTACCGAATGTCCGAATCGAATTTTTAGGACAATTCTATCAAACTGATTCACTGGGCCGTTTCGAGATCAGGTTAAACCCTGCTGAAGTAAAAGCGGGTCTGTTGATTTTTAATTACGATGGGCTTGATCAGGAAGTACGGAATTATAATACAGTTATGGGCTCTACCACTTATACCGTGAGTATGCATCCGCCGCGTTCAGGTCGCTTGGGCGGAATGCCCATGGTGCGGTATTATATCCCCGATAGTGATGCAAACCATGTTGTGTTCACCGGCAATAGCCTTGATAAAGTGGCTATAAAAAAACTGAAAGAGCTTGCACAACTCCTGCGAAACAATCCCAACTTCACGTTAGGCTTACAAACATATTACCATTTGCATAAAAAAAACGCACTCGATAAAGCCGTTGCGGTTAGAAAATATCTGACCGAGCATGAAGGAATTGATGTGGATCGGCTTGCGTTGCGCGACCCCGTAAAATCGAACAACAAACAGGAATGTCAAAAAGTCTATTTTGTTTCGCCTGAGCACTAAAGTCTGAGAATCAGTTTATCACACCGAACTGATGTTGTTGAAACAAGAAGTACATGTTGATGAGGTTAAACAAAGATGTTCAAGCATACAGCGCATATACAAGAAACAAATGAGTTAAAATAAAGGTTTATTGAGATGATTATATTCTCCGCTCGGCATTATCCCTTAACTTGCACAATCAAAAAAAATTGAACGTGCACGTCAAACTAAGTTTTATTCTCCTTTTCCTGCTTGTATGTCTGGGTTCCTGCCTAAAATCAAGCTATGAAGTATACGTATTGTATCAAAGAGGTTCAGCGATTACTTTACATGCGAATGGTTTTGCAGATGTCGAGTATTCCGTAGGTGGTCCTCATGTAAAAGGTACCACCAAATTGAACCTTACGGTAGAAAATCTGCCTGAAGGAATGGCGTATACCATCATCAGTTCAAAGTTCAACAGCACAAATGATGAAATGGAATACGTGGTGCGATTTTCTGCCGGTTCGGCAAAGGGTGGACAATATGCATTACGGGTTGTGGCTACAGGCGAAGAGGGAGGCCGTGCAGAACGTATATTGGGTGTCACCATTAGTCCTTATACAAGAAATGACTTTATAAAGATGAAGCGTGCATTTGATACACTTTACAACACTGTTGGCGCTCCTGAATCCTATATGGAATACCAGGTGAATGTAACACCTGATTTTACCAACGAACCTGCAGGCATATTGTTCAATCAACTATGTATGGTTGTCGACATGCAGCAAGGTTATCTTTTTGATATGGTTCAGGCCGAAATAGATACCATCAGCGGAAAAGTAACTTTATTTGAAAATGATATGCTGAGTCGTAAGCTTACTTCGGGAGAGGGTTATATCAAAAGCAAAGACGGCATACCCTATGTCGAGATCAATTATATCAGCACCAATACAACCACCAATAATTCCCAAAATGGAAAAATTATACTCAGGCCTTAAATACACTATTCGTCCTTTTGCTTTTTTTTGTTTGTTTGGCATCTTTTTGCCATCAGCTGCATTACAAGCGCAAGACAATTTGATGGCAGAAGGAAACAAATCGATTAGCCTCGCCTATGGCATCCACAACATTTACAGAACGGGTGCCAACAAAGCATTTTCGGGTGCAGAAGACAATTTTGCCAATTATTCGATGGGTGAGTATGCGTACAAATCCATTCTGACCAATCCGTTTACAATCAGCTTCGATTATGCTTTTCGCGACAATACAGCTTTTGGTGTGGCACTAAGTTATTTTTCCTATGCGATGAGTGAAGACCGTAAAGATGTCATTGCCGACCAGTCGCTTACCCTTCGCGGTTTCTACTTTTCGTTTTCCGGACGGGCAACCCGATACATCACCCACCACCCGCGCTTTTGTGTGTACTTGTTTGGTGGAGGTGGTGTGCGTATGCGATCGCAATCAACCAATGCCGAAACAGAAGAGGAGAAAAAAATATCCTATTTGTTTCAGAACCCGCTCACTACATTGAAAGGCCTGCCCCCCCTGTTTTGGGAAGCCGGCATCGGCATTAAATATGCCTTGTCGCGCAAATTTGCCTTGATGGCAGAAATTTCGCGGACACCGGCCTGGGGTAATATTGGATTTACCTATATTCTGCTACACAAAAGCCGTCGCAAATCAGACCGCATCGGTTGGTAAAAAAATTGAATCGTACCATGAACATGAATAGAATACTGATAATTTATTTTTTGCTGCTGAGCATCACCATACCCTGTGTCTTTGCTCAGGCACCCTACGATTATGTTCCACTGAAATACAGCACCAGCGCATCACGGTCGACGCCGGATGCCTATATTAAAAAACTGAAACCCAAATACCTAACCAAAGACAAAGATGCGATACGCGACTTGAATAAATTTCTGTATGGCGTGCATCTTTCACATGTGGGAAATGCCAAGGGAAAGTACTATATCGAAGAGGTATACGTGAAAAAATATTTGCAAAACATACTTGATGTACTCAGTAGCAAAAACGATTTGAAAGAAAAATACGAAGTGTATTGCACCCGCGATATTTCTGTCAATGCGTATAACATGGGCGATAACCGAGTGTATGTCAATATCGGTTTGCTGAAATTGGTCAACAACGAAGCACAGATCGCATTTTTACTGGCGCATGAGCTCTCGCATTATTTGCTGCTGCATGTGCAGGAAAAATATCTTGCCGCACGTGACCTTCGTAAAAGCCGACAAGTAAAAAAGGAGATCAGGGATATTAAAAAAGCAAAATACAACAAGAGCGACCTTACCGTGCAACTGATGAAACATTATGGGTATGAGTTTGCCAAAAACGACCGCA
>CAZFKA010000269.1:0-3819 GCA_964519155.1 uncultured Bifidobacterium sp. | reverse complement strand
ATATGAGTCCGTCAGGTATTCAGATATTTGATGTACAAACCGTTGCGCCCGATCTCAGTGTTTCTGCCAATGTCGCCAATGTGTATGATACGACTTATATTTCGGAAAACTGCAGCCAGATGGCATTTCCCGATTTCAACAATGTTCCGCTTCCGGTCGTGTTAAATGCATTTGAAACCACCGCCCCCGATTGTATTCCGCATATTTATTGGCAAACCGCTCAGGAAACAAATAGTGCCTATTTTGAATTAGAACGCAAGAGTGATGATGGATTGTCATTTGAAAAAATTGCTACGGTGGAAGCAGCCGGTTTTTCGGCCCTCGAACAGGAATACACCTATATCGATGCCAACCTGCCCAATGGCCACTATCAATATCGTTTGCGTATTGTTGATCTGGATGGGCGCTCGGCTTATAGCCGCGTAAGTCAGGTACAGGTATTTTGTGGCAATACATCCACTACCAATATCTGGCCGAATCCGGCAACAGACTATGTCAATATTGGTATGCAAACCAATGCCGATGATGTGTATGAAGCCGGTTTATACGATATCAGTGGCCGGTTGCTCTATCAGGTAAGTCGTGAATTCAATAACGGATTCAATTCATTTTCGATTCCCCTTCAAAATCTTACACCCGGTATTTATTGTCTCAAAGTGAGCAATCAAATAAAAACCGAAAGCTTCAAATTTCTGAAAAACTAGGCGGATAAACTAATATTGCGCCACAGGTGGGTAGACGGTTTCGCCCAACAATCAGCAGATTGATCAACAGTAGCAAAGCGGCTTTTTTTCCACTACTTTGTGTATAACATTCAAACCGCAATGCCTCAGAAGGGAATAACTTTGTGAGCACACAAAATAAAAGAATTCCTTTACCGATATGGCAGAAAATAAGTTGGGAACCTATGACGAAAGTTCGATCAGATCGCTCGACTGGCGCGAACATATCCGCCTGCGACCCGGGATGTATATTGGCAAGCTAGGTGATGGCAGCAGTGTAGACGATGGTATCTATGTTTTACTCAAAGAAATCATAGACAACTGTATCGATGAATTCACCATGGGGTTTGGTAAACAGGTAGAACTGGTAGTGAAAGATGGGGCTGTGAGGGTTCGCGACTATGGCCGGGGAATTCCCTTGGGTAAAGTGATCGACGCCGTCAGTAAAATCAATACCGGGGCAAAATATGATAGCCAGGTTTTTCAGAAATCGGTGGGCTTGAATGGCGTGGGTACCAAAGCGGTCAATGCATTGAGCAATAGTTTTGTTGTAAAAAGTTTTCGTGAAGGTAAAGTGAAGCAGGTTGAATTTTCGAAAGGGGAAATTGTAAAAGACCATCGGGAAGCAGCAACAACTGAAGCCAATGGTACCGAAATATTATTTACGCCCGATGATACGGTTTTCAAACATTACAAGTACATCGAAGAATATATCGAAAACCAATTGTGGAATTATTGTTACCTCAATGCAGGACTGACGATTTTATTTAATCGCAAAAGATTTGTGTCAAAAAACGGATTGCTCGATCTGCTTGAACGAAAGACCAATGCCGAAGACATCCGTTATCCTATCATTCATCTTAAAGGCAAAGATGTGGAGATCGCCATGACCCATAGCAACGATTATGGTGAAGAGATCTATTCGTTTGTAAACGGCCAACATACAACCCAAGGGGGCACCCATCAACAAGCATTTCGCGAAGCGTACGTAAAAACGATTCGCGATTTTTTCAAAAAAGAATATGATACCAGCGATATCCGCCAAAGCATTGTGGCGGCTATCAGTGTCAGAGTGGTAGAACCTGTTTTTGAAAGCCAAACGAAAACCAAGCTTGGTAGTGTCAATATGGATGAAAAAGGACCGACCGTGAAAGCATTCATGCTCGATTTTTTGTCAACCGAGCTCGACAATTATTTGCATCGAAATCCGGCGACAGCCGAAGCCATCAAGAAGCGAATCGAACAAAGTGAACACGAGCGTAAAGAACTGAGCGGGATAAAGAAAATCGCGAACGAAAGGGCTAAAAAGGCAAATCTCCACAACAAGAAATTACGCGACTGTAAAATTCATCTCGATGATGTGATCGAAGGGAAAGCGAATGCGGCCAAAGTGGGTGAACTCGAAAGTAAGAAGCTGGAAACCACAATTTTTATTACGGAGGGAGATAGTGCCAGTGGTTCAATTACGAAATCGCGAAACGTAGAAACCCAGGCCGTATTTAGTTTGAAAGGGAAACCCCTCAATTGCTTTGGTATGAGCAAAAAAATCGTGTACGAAAATGAGGAAATGAATTTGTTGCAGCACGCACTCAACATTGAACAGAGTATTGATAATCTCCGGTACAACAATATTGTGATCGCAACGGATGCGGATGTCGATGGCATGCATATCCGCTTGTTGATCATGACCTTCTTTCTGCAATTCTTTCCTGATTTGGTCCGAAACGGACATGTCTACATTTTAGAGACGCCCCTGTTCAGGGTACGCGATAAAAAGGAAACCATATATTGTTACAGTGAATCGGAAAAGCAAGATGCCATACAAAAGCTCAGCGGGAAACCTGAGATCACTCGTTTCAAAGGATTGGGAGAAATTTCGCCGGGTGAATTTGCAGGCTTTATTGGGGAAGATATGCGCAAGGAGCCCGTATTGCTTTCCGGTGAAGCCCATATTCAAAAAATGCTGGAATACTATATGGGTAAAAATACCCAACAACGTCAGGAATTCATCATCAGTAATTTACGCATCGAATTGGATGCGGTTGATCAATCATTAAATTAAAATATTTTTCTTTAAAAGCGTATGATACATATTTTGGTAGGGCATGATGCCGCTAAAAATCTTGAGGCCGCATTTGCTCTCGATGAAAACCTCAGGGGCGAAATAGTTGTGTTGCGTGATACCCTGGGTATAGGTGAAATCCTTACGAGTCCTGAATTGCCTCATGACGAACTCAGAACTGCTTGTTGGCAAACGATAGTACCCGGTTTTGCCGAGCGACTAAATGAGGAAGAAACCGTTAAGCAATTGATCGAAAAAGCCAGGACCGATGAAGAGCCGGTTTGTTTCTGGCTTTCTCCTTGTGTATCAGATGTTTGTGCGTATTATTGGTTGTTGAATTATTTCAAACCTTTTCCCGATTTGCTCCATACCATTAATATCATCGGGTTACCTTTTTTAAACGAAAAAGGTCAACTATTTTACCCGGTGAATTTTTCGCAGGTGCCACCAAAAGAATTTACCAAAACTAAACGTTTGCTCAAAGAAGTAACGCCGGCAGAATATGAATTGGAAGGGGAAGAATGGCGACGTCTGCAGGGTGAAAATGCTTGGGTCAGAACCTATGAAGGCGGAAAGAAAATTGTGTCGCGCGATATACAATATTTCGATAGCCTGATCAAAAGTTCGTTAGGAAACGAAACCCTCAAAGCCAACAAAGTGGTGAATGATACCTTGAAGAAAATGACACAAACGGTCAGCCATATGTTTATTGAATATCGTTTGCGACAATTGATCACGCAGGGTATATTCATTGCCAAGGGGAATCCTGAAGGGGCGTTGAAAGATGTAGAACTCAGTCTGCCCACTTTAGATGCTTCATCCCTCAGCACGACAACGGAAGCAATTGAATAAAATTGCCGCTGCTTCTTGTAGTATATTGTGCGAATTAATATTTAAGTAAACGCTTGGTCAGGGTTTGATTTCCAAGGGTAAGTGTGAGATGATAAATTCCGCTTGGTAAACCGGAGATATCAAATACTGATTTTTTTTCAGTCTCAAAGAACTCGCTTTGTACAGCACGCCCCATCACATCGC
>CAZFKA010000268.1:0-3855 GCA_964519155.1 uncultured Bifidobacterium sp. | reverse complement strand
CAATTTGTGTAAGCGCTTCAACCGACAAAACATCATCCTTTTCAGGACCAATATTAAAAGCTGAATTAAGGGCAACAGGCTGTTCGTGCATTTTCGCAGCAAGCCATAGATACGCAACGAGTGGTTCAATTACATGTTGCCAGGGTCTGGTAGCGTTTGGGTTCCGCAAGGTTATTTCCTTGTCCTCTTTCAATGCTCTTACAATATCCGGAATGATACGGTTAGGCGAAAAGTCGCCACCCCCTATTACATTTCCGGCTCTAACCGATGCAAGTGATTTCTGATGGCGATCAAAATGCTGATCATTAAAAAATGAATTCCGGTAAGAAGAAACAACGATTTCGGCTGCTGCTTTACTGGCCGAGTAGGGATCGTAGCCGCCTAATTTATCCGACTCAACAAACGCTGCACCTGTGTCATGATTTTCGTACACTTTGTCGGTTGTGATACAAACGACGACGCAGCGCTTTGACAAAAATCTCACTGCTTCCAACAAATTTGCTGTTCCTTGTGTATTCACTTCAAAAGTATAGAGGGGCTGCTCGTAGCCCTGTAAAACCAAGGGTTGAGCGGCCATATGAAAAACAAAATCGGGTTCAAAATGAATGAGTTCGTGGCGCAATCGGTCGGCATTTCGGATATCATCGATCACGCTTGATTTGCAAAGTTGATCACCATCGATCAAATGATAAAGATCAAAATCAAACAATGGAGACAAGGCAAAACCTTTCACTTCGGCACCGAGTAGCGACAATAGTTGCAGCATCCAAGCACCCTTGAAACCGGTATGCCCGGTCAAAAAGACTTTCTTGCCCCGAAAAACGCTTTTTAATATTTCGAAGCTTACCATTTTTTCCAGACCGGGTTTGTGTCCCATAATTTTTCCAGTTCTTCTTTGTCGCGCATGGTATCCATACATTTCCAGAAGCCACGATGACGGTAACCCACGATTTGATGATCTTTTGCCAAATCGTACATTGGCTGACGTTCCCACATCACTTTGTCAAGCGCCTCATCAGTGAGATAGTGACTAATTTCAGGTTGCAACACAAAAAAACCACCATTGATCCATGTACCACTGTCTTCCGGCTTTTCTTCAAACTGTATCACGGTGCCATCATCCTCCATGTTGACCACGCCGAAACGGCTACTGGGTTGAATTGCTGTCATGGTGCATATTTTGCCATGTGATTGGTGAAATGAAACCAAATCGCGTATATTAATATCACATACCCCATCGCCGTAGGTCAACATGAACGGCTGATTGTTGGTGAAAGGTAATACCCGTTTCAAACGGCCGGCGGTCATGGTTTCTACACCGGTATCGATCATAGTGATTTTGAAATCTTCAACATTAGAGTTGTGTACTGTAACCTGGTTGTCGCTCAGGTCGACCGTCATATCGGCATTATAAGCGAAATAGTTGGTAAAATATTCTTTGATCATCGCTCCACGATAACCACAGCAAATGATAAATTCTTTATAGCCGTGAGCGGCATAAATATTCATGATATGCCAAAGCATCGGTTTTCCACCGATTTCAATCATTGGTTTTGGACGCAAATGACTTTCTTCTGAAATTCTGGTACCCAATCCACCAGCAAACAAAACTACTTTCATGATTGATGTTGCTTAACTTGCTAAAGGCACGCAAGATAGTTAAAGTAATGTATTTTGTAAGGTAAAAAATAATATAAAATCTTAAAAATAATCCAATTTTATTTTTTACTTTTACTTTATGAGAGTTATCATAGTGGATGATGAAATAACGAGCTCACAGGTTTTAGACAAGTTGATACAACACTACTTACCCGAATTGCAGGTTATCGCCATTTGCAATAAACCTACTGACGCAATCGACAAAATATCAGCCTTAAAACCGGATTTGGTATTTATGGATATTGAACTACCCGGAATGACCGGTTTTGATATTCTTGAGCAAATCAACCCTATTCATTTTGATATTATATTCACCACGGCCCACAGTCAGTATGGCATTAAGGCAATACAGTTCAGCGCAATTGATTATTTATTAAAGCCGATCAACATTGATGAATTGCGTTTGGCAGTTGCACGAAGTTCAAGTTTAAAATCAGGTAATCAATCGCTCGAACGGATCAAAGTTTTGTTAGAGAATATTTCCCTGTTGAATTCAAACGATCCTTTTAACCGCATTGCTTTGCCCACGAACGACGGTTTGAAATTTGTATATACGAATGATATTGTTCGATGTATGTCCTCAAACAATTATACGCATATTTTTTTACGCAACGGTGAAAAAATACTGATCAGTAAAACGCTCAAAGATGTGGAGAATGTTTTTTCCGCCCATACATTTTGCCGCGTACACAATTCGCATCTGGTGAATACGAGTTATATAAAAAAATTCATCAAATCAGATATCAATATTGTTGTAATGAGTGATGGTGCCGAAGTTGAAGTGAGCAGGAGAAAAAAAGACGAGTTGCTGAAAGTTTTAAATTTGTAACCCTACGGTCTCGTTTATTCAAACAATTCCCTATGAAAACACTTTTGTCCGTTTTATTGATATTGATCTCACAATCCCATATAGCCATAGCTCAGAAAATTTTTTCAGAAGGGGTTATCAAATATGATGTTTTTATTAATGATGAAAAAAAGCCGGGAGGTATTTACATCATTTCTATCAAGGGTGGTAATATACGCCGCGAACTGGCCATGGAAAACGGCTACAATAATATCACGATTTATACCGTAAAAAATGGCAAGACACTGAGCATCAATATGGCTGATGAAAATAAGTATGCGCTGGAAATGAGTCAGGAGGAAGTGAATGAAAAAAACAAAAAATTTGCCGGCGCAGTATTTAAAACACTGAGCGATAAGAAGAAAATTGCCGGCTATCCATGTGATGGCAATCAAGTAAAATATACGAATAGCGAAGAGGCAGATTTTTATTATACCAAAGAACTGCTTCCCCCCTCCGATAATTTTATCGCTATGTTTCCTGGATTGAAAGGTTTACCCTTAGAATATCAGGTAAAATCGGGTGACAAAATGACTATGAAATTTGTATGTAAAATCGTGGACAATCTAGTGATAGATTCAAAGATTTTTGATATCCCTGCTGAATACAAAATCGTAACGATGGCTGAACTGCAAAAACTAAAATAGGGGTAAATGACATTTAGTTTGTTTTGCTATCGAATTAGCAAAGTTGGTTAATATTTTTTTTATACATTCACAGCATGAAATTTTTAATTGTGGGGTTGGGCAATATTGGCCCCCAATATGTGGAAACGCGCCATAATATTGGTTTCGACATTTTAGATGTTTTCGCTACGAAGCACCATGCAGTGTTCAAAACAGACCGTTTAGCAGACATCTGCGAAATAAAATTTAAAGGGAGGAGATTGATCTTAATCAAGCCCTCGACTTACATGAATTTAAGTGGCAAAGCAGTAAAATATTGGCTCGACAAAGAAAAAATTCCTATTGAAAACACCTTGGTATTGGTTGATGATTTAGCGTTTCCGTTGGATACCCTAAAAGTAAAAAAAGGGGGAAGTGATGGCGGGCACAATGGGCTAAAAAGCATTCAAGAGAGTATTGGCTCCCAACAATATCCGAGGGTACGCTTCGGCATTGGCAATCAATTTGATAAAAATCGTCAGGTCGATTTTGTTTTGGGCCGTTGGTCGAACGACGAAATTGACCTTGTAAATAAAAAAGTTGATGCTTGTTGCGATATAATAGAAAGTTTTGTCACAACAGGGGTGGAACGAACAATGAACCAATTTAATCATATTAAATTTTGAACAGATGAAGATATTTTGTATTGGTCGTAATTATGTCGACCATATCGCTGAGTTAAGC
>CAZFKA010000267.1:1734-3865 GCA_964519155.1 uncultured Bifidobacterium sp. | reverse complement strand
GCAAACCCAAAGAGTTGCCACACAAATAAATGACATCTTTACCCTGGTGCTGGGGAAACAAAAATTTCTCGCGATAACCCGATAAAAAATCGGCATCATCTCTCTCCTTCGCATATAATCGGATATCGGAATTAGAAAAACTGGTCTGCATGCGGCAAAGTAAATAATTTATTGGGTGTAGAAAGTTTTAAAAGTAAAAAGAAATAATTAATTAAACCCAAATTAGACTGTTGAAAATACAGATTTAGCTGCCGAGGAATCAAAACGATCGTTTCGCTATGGCTGTGCTTGCTTCTGCATTGGCCTGGCAATATCTGGTCAAAATAAACAACCCATACCGAATTCTGCAAAATCAGCATTGGCATAATGGGTTTTTAATTGTGTAATAACGTAGATATCTTTCAGCAGGTGTTTTGCGTGATGGTAGACATGATAGGAGATGCCCAATTTCTGATAGATCGGCGCACCACCATTGGGCTTATTGAGATAATAACCCAATTGCAAGGGTAAACCAATTTTGCCAAATACAAATTCATGTGCAGCATATACCGAATATTGCCAGGCATGTTGTCGTTCTTTGCCGGTATATTGCCCGGTGGTTTTAAACAATGCATACAGTTTCGACAAATAGCTTGCTTCTGCGCCCAACACCAAGCGGTTTTTGCCTCGATACATTTTTGCCCCATAAACAGCAAAGCCATAATTTCCGTAAATGGGTCCATCCACTGTTTTGTCTTCGGCAAATGAAACCACGCTTTGGACACCGGCATTCAGCGATTTCTCGCGAGGCGATTCTGCCTGTTTGCGTATAGCGTTGCAGAATCCGGCCGGATGATAATTCACGCCGAGATGGGCTCCAACGGTATTGATCCCAAAATTTGGTTTACGCGCACCGGCATTGGATACATGATAAAAATGTACACCACCCTGCAGACTCCAATGCTTACTGAGTTTATGTCTGAAACCGGCTTGCAGCATCGTGAAATTGTTGAGTGTGCTGCCCAGAATATTATAAATCGTATCTTCAGCAGGGGTGCGTTGCCAGTTGCGGGTATTGATTGCGACTCCGCCACCGACTTTAAAATATCCAAATGCATGTTTGGTGTTGAACAGGCGAAATTGTATAGTGGGGTAAAGACCCAATGCCGTACCCAAAGCTTCATGACCGTGTCGCGCTACGCAAATACTGATACCCGTTTCAGGAAAACCAAAGCGTTGTTGCCACGGGGCGTTCCCCAGTGTTTGTTTATTAAAATTGAATTCCATTGCCTGTGAATAGGGCGGCGCGTTAAAATGAATTTTATTGGTATGGATCAGTATTTTTCCGCCAAAATAATTGATACCGGTCGAATAATTTTTCAAAGAATCTCTCTCACCAAAAAGCAAGACCGGAGGAAGAAGTAAAAAGATGAAACACACATATTTCATCCGGTAAAAATAGCGTGAATCGCGTAAAAAATAATTTCAAATAAATATCTTTACCAGCATGTACAGAATTCTCCTCTTCTTGCTCCTTTCTTTACACCTCCTTGCGGTAAATGCGCAAAACAAGCCCCTGCGCGAGTTTCGGGCTGCATGGGTTGCTACGGTCAGCAATATCGACTGGCCCAGTAAAAAAGGGTTGGATGCTACCCTGCAACAACAAGAATTCATTGCGCTTATCGACCGGTTCAAAGCCAATAATATGAATGCGGTGATTGTACAAATTCGTCCGAGCGCTGACGCATTTTACAATTCACCCTACGAAAACTGGAGCCGATATTTGACCGGTCAGCAGGGGCAGCCACCATCACCTTACTACGATCCCTTGGCTTTTATGGTGGAGGAATGCCATAAACGTTGCCTTGAATTTCATGCTTGGTTTAATCCCTATCGTGCTTTGGTGGATGCGAATGTCAATCCAAATACGGCCGACCATGTCACACGTCAGCATCCTGAATGGTTTCTCAACTATGGCGGCAAAAAGTATTTCGACCCGGGACTCCCTGAAGTGCGTGCCTATTTTACCAAAATCGTTTTGGATGTGGTGAAACGTTACGATATTGATGCGGTTCATTTTGATGATTATTTCTATCCGTATCGAATTGCAAAATCAGAATTTCCCGATAATCGTTCGTATGCCAAATATGGA
>CAZFKA010000267.1:0-1724 GCA_964519155.1 uncultured Bifidobacterium sp. | reverse complement strand
TATGGAAGTGCGTTCGCCGACCGTGACGACTGGCGACGCGACAATGTGAATCGTCTGATGGAGTCGTTGGGTAAACTGATTAAACAAGAAAAGCCTTATGTAAAATTCGGCATCAGTCCTTTTGGAGTTTGGCGCAACGCCAGCAAAGATCCGGCGGGTAGTATGACCCGGGGCGGACAAACCAATTACGATGATTTGTTTGCAGATGTGATCTTATGGCAAAAAAAAGGCTGGATCGATTATCTCTTGCCGCAATTGTATTGGGAGATAGGTCATCGTGCTGTCGATTATATGACCTTACTTGATTGGTGGGGGCAACAAGCCTACAAACGCCATATTTATATTGGTCATGGTTTGTATAAGTTAGGCACCGAATCGAAACCCTGCTGGCATAATTTAGATGAAATAGCAAAACAGATCGCGGCACTGCGAGACAATAAAAATGTGCAGGGAAGTGCATTTTACAGCGCAAATTCTTTTATCAAAAATACCTATGGACTAAATCAGGTCATGCGTACACAATGGTATCCGACACCCGCTTTGCTTCCGGCCATGCCCTGGCTACCACATAATGCTTTGCCGGTACCCCAGTTGAGCGTGCAAAATGGAACCGGAAAAAAACTGCAATGGACGGTGAGTGGCAAACCCGCACAGGATCTGCAGTTTGCGGTATACCGTATTGCTGCCGGCAGCAAATTTGCCGACCGCGAATTGATCGCTGTGACACGCGAGAGAAGCTATACCGACCAGGCTGCTTCAGGTCGCAAAAGCCGCTACATCGTCTGTAGCCTCGACCGCTTGCACAATGAAAGTGAGCCTAGTAATGTGGTGGAGTAGGCGATTTTGTTTGTTAATGTGCTATGCAATACTTCTTTACTTTTTTATTTTTACGGTTCATTTAAACTTATCGTATGAAAAAATCAATTACACTACTGCTTTTAATGCTGGTCGCATTTTCGTCAATGCGCGCCCAGTACTACCAAATTCCCTATCCAAATGCCAACACCAATCCGGGAGATCTCAATATGGATCTGGAATTTCCGGTGGGCGGTGGAATACCGGCAGGATGGACAACTACCTTCGGGCCTGCTGCTGTTCCTACATGGTCGGCTACCCAAACTCTGCCCATACCCTTTATGTTTGATGGGGTTGCCGTCAGCAGTTACAAAGTTTCCAACAGCGGATGTGTTACGTTTGATGTAGCCACGCTTGTTGCAGCTCCTGCGTTTACGGCGGTGGCATTGCCTTCGGCTACAGTGCCTGATAAGTCGATTTGTGCATTGGGTTTGCGGGGTACCGGTGCAAACGACAATGTAGTAACCAAAACGTTTGGGGTAGCTCCTTACCGTCAATTCTGGATCAGCTTTAATTCATACAGCAACGCCAATGCCAACGATTATTTGTATTACAGTATCGTTTTAGAAGAAACCAGTAACCGAATCTATATAGTTGATCAACGAACGTACGGCACTGCGTCTATGAGTCTGGGGGTGCAAATCAATGCAGCAACAGGTTGGAGTGTGACCGGTTCTCCCACATTGGGTTCACTGACAACAGCCAATGCCGATGTAGTGGATAATTCCTATTATGTTTTTGCGCCGGCACCCCAAGGGCAAAATGATATGGCCATGACGGAGATCAGCAGCCCCAAGTACCTCATTGCCGGTAACGTGTCTATCACAGGCAAAATACGCAATGTAGGTTTGAGCACAGTGACCTCGTTC
>CAZFKA010000266.1:0-3899 GCA_964519155.1 uncultured Bifidobacterium sp. | reverse complement strand
CCGATGGGTCGTTCGACCGTATCGAAATTCGGAAACGCCCGGGCACAGTAGGGATCTGCGCCGCATTAATGAATCATTACAAAGTAGATGCTGTACCCCATTTGATCTGTGGTGGATTTTCGAATGATGAAACGGAAAATGCACTGATTGATCTTAACTTTTTGGGCATCGATAATGTACTGGCTTTACGCGGTGATCCGCCAAAGAATGAAAAATATTTTATTCCGCATGCCAGTGGGCATAATTACGCCATCGATATGGTGAAGCAAATCGAAAACCTAAACAAAGGAATTTATCTCGAAGATGAAATTTCTGACGGTGTGAAAACTGATTTTTGTATCGGTGTGGCAGGTTATCCCGAAAAACACTATGAAAGTCCGAACCCGGATCTCGATCTGATGTTTCTCAAAAACAAGATCGATGCGGGCGCCGACTATATCACGACACAAATGTTTTTCGACAACCAAAAATATCACCAATTTGTCAGTAGTTGCCGTGAAGCCAAAATTGAAGTGCCGATCATACCCGGCATCAAACCGCTGACCACAAAAAAACAATTGTCAGGTATACCATCTATTTTTCATGTCGACATACCCAATGATTTAGCCATGGAGATGATGAAATGTAAAAACGAAAAAGATGCGGAAATGGTCGGCGAAGAATGGATGCTGATGCAAGTGAAAGACCTCATGGCTTCCGGTGCTCCGGTCATTCATTTTTATACACTTGGTAAACCACAGGTGGTGTATAATGTGATGAAAAAGGTTTTATAACAGCCATCACAATACGGCAATCCTCCCGGGCCGATTATTTTTCTGCTGAAAGGAGCGAACGAACCGCCCCCCACACATCATCAGCAATGGCGGGTATTTCTCGTTCACCGGGTATGCGTATGATCTGTTCCACTGAACGCATTCGTTCAAATGCTATGTCATAATTGACATATACTTTTTTTAGCATTTCGGGCGTTTCGTATAATTCCGTTTGCGCGCGGTTTTGTTGAATACGTCGGAAAGCCATTTCAGGGCTTACATCGATGAATATATTCAGATCGGGACGCAAAATATCAGCACTTTTTTTATTGATCTCGATCACCCAGTCCATGTCTACATAAACACTATGGTAGGCATAGGAAGAAAAATAATAGCGGTCGCATAACACAATATAACCTTCAGACAGTTTTTTGCAAATTCCATCTTTTTCATTCAGCAAATGATGCAGGCGGTCTGCAGCAAAAAGGGCAGCGATCGTCAACTGATCGGCTTGTTCTTTTCCTTTTAACACCGATCGTATAGTGGCGCCAATACGGTTGTCTGTCGGTTCAAACGTACAATACACCCGATAACCTGCATTTTCAAGTTGTCTGGCCAATAATGTCATTTGTGAACTTTTTCCACTTCCATCGATCCCTTCGAAGGCAATAAATTTTCCCCGTTGAAGCATAGTCCGCAATATTAAGGGCTTTTTTTTAATTTTCGTTGTTGGTCGGCATACTGACATCCCAGTTTCCTGAAAACAGGATTATATTTGTAGCATGTTGCCACCCCTTATCGAAGAATATTTTAATTTGAACGACATTGAATCGGTTTTACCTATTGCACAGGCAGGCTCCGCCCGTCGTTACCATAGAGTTATTTGTAAAGACGGCCGGTCGTATATTCTCTGTGAAAACGAATCGGTGGAAGAGAACGAAACCTTTGCTTATTTGACGCAGATCTTTACCCAACTCCAACTAGCAGTGCCGACGCTTTTGCACATGCAGTCCGATCGGAAAGCCTATATTGTTAGCGACTTAGGCGATACGAGTTTGCTTGATCAGGTACTCCATCAAAAAGAGAACTCGGGCATTCGTGACTTGTATGAAGCAGCTCTCACATCCTTGATCCGATTTCAGATTGACGGAGGAAAGCTAATCGATTTCGCCCAATGTTTTGGTGCGCAGGCCTTTGATCGACAAGCTGTGCTAAATGACCTGCATTACTTCAAATATTATTTTCTCGACCTGCATGCGTTAGCTTATGACAAACATAAACTATCAGCCGAATTTGACCAATTAGCCGACACATTGGGCCAGAATCCGGAACCCTATTTTATGTACCGCGATTATCAGGGACGAAATATAATGATCAATGATGGCAAGCTAGGGTTTATTGACTATCAGGGAGGCATGCGTGGCCCTTTGCAATACGACGTTGCCTCTCTACTCTGGCAGGCAAAGGCGGCTCTGCCATTTGAACTCAAAACAACTTTGTATGATTTTTACAAGCAACAACTGCAAAAACGGATCAACATTCATGAAGCTGAATTTGATACAACATATTACCGTATATTGTTGTTGCGGCTGTTGCAGGTGATGGGCGCGTACGGTTTACGCGGGTTGATTCAGCATAAACCACATTTTGTCGAAAGCATTCCTTTTGGGTTGCAAAATATTGCAGCGTGGATGCAACATTTTCAAGAATCGATCGCTGCTTATCCTGAATTGTCAACAATACTCACACAATTAACAAGCACTGAATTTATTTCGCAATATCATTCATCAACTTCTGCAACAGCAAAAAAACTCACGGTAACTATACAAAGTTTTTCGTACAAAAAAGGCATCCCGGAAGATCAAAGTGGCAATGGGGGTGGTTATATGTTTGATTGCCGCGGTTTATTGAATCCCGGGCGTTTTGCCGAATATAAATATCTTACGGGGCGTGATCAGCCGGTGATTGATTTTTTGGAATCAAAAACCAAAATAGCCACTTTTTTACAACATGCCTACGCATTGGTGGATATTTCTATGCACGATTATCTGGCCAGAGGCTTCGAAAATCTGCAAATCAGCTTTGGTTGCACAGGTGGTCAGCATCGGTCAGTATATTGTGCCGACGCTATGGCAAAATATCTTCAAAAAAAATATCCGGTACACATCGTACTCAGGCATTTGATACAGGACGAAAAAAAATGGATCAATCAGGCATTATGAAAAATATAATCATCGGCATAGCATGCAGTCTGCTCAATGTAGTCGCCTATGCTCAAACAAACTATAGCGGTATATACAAATACTCATTTCCCATCAACCGGGAAATAAGTGATCTGAAACCCGGAAAAGAAGACGGCGGAGCATCCGGCGAACTTATTGTGGCGAAGATCAAAAACGATCAATATGCGTTTTGGTTAAACGTTAATCGTGGATGGCCATCCTATAACAATGGGTTTATTGGTGGCGAATTTACCATTGCCAATAATAAGGCCCGTTACGCGCAACTTGATGAATATAGCGACGATAAAGCATTTTGTGTGTTGAATTTTAGTTTTAAAACCGGTGTCATCGATATCGTTTCAGAAGGTTATGAGCATTGCGGATTTGGCCACGCGGTGTATGCAGATGGTAAATTCAGCAAATCGAAAACCGTACTGACCGCCAGTTATTTGTATAATAGCCTCGATGGAATGGGTGACGTTAAAACAGTGACGGCCGTGAAATCGCTGATTTATGCCGATTCAAATCTTTTGCAACCCACCGGGCAATATTTTATCCGCAACGATAAAGTGTATACTTCCGATAGAGGTGCACGATCGGTTTTTGTGCAATACCTGACCGCAAAACAACAGTATATCTCCGGTTGGCTGAAAAAAGAAGATTTGTGATAAAAGTTATAGATCACCCTGCAGCGGCCGAAGGACAATATCTTCTACAACTGCCTGCGGCGACAACTGACTAAGCGTCCAGATCACATCTGCAATATCACTTGCTTTCATGATACGGTCTTCACTTACCATACTCCCCTTCCACGAATCACTCATTGTTGCACCGGGACTCACTGCCGTAACCTTGATTCCATGGGGTTTCAACTCTTCACGCAGGTTTTTTGTTTCGTCTACAATGATTTCTGAAGGTGAAACCA
>CAZFKA010000265.1:0-3913 GCA_964519155.1 uncultured Bifidobacterium sp. | reverse complement strand
CCTTGTATCGGTTCAAGCAGAAAGGCGCATACATTTTTGTTTTTCAGCGCGACAGCCAATGCATTGACATCGTTGTAGGGAATCACTTCATAACCCGGTACAAAGGGACCATAGCCTTCACGGGCACTATCGTCGGTACTGAATGAGATCACATTGATCGTACGCCCATGAAAATTTTCGCTGCATACCACCACAATCGCTTTATTTTCTTCGATGCCCTTTTGTGTATAGGCCCATTTCCGGGCCAATTTTAGTGCAGTTTCCACAGCCTCAACACCGGTATTCATCGGCAACACTTTATCGTAGCCAAAGTAATTGGTGATTATTTCGGCATACTCGCCCAGCAAACGACTATGAAATGCTCGTGAAGTGAGGGTAAGCTTTTGCGCCTGAGCGGTAAGGGTCGCCAATATTTTCGGGTGACAATGTCCGTGATTTATGGCAGAATATCCACTAAGAAAATCAAAATATCTTTTTTCTTCCACATCCCATACAAACACTCCTTCGCCTTTTTCGAGCACGACGGGAAGCGGGTGATAATTGTGGGCATTATATTTTTCTTCACGTTCGATATACTGCTCCGTCAGGGTTTGATGCATGACCATAAAAATTGAATGTTGAGTTACCAAAAAACAAAGTTAGCAGAATAATGCTTGCAGCCAAAAATAATCGGGCAAACCCGTTGTTTACCGCTATCAGGAAACGTAATGCCCTGGCAAAAACGGATGATTAATCGGCAATCTGTAATTGGGGGATCCGCAGTGAAGCAAAATGATAAACACCAAAGGCGATCATGGAAAAACACAGGTCGCCGGCGAAACTATTGAAAAAGAATGACCAGGCCATGTCGCTCTTATAAAATGGAATGGCCATTGCAAAACACTCGCCAAGAGCGGAAAAACTATAACCATAGTACCCACCCAAAAAAGTTCCGAAATTCGACAAGAGGAAAAACACAACTGAACCACCCAGGGTATATCCGGCAATATTCACCACATTTCGTCGATGTAAACTGCTGCCCATCAGGGTTATGAATACGATAGCCCCATAATTGACAAATTGTGAAACACCATAAAAACCCTTGGTATGCGTAAACATGGCAATACTTATATCGGAAATAAGCATAGCCAGCAAGGGTATCAAATAGGCTTGTGCCCTGTTTTTCAATATCGAACCGCTGAAAATACCCAATGCAGCCACCGGTACCAGATTATAAATCTGCCATTCAAGATTAAGCACTCTGAACAAAGCAGTAGCAAGCACTACAGCACTAACGATTAATATATTGGCAGTTTGTTTCTTCATTGTTTTTTAGTTTTCCGATTAAGGGTCAGTGTGCAAATTTCCGCTTTGCCCGTGACATTTGCAAGATTATTTTTTAGCCATTTCTTTTTTCAGTCCGTCAATAACTTTCACCTCTGTTGCATCGTGCCCATTGAGGTCGGCGAGATAAACCGATACCCAATCGGTCAGATGAATATAGTAAAGTGCGCGCTCCCAATATGATTCCCCTTGTAATACGATTTCTGTAACCCGTGGCTTAAATTTCCCAACCACTTTTCTGAGATATTTCAGTCGTTTGATATATTTTGGATAATCGTGCGGATGGTAACAGCATACTACCGTAAGATCTTCATGATTGTCTTTCCACCCAACAATTTCATTATGCGTCATTTCCGGAATCACATTATGCCAGGCCAGTACTTTTCCGTTTTCATTCAATTGCTGACGAAACCGTATGGCGAGCCCCTCATATCCGGCTGTGGTGTAAATGGCAATATGTTGATTATGTAATGCGGCTGCCATTTGCCCTGCCAACCGATGAATTCTCTTCTCTTCCCGGCTGATGAGTGATAGACCGTTCATCAACTCGCTTTCAAATTTTGATTTCAAAATACCGGCCTGTTTCAAAACAAACAAAATTTGCACCATCGAATAGCCGAGGCAGGACCGCGGTGGCATCCCCCCCGGAATGAGGATACAGGGCAAACGATACTTTTCGGCAAAAGCAGATAATGCCCCACCGGAAGTGATACAAATAATGTCAGCCTTTTTTTGTTTGGCTTGTTTGACGGCTTCCAGTGTTTCTTCAGTATTGCCTGAATAGGAACAGGCGATGAATAAAGTGTCACGATTGACCGAAGCGGGAATGAAATAATTTTTATTGATCAACAAAGGAATCTTGATCAGGTCGAAACAATAATCAGCTACGATACTGGCACCGATACCGCTACCTCCTAAACCCGAAACCATCACCTGCTGGTAAGTTTTGCCGCTTAGCATTCCGGTAGCCTGTTTGCCTATCGCCATCGCTTCAGTGATTTGGTCAGGAAATCCGGAAATTAAATTTTTCATAGTCATGGGTGAAATCAAAAAAAGAGGGTAAATTTAGTGAATTAATGGGAACCAAACGTAAAATTGGCGAAAAAGGTGAAAGCCTTGCTGCGCAATATCTTCAGGAGGCCGGGTATGAAATTGTGGAAAGAAACTGGCGAACAGGGCATAAAGAAATTGATCTTATTTGCCGGCAAAACGGTTTATTTATTTTTGTTGAGGTCAAAAGCAGAATCAATCTCCGACAAGGAATGCCCGAAGAGTCGGTATCGGACAGCAAAATCAGTAGTGTGACGGCGGCGGCGGGGATTTATCTCTATGAAAAAAAATATACGGATGTCCGTTTCGATGTGATCTCCATAATTTTTAAAGCAGACGATAGCCACGAGTTGTTACATATCCGCGATGCCTTTTATTAGTGTAAAACATCCATCGGTTTTAGAAACCGATGATCTTGCCATCGCTATCTACAGCTATTGACCCTAACGGGTTATCGTAATTTTGGTATACCCAGGTTTGACGATACGCGCCAGTTCTTCTACATCCTTATTTTTGAGTGCTACACAACCGTCGGTCCAGTTATGTTTAAGGTCGATTACATTATCGCCATTTGGCCAGATGCCGTGTATGCCCACCAAACCACCAATACGGGCATTTTCGGGTATTTCACGGTTCATTTTACACTTTTCGAAATTCGCATATGACTCTTGGTTAGGATAATCGAGTAGCATAAAAATATCCCACTTATCATGCTTCTTTACATCCATAATGGTGAAAGTTCCTTCCGGGGTACGACGGTCGCCTTCCTGTTGCTTTTGCAAAAGATGATTGGGACCGAATACGCTCTTATACATTGTCAGCACTTTGCCTTTATACATCACCGATAATCGGAATTTTGATTTCACAACTTTGATGGAAACAGAATCGATATTTATGGTATCGGCATTAAATTTTTTATTGAGCGGAGACGGTAGTTTGATGGTAGTAGTGGTCACCCGTTCGCCATTATTGCTCCGGTAAGTTTCCACTTTATTGCCTTTACTGTCGTAACTGACAACCACAAAAGCCTTTTCATTGTTAGCTTTATTCTCTCCTTCCTGTTTTCGTTTAGCTTCTTCCTTGAGTTTCAGGTTGTATTGCAATTGTTTTAGTCTTAGTGAATCAGCCTGACGACGCTGCGCATTCAATTGGGCAGAGGCACTCAGTAGAAGAAAAAATAAGAGTAGATTTTTCAATGGCAACTTGATGTTTTAGAATTGCGAATTTAAAAAATTGTTTGTGATAATTTTTGATAAAATTTTATAAATAAATTTGAGCCCAATGCCAAAGAGCGATACCTGCACTCACAGAAATATTCAGGGAGTGTTTGCTACCCAATTGCGGAATTTCGATGGCTGCATCGCACAGATCAAGCGCGTTTTGACTAACACCGCTTACCTCGTTGCCAAAAACCAAAACCGTTTTCAATCCCTTTTTGAGTTGGTATTGATGCATCATTATACTATTTCGTACTTGTTAAAGCGCCAATATCGTATAGCCGTCTGCTTGTAAAATACGAATGCAATCGGCAATATTATTG
>CAZFKA010000264.1:867-4035 GCA_964519155.1 uncultured Bifidobacterium sp. | reverse complement strand
AATGTTTGGCCGATAAAAGAACATGGGAAAGCATAGCCTCAGCAACAGCAAAACACTGAAAAAAAATATTTGAATTAGGAAACAATGAGTCAAAAACAAAATATTCAATTGCCTGAAGGATCGCTGGGAAAACAAACCAGTACCCTCAACCTCGGCCCAACCCATCCTGCTACCCATGGTGTATTTCAGAATATTCTGGAGATGGATGGCGAACGCATTGTGGATGCAGTTCCTACGATTGGGTTTATACACCGGGCATTTGAAAAAATAGCTGAGCGGCGGCCCTATTATCAAATTACGCCACTTACTGATCGGTTGAATTATTGTTCATCGCCGATCAATAATATGGGTTGGCATATGACCGTAGAAAAACTTATCGGAGCCCGTTTACCCAAGCGTGTCGAATATTTGCGTATCATTATCATGGAGCTGGCACGAATAGCCGATCATCTGGTATGCAATTCCGTCATTGGTGTAGATACCGGTGCCTTTACAGGCTTTATTTATGTGTTTGAATTCAGAGAAAAAATCTACGAAATTTTTGAGGAAGTATGCGGTTCACGACTGACTACCAATATCGGTCGTATTGGCGGATTTGAACGGAATTTTTCAGATTTGGCTTTTCAACGGATCAACGACTTTTTGAAAAAGTTTCCGAAGGCCATGAAGGAATTCGAAACCCTGTTTAACCGTAATCGTATCTTTATGGAAAGAACGATGGGTGTAGGGGGAATTGGCGCTGAAAGAGCGTTGAATTATGGTTTTACCGGACCAAATTTACGGGCAGCCGGTATCGATTATGATGTACGCACAGCACATCCGTACAGCAGCTATGAAGATTTTGATTTTTCAGTTCCCATCGGAACAACCGGTGATGTATACGACCGTTTCTTAGTGCGTAATGAAGAGATTTGGCAAAGTGTAAAATTGATACAACAAGCGATGGATAAAATAAAAGATCTTGATCCTGCAGTTTATCATGCCGATTTGCCTGAATTTTATTTACCACTCAAAGAAGATGTGTATACAAAAATGGAAGCCCTGATCTATCATTTTAAGATCGTGATGGGTGAAACAGAATTGCCGGTGGGTGAAGTCTATCATTCGGTAGAAGGAGGCAATGGAGAATTGGGTTTTTATCTCATCAGCGATGGCGGACGCTCACCGTATCGTCTTCATTTCAGACGACCTTGTTTTATTTATTACCAGGCCTATCCTGAAATGATCATCGGTAGTATGTTAAGTGATGCCGTAGTGACCATGAGTAGTTTGAATTTGATCGCGGGTGAAATTGATGCTTAGGGAATTACAAAAAAGAAAATTCACCAGTTTCGATAGAACTTGGATATTGAATGAAAAATAAAAAATATTAACGCAGTGATGGCTTTTAAGATTTTGCCGATGACTGCTAAAAAATAAAAGAAAAATGTTTAGTCAGGAAATCAAACAAAGAATTCAAGAAATATGTGCCCGTTATCCCGAAGGTAAACAAAAGAGTGCCGTAATACCCGTGTTACATTTAATACAGGAAACCGGTAATAATTCGCTGACTGTTGAACAAATGGATGAGGTGGCTGCGTTGCTGAATATTCTGCCGATTGAGGTATATGAAGTAGCTACATTTTACACCATGTTCAATTTAAAACCGGTTGGAAAATATGTGTTGGAAGTTTGTCAAACCGGCCCCTGTATGTTGAATGGCTCCGATGCCATTATTGACTATATCAAGCAAAAACTCAATATTAAAAATGGGGAAACCACAGCCGATGGACTCTTTACGTTAAAAACCGCCGAATGTTTGGGTGCTTGCGGATATGCACCGATGATGCAGTTGGGACAAACGTATCGCGAATTTCTTACCCCGCAAAAAATTGATGAGATCCTGGAAGAATGCCGGAATGCGGTAAAATAAATTTACGTGGTTGGTTGATATTTTTTTTTGATCGACAATTCGTCAAACCCGAAGATATTGTTTCCATGACCAATGAAATGCGTTTCGCTCTGTCTGATCAACTTATTTCACCACCCGCATTTCATCGACGAGCCATTTTGCGCCCCCAAATTTTTCGATAATAAACAAGGTATAGCGGATATCCAGGGTAATGTTTCGACAAAGGTCAGGATCAAACAATATATCACTCATCGTGCCTTCCCAAATACGATCGAAATTAGTACCGATCAATTCTCCCCGGCTATTGAGTACCGGGCTACCCGAATTACCTCCTGTGGTGTGATTTGATGCCAGAAAAGCCACCGGCACAGTCGTATGCCCGTTGTGTGCAATAGCGTAGCGGCCATAGTCTTTACGGTCATACAGATCTTTCAATCGGGCCGGCATTTTAAATTCTTCTTTGTCGGGATTGGCTTTGCGCACGGCTCCGTCGAGTGTGGTAAAATAATCGTAGGTCATACCATCTTGGGGTTTAACGCCTTCCACTTTTCCGTATGTCAATCGTAAGGTAGAATTAGCATCGGGGTAAAATCGCTTGTCTTGACGATATTCACGAAGCGCCCGCATATAAACACTGTATAATTCGTTGAGTTGGAGAAAATCCTGTTTTAGGCTGACGAGGTTGGCCTTTTGCAAACTGTCGTAATAGCTATATGTGAGATATGCCGGATCTTTTTTGATCAACAGGGCAATATCTGTTTGCTGATCTACGCCAATCAACTTGCTGAATTTTTCGCTTGAGCTAATAAAAGACGTGCGATAAATATCATTGATGTTGTCGGCATCTGTCCACGACTCTGCGCCGATATCCTGCGCATAAAGCGTATATAGTTTTTCGGTGATCTTCCGATCGGTTTGCAAATCGATGCTACGGAGAAAAGAGGCCAGTTCTGTTTCGAAACTTTTGAGCTGAGCAGCTTGGGCCGTATCGGCAACAATTGCCAGTTTGCTCAGCATACTGCCTTTCTTGATCAATTCAGATGACCATATGGCTTCGGTGATATATTCGTTCAATTTGATTGCTTGCGCATGTCGTCGGTAATTTTCACTGATATCACTGAGTACATGGTTGAATCGTGCCATACGCGATTTGTCGGCATTCACCCATTGTAAAAAGCCCGCTTCCTCTTTCTTTTTCTTTTCAATGGCATTATTGATCTGCAAACCCAACAACTCTCCCTTCCACTTTTTATAATAATTGGCCACTGACGACTGTT
>CAZFKA010000264.1:0-857 GCA_964519155.1 uncultured Bifidobacterium sp. | reverse complement strand
AAGTTTGGCCGCACGCAATCGGATACGAGCCGGATCAAGTACATTCATCACTTCCGCAACCCCGTCGCTGGTGAGGTATTCGTTGGTTTTACCGGGAAACCCATACACCATAGAAAAGTCATTTTGTTGTACGCCCCCAATATTGATTGTAAATGATCGACGCGGTTTGTAAGGACGATTTTCTTTTGCATAGGCTGCCGGTTTATTATCTTGCCCCGCGTAGATCCTAAACAGGCCAAAATCACCGGTATGTCGTGGCCAGGCCCAGTTATCAGTATCTCCACCAAATTTACCGATGCCATTGGGCGGAAATCCGGCCAATCGAATATCCGTGTATTTCTCCATCAGAAAGAGATAAAATTCGTTATCGTAATAAAACGATTTCACTAAGGCGGAATAGCCGGTAGTTTTCTCCGCTTCTTTTTCGATCGCGCTGATATTGTCCAAAATCTTTTTATTCTTTTCTGCGATATTGAGGTCTGCTGTACCCGCTTTCACTCTTTCGCTCACATCATCAATACGGATGATAAACGTAACGGTCAATCCCGGGCAGGGAATTTCCTCTTCACGATTTCCAGCCCAGAACCCCTGTAAAAGATAATTATTTTTGAGAGAGCTCAGCCCCTGTACGGTACCATAACCGCAATGATGATTGGTGAGTACAAGTCCCTGATCGGAGATCACTTCCCCGGTACAGCCGCTGCCAAATAACACGACGGCATCTTTCAGACTTCCGGCATTGACATCATAAATATCTTTTGCTGAAATTTTCAGCCCCATTCCTTTCATTTCCTTTTCGTTCATTTGTTCAAGCAGAAATGGCAACCACATTCCTTCTTTGGCCACCGCATTTACTG
>CAZFKA010000263.1:0-4083 GCA_964519155.1 uncultured Bifidobacterium sp. | reverse complement strand
TTTGAGAGTAATGAAGGTTTAGCTTTTCGAGTACCCGGTAATCTATTTCCGTCGTGTCGGTTCGTGCACCGAGATGAATAACAAAATCGATGCTGTCAGTGGTGGTCAAATAATGCTCAAGTACATCGCGTTCAATTTTTTCTGTGCCTGCAATATGTTCGTAATTTTTCTTTTTCCGTTCGATACTAAAATCATCGCAAAGCAAAAGCCGGTAGTGGCCTTGGCGGTGAAGAAAGGACGCCATGCAACTACCAATAAATCCGGCGGCTCCGGTGATCAGCAAGGTTTTATGTTTAACCATACAGTGAATTCAATGTCAATTTTCTATGTGAATTATAGACAGGAGGCAAAAATACGGTATGATACTGATATTGCTCCTGCCTAAAAATGCCGATCATTTGTAGTTCTCGTTTTTACTATTAGATTTACAATTCTAAAAATGTAAGGCTATGCAAATCAAATTGCGTCTGACCGTGATGAGTTTCTTTCAGTTTTTTGTTTGGGGCGCATGGCTCACGACCATCGGCACCTATTGCCTTGAAGGTAAACACTGGACATTTCCACAGTTCGGGGCCATTTTTTCAACCCTGGCGATTGGATCTTTTTTTATGCCTCCCATTGTAGGGATATTGGCCGATCGGGTAATGAACGCCGAGAAGCTGTATGGCATTTTGCACATTTTGTATGGCTTGTTCCTTTTTATTGTGCCACAGGTCAATGACCCTGATATTTTGTACTATGTTATTTTGGGTGCTATGATCTGTTATATGCCAACGATATCCTTGTCGAATTCTGTAGCCTATCAGATCCTAAAGTCGAATCGATTTGAAGTGATCAAAGATTTTCCACCCATTCGTGTGTGGGGAACTATCGGTTTTATTGCGGCCATGTGGCTCACCAATCTCACAAAGAGCAATACCAATACTACACAATTTTTAATTGGCGGTATCGCTGCCCTGGCATTAGGCTTATATGCTTTTTCGTTGCCGGCCTGTCCGCCACAAAATACTATCGCTAAAGATGCTCCGCTTACCGAACAACTGGGATTGCATGCATTTAAACTTTTTGGGCAAACAAAAATGGCTCTGTTTTTTATTTTCTCCATGTTTTTGGGCGCTGCACTTCAACTGACGAATATGTACGGTGACGCATTTTTATTCAGTTTCAGCAATATCCCCGAGTATGCCGATTCATTTGTGGCAAAATATTCGACAGTGATCTTATCGATCTCACAGATTTCCGAAACGGTTTTCATTCTCACGATTCCCTTTTTTCTGCGAAAATTCGGGATCAAAAATGTCATGTTTTTTGCGATGATCGCGTGGGTTTTGCGTTTTGCTTTGTTCGGTCTCGGCAATCCCACCGACGGTTTGTGGATGATCATTCTGTCGTGTATTGTGTATGGTATGGCATTCGACTTTTTTAATATTTCCGGATCGTTGTTTGTTGAAACTACCACCAGTCCGGGTATAAGGGCCAGTGCGCAAGGCATGTTTATGATGATGACTAACGGTGTCGGGGCTTATCTGGGAAGTAAGGTGAGCGGAAAAGTGATCGACCGTTTTTTTGTACACAATGGCGTCAACGACTGGAAGGGAATCTGGCTGGCTTTTGCAGCCTATGCACTGGTGATCGCCATCGCCTTTCTCCTGATCTTTAAACACAAACATGTAGTCAGCGAGGCCGAGGCTGAAGCGATCACGCATTAGTGGACATTATTTTGGTCGCTTAAAGATTTTTTGGTCTAATACCGTGTTTAACAGCACTTCTTTCACTAAACATTGTTCGTAGGGTGTACGGATCCGAAAAGGCATTTTTATTGTTCCATTGACCAGTCGGTAATCGTCAAAATCATTTTCGGCTTCGGTATCACCGCCAAACCGCACCGTGCGAACGATGAGGTATGAATGGGCATCCAGGTAAAGATATTCGGTATGACCATCGGCATAACGCATCAAAAATTTCAAACATTCCTGATCGGCAATATTCTCTTTGCTGAGATATTCAGCGGCAGTCAACGACTTATTGCCCGGTAAAAAAGGATCTAACCTGAAATGTTCAGATTTGTAGTAGGCCACCTCAGCAGGGGTCATCGTCTCAATACTGTCGTTGCGGTTATCCGGAAGATATTTCCATCCCAGTTGTTCGTTCACCAGAATGAAATAATTTTTTTCGCCTAAAGCTGCATCTCTCGATTGATAATGATAATCGATCCGAAGGGCTTTGTTCATGATCATTTGTTTTTTTTCTTCAATGATCATGCCTTCCGATTCGCGTACAAGCACCGACCGCAGCGTTTTTACCTGCTGCCAATTTTTTTCACCTCCAATGGCTTCCATATGTTTTTTTACGATATCATCCTTTACTTGTGCAATCAGAAAATAACTGCTGAAGAGCAAAACAGATAATAAAGCTACAGCGATACGCATAAAAATATTTTTTGCAAAAATAGTTCGACAAAAAATCAAAAAGTGTTAAAAGTCCATTGCCTTACCCTTTACAATCGTTGGCTTACTTGTTTAACCATACGCGTTTTCCATGCAGCAAACGTTCCATCCACAATTTGCTTTCTGGCTTCTTTGACCAGCCACAAATAAAAAGCGAGATTTTGGATACTCGCAAGTTGTAAGCCAAGAATCTCCTGAACGGAGAATAAATGGCGCAGATAAGCCTTCGTGTACTGTCGGCTGGCAAAACAGGTAAGCCCGTCGTCGATACAGGAGAAATCGTCTTCCCATTTTTTATTTTTAATATTGATGATCCCATGCGTTGTAAACAACATACCGTTGCGGCCATTGCGTGTGGGCATAACACAATCGAACATGTCTATGCCGAGGGCGATATTTTCGAGAATATTAGCCGGAGTGCCTACGCCCATCAGGTAACGCGGTTTATCGCCGGGTAAAATTTCACAAACCAGTTCGCTCATTTCGTACATGTCTTCAGTCGGTTCACCCACACTCAGTCCTCCGATTGCATGGCCATCACATTGCATTGACGCCACAAATTCTGCACTTTCTTTTCGCAGATCCTTAAACGTACTGCCTTGTACAATGGGAAACAAACTTTGGGTATAATCGTACAAAGGCTCCGATTGTTGATGATGTTTCACACATCTGGCTAGCCAACGGTGCGTCAGTTGCATCGATTGTCTGGCATAGGTATAATCACAGGGATAAGGTGTACATTCATCAAAGGCCATTATAATGTCGGCACCGATACTGCGTTGAATATCCATCACATTTTCGGGGGTAAATAAATGCTTAGTACCATCGATATGCGAACGGAATTCGGCACCTTCTTCTCTGATCTTTCTGATATCGCTGAGGCTATATACCTGAAAACCACCACTATCGGTCAGTATCGGTTTATGCCAATTGTTGAACCGATGCAGACCACCGGCCTTTTCGAGTATCGTTGTACCGGGGCGAAGGTAAAGGTGATAGGTATTACCCAAAATGATTTGGGCCTCAATATCGTTGAGCAATTGTTCTTGCGTAACGCCTTTCACAGTTCCAAGGGTACCGACCGGCATAAAAATCGGTGTTTCGATAACGCCATGATCAGTTGTGAGCAGTCCTGCCCGTGCTTTTGTTTCTTTATCTGTCGCTATTTGTTGAAATTCCATCTTTAGATATTATTTTTGGCGGCCATGGTTTTAACGCCTTCACTTCTTTTTTTAATCCTTTTTGCTTTTTTCTCCGCACTGCAGATCTTTTATGATCTTTTCTTTTTTGCCCGGCTTGCAGGATATAAAAATAAGCGGGAAGCCCCGCCATCCCCACAAGAACCGGTAAGTATCATCATTTGTGCTTTCAATGAGGAGGCAAATCTAAGAAAAAATCTTCCGTTATGGCTCGAACAACAATATCATCGTCATGATAAACCTTATTTTGAAGTGCTTATTGTGAACGATAATTCTGAAGACGACACTTTCTACTTCTTAAATGAAATGGAAAAGCAATACCCTCATCTGCATGTTTTGCATTTAACACAAAAAGCTAAATTGATACCGGGTAAAAAATTTCCACTGTCGATGGGGATCAAATCTGCCCGATACGAGAAATTATTATTGACTGATGC
>CAZFKA010000262.1:0-4085 GCA_964519155.1 uncultured Bifidobacterium sp. | reverse complement strand
GGTATACGAAAACAATCAATTGACCCACATAGACAAGGTTAAAAAGAACTAAGGACTACAAAAGAAAGGGGCACGCATTGTGCCTCTTTTTTTTGCTTTATCGCGTACATACAACCCTGCATTTATTTATGTAATAGCAGAGAGCCACTAAAAAAATACCCGATAAAGGGTATTATGCAGGATATTAGGCAAGCGTATTTTTGATTCAAAATTACAGCCATGAAAAATCTGCTGTTTATCGTAAGCCTGATTGTCATACATAAACTGGGTGATGCCCAAATAAAATTGATTGGTGCCAGCGACTATGGTCATGATGGCGCGCAATACACACTCACCGATTCATTTGTGTATTTTCATGCACCGGCAAATAATACAACCATTAATCAAAATCTGACCGATGGTTATGTATTTGGTTCCGATGACTCAAGTCATTACTTGTATTGGAATGCCGCTACACAATTGTTTGAACTCAATTCGCGGTACTATCATACCTACGACCCAAGCTATACCCAGTTATGGTTAGGTGTGACCATTAATTCGGTCAATAATATACCCGCAACGATCGACAGTTCGATCAATGTCTTCAATGGTAATTTACTCGACCGGCAGATTTACAATCATACAACGCTTGCAGGTCCTGTAGTGATCCCTTACCAGAAAGTGTTTTTTCACTACAATGCGGGCAACTATGTTGATACAGCCTGGTATGTCAATTTTTCCGCAGGTGTTTACAGCAATAGCACCAAAACGTATTATACATATGACGGCAATAACCGTATGGAAGAAGTTATAAGTGCCGGGAGCACCGATTCTGTCAATTACGCCTTGAGTACAAAGTCGCATTATTATTATAACGCAGCCGGATATACCGATTCGATTTTATTTTATTCCCGGCAGGCAGGAAGCTGGTATAAGATCAAGAATACGATTTACACTTACAACGGGAACAATATGATTACAAAGATTGAAGATTTTTCATTTAATAATGTCACGCAAACGTATACACCGCAAAACCTTCGGCAATATTTGCGTACGAATGGCACTTTACTCGATTCAATGTTTAATGCCGGATGGAATATGAACACAGCAAAATATGATACCGCAAATAAGGGAGCTTATGTATATACCAATGGCGTATTGGTCAGCAATTATTACTATAATTTCAACGCTGTATCACAACTTTGGGAACCTGCTACGTTTTATGGCCGTCAGCATTATTACTACAATCAGTTACCTAACAGCATTGACGAATACAACAAGGAAAGACGTGTTCTGACATTGTATCCTAATCCTGCGAATGATCAATTGAGTGCTGTCGGGTTGACAACAGGCACAAGCTATATTGTTTTTTCAGTTGAGGGTAAAAAGATTTTGGAAGGCTCTGTCGGTCCCGATCAAAAGATTAATATACAGCCTTTGAACAGTGGGCTTTATTACCTCGTATTGCTTGAGGGAGGACAAGGACGTACGGGAATCTTCAATAAAAAATAATGGTAGTATCATATCGCAACGAATGATATTCGTAATCAGGCTCGATAAGATTTACTTGACGCAGTACGATTAAACAATCAAAAAAGGGATCAACTTCAACTATACGTTGAGGCTATCCTTAACAGGCAAGTTTTGCTGATTCTTTTTGGCGTCCTCCGCTTTCTTGACCTTCATGGCGAGGTTGATCAGTTGTATCATCGCATTTTCATCTTTATTGCTGAAGTTCAAGTAGCCTTCCAGATGATTGGCATTTCCTTTCATTTTGCCTCCGTAGAGTTGAGCGTAAGTAAACATATTTTTTACTTCTTCCACCAATTGGCGTTCTTGTTCGCTGGCCGGATTCATGTCAATCGCGTTTAAAATCTTACGGATATCAGCATACACAGAAATAGGGTTCGAACGCATATTTTTCCAGGCATCAGCAGGAAGGCCTTCTTTAGCATTTCCCTTTTTGTCCATAAATTGCTGAGCCATCGTTTTTTCATTTGAGTACACCATTCTGGTTTTGTCGTAAATCAGTATGGCATTCTCGACATGGGGCATGGTATACGAATTTCCGTTTTTGATCAGCATTTCCTGTTTCACACCTTTTGCCAGCAAGGTTTCAAAACTGCTCGCATCATTGATTCCCATGGCGTAAGTCATATTAAAATCAGGGGTATTGCTCGAATACATCATCTCGTTGTTGAGCGAATCTTTGGCTTTCATTTTCATATCTGTCAATGCAAAAACCATATCACCGGTAAAGGCATTCATAATTGTTTCGAGGCTGGTACCGATCGCCATCAAACCGAGACTTGCCAATCCATCCAGTTTAAACTCTTTCAGAAATTCTTCAATCATTTTAGGTTTGAGGTTATAGCAAATCAACACACTGATATCTTTTGATGGAATATTGTTCACCAATGATTCATCGATATTATCGACCCCGTATTTTTTATAAATAGAAGCCAGTTGTTTGCTGAAATAATAGTCCATTTCTGTTTCTATCGCTCCTTTTTCAAAATCGAACCCGCAAGCCAATGCGGCATCCTGAAAATATTCATCTTTGATAAACGCTTTCAATTCGCCACTATTGAGGTCTTTGTTTTGCTTATAAATTTCTTCGTAGTTAATCCACCAGGCCCAATCGTGTCCATCGTTTTGTAATTTTTTGAAGTTTGAGTTAGCGGTAATCGCATTTTCGCCGCTCAATGAAAACAACTCGGCCAAGTAAGCTTTATCTTTGGTAGCATCTGTTGCAGGAGTATTGGCAGGTGGCATCATAATGCCTTCCGCGCTTACTGTGTCATCCAACATCTGATTAGCTGAAAAACTTCCACTGACAACAGTACCAATGGCAGCTTCTTTATTCCACGACAAGAGGAATTTGTTTTCTACAACACAACTTTTGTAGTTTTTGTTGTCTTCGATTTTTAACTGCGGATAATTTTTACTGAGAAATGATTCAAATTTTCCGGCATCCTTCATGGCGGCTACCATACAGGGATGACCATCGCCTTTCATATCGCCCGTATAAAAGACATAGATTGACGAGGTGGGGTCGATACCGATATTCGAAAAGTCTTTCATCGCTTTTTTCGATTCTTCGTTTTTGATATCTTTTTGCATTTCATCAAAAACTTCACTGCCGGTCAGTACATTCCAGATCAACTTTTTACTTAGTTTGTCCATGTCGACCGTCATCACAACAATCGCATTTTTGGGCACATATTTTGCGTGATTGGGGATCTTATTGCAAGATACAATGGTGAATACCACCACAGAAAGCAAAAGCAGCAGACTTGGTTTTTTCATGAGTGAAAGGGTTTAAAGGTCAAATATAGCTAAAATGAGGGGTTTTGAGTCAAAAATACCTTATTCAGGGTATTGTGTGTGCATTTATTTTCATTACTTTTGCTAAAACAATTAAAAAATACAAAACATGAAAAAAATCCTCGTTCTCGCTATTATCGCTGGTGCATTTACCATGACTTCTTGCAAAAAAACGTACACTTGCGTTTGCACCACTAACGGTACTTCTCAGGAAATTACCAATCCGATAAAAACCACAAAAGCGACAGCCAAAACTTGGTGCGAAGCATACAATGTAGGCGCTACCGGCACGACTTGTTCACTGAAATAATTTTGTGTAGTAAAAAGCGAAAAAACGTATCCATCGATACGTTTTTTTTATGCCTGGATAAAATTAGGTAAGGCATCCAGGGTCAGTTTTTGTTGTTCGCCCGTGTTGTAATTTTTCAGGGTAATATTTCCTGCTGCCAATTCGGTTTCACCAACGATAATAACGTATGCGACCTTTTTTTTATTCGCGTACTTCAACTGTTTGTCAAACTTTATGGCATCGGGATATAACTCACAAGAAATGCCGTTTGTTCGAAGCACAGACATAATTTCAACATTTCTGCCGAGATACGGTTCGCCAAAATTGAGCAGCAATACATTTACCGCATTTTGCAGATCTTCAGGAAATAAATTCAATTCTTCCATCACATCGTATATCCGATCGACCCCGAATGAAATTCCTACACCCGGGATATCGGGAACACCAAATAAGCCGGTCAGATCGTCGTAACGACCACCGCCACCAATAC
>CAZFKA010000261.1:2163-4102 GCA_964519155.1 uncultured Bifidobacterium sp. | reverse complement strand
GGCATAGGAGGCCAGCGCTTCACTCAGGATATCGAATCCGAAAAGATGTACTTTGTCTGCTACAATACTGTTGTAATACAAAGGGAAAATAGCCGTTGTCACCACCAGCGAATAAGCCGAATTGGCCCAATCGTAATAGGTCCAGGCCCTGATCGTTTTTCGGTCGTTGAGCAACATCATGATATATTAAGGGTTTTGCCGGATATAAAATTGTTGGGTACAGGCTGCCGTTTCCTGTTTGTCGTTACTGGCTACTATCACGATACGATTTTCGGTAAACTGATCCATCAGCCGGGTATACAATTGAATGCCGTCTTCATCAAGATTCATGCAGGGTTCGTCGAGTAACAACACAGCGGTATCACTAAAGAATGCCTGCGCCAATTTAACGCGTTGCTTCATCCCACTTGAATACTTGTCGATCATCCGGTCTTTTGCACGGTCTAAACCAATGAAAGCGATCATTTCCGGTATCGGCAGCAGGGGCTTTTTAAACGCAAAATGATATTGCAATAACTCGTGCAGGGTCAATTCTTCGATCAGTTCAAGATAGGGGGCACAGAGGGCGACATGCGTATAAATGTCCTCCTCGGCGATATCAATTTCGTTAAGGGAATATTTCACCTTTCCTTTTCCGGGTGATAGATAACCGGATATGATTTGCAACAGCGTTGATTTCCCTGATCCGTTGATTCCCAACAAGGCTGCTTTGCATGGGGCTTCGAATGTATAATTGATCTGACGGAAGAGCGTCTCTTCATTAAATTTTTTTTCAATATTCTCTAAAGTGATCTTCAAGGGGATAGATTCGCTGCGAATATATAAAAATTAATATTGACCGGTACTCAGCAATACCAGGGTACAAGCTTCGATTGTTGGAATGCCCTTGTTTTGTGCGAGCGATTCCAGTTCTTCATTTTCAGTTCCCGGATTAAAAATGATACGTTTGGGTTTCAGGGAGAGTATATAATCGTAAAACGGACGCTGGTTAGCCGGGTTCAGGTAAAGGGTTACGGTATCGACATTTTCCTGATGTGGTGTACCGGTCACGATTTCCACGGTTTCGATCCTGCCGGCTTTGCGTCCGATAGCCAGTACCGGATGTTGATACTGCACCAAGCGTCGAACGGCAATATTGCTGTAACGATCGGGTTTGTCAGAGGCTCCGAGTACCAGGGTGAACTTTTGCATCCGTGTCATGTTTACGTCAGGCAAATGTAATCCAAATATCGCTTGTTTGACCCGGATAATTTCTTTGCTCGTTTCAGCAGGCATTGTCGGGCAAAGGTCGTAAGTTTACCGCTATGGATCTATTCATCTGCAGGGTAAGCCTTGCCAATGTCATGAAAACGCCCGATCATCGCTCCGAACTCCATACGCAAATGCTTTTTGGTGATTTGGCGGTATTGACCGATACCTATCTAAAGTCTTGGATCATGATTCGCACCCTTGGCGGGGAAACTGCCGGGTGGGTGTTGCGTTCGCAATTGGCTGAAGCTGATCCTGCCCAAGCAGACACGACCACATGGTTGATAAGGGGCAATCGTTCCCTTTATCAATCGGCAGGCTATCGCATTCCTCTCTTGTGTGGAAGCAGACTCAGTGAAATTACTGATCAAAAGCAACTGATCAGCGACGAACTGATACATGCCGACACTATACGCTGGAATGCTGATTTCAATCGCTCTATCCTGCAAAGTTTTTTACACGCACCGTATATGTGGGGAGGTACAAGTTGTTATGGCATCGATTGTTCGGGCCTGTCGAAAATTCTATACAAATTTCATGGGTTACCGCTGCCCCATTTAGCTGCAGCGCAAATGCAATACGGCGAAGTGCTCGACTTTTTGCCGAATGCCCGTTGCGGTGATTTGGCTTTTTTCGAAAATGAAGCAGGTGAGATCAACCATGTGGGCATTATGCTCAATGACCGTGAGAT
>CAZFKA010000261.1:0-2153 GCA_964519155.1 uncultured Bifidobacterium sp. | reverse complement strand
GCCAGCGAAACCAATGGTTGTGTATTGATCGATGATATTGATCAGCAAGGCATTATCAATCGAAATATGGGTAAACGAACACATACCCTCCGGCTGATCAAACGTTTACGCGAGTTCGCGGAGTGAGAGTATCTGCCCGAGTTCAGTTGATTTATCGGTTTCATTCAGTTCATCGTACATCATAATCAGTGATTCGATCGTACTTAAAATAATTTCCTGATTCGATAAAGGCAGATAGGTACTTTCATCGACGGTAAAATTGTATTTTTTCAAATACACATCAACATCATTTTGGGTAAATATCGTACCTGAATTGGCATCGATGTAAAACTGAATTTTTTGGGTCTGCTTCTTGTCTTTCGCAAAAAAATCATATTCATTGTCGAAATAAGCCAAAAGATGCTGACGGGGCAATTGTATGGCAAACACCGGGATATCGAGCATTTCGCAAAGCAACTGGTAAATGGTTCCCAATGAATAATTGTTTCCCTGTCGGCTTTCCAGTACCTCACTGATATAATAATGGCTGGCTTTATTCACTTCCAGATCGAAACCCGTAAATTTATACATACTGTAAAACACGCTATTGATCACATTGATCTGTTCGAGTGGCGTAAGGTAATTGTGCAGTTCAAGCCAACAACTTTGATACAAACTTTTCAATGTTTTGCGCGCGCCCTCTTCATTCATTTCAGGGTAGCGGTATTTCGACAACATAAATGCCCCACTGATCAGTGCGGCCTTCGGCGAAAGATACCAGGCTTTCAGGTCGTTAAAAGTATCATTGAAATTGACTTTGTGGATGATGTTTTCGATCCGTGCCTGTATGGTATTATCGGTGGTTTCTTCCCAAAAATGTTCAAGATTGGGGATGATCTCTTTTCCGTAATGAACAATTTTGTCTGATACCGTTTCAAATATTTCTTTGTCGGGGTCGTCGAGCAGATGAAACAGCGCCCTGATCTCTTTTGTGCTTTTCATAATAAACGTGTCATTTGCGGGTTTATGGGCTTTGCACCGGAAAAGTATAATATTATTTGAAAAACCAACCGATTGACAAAGATTATTTTTTAAACAATTTTCTGGTTAAAAATATTGTGCGATCTATCGAAAATATTATCGAAATTTGCAATTCAATTTTTTTTTGCCGATGTCTGTAAAAGTAGAACAACTGAAGAAAGTGTATGATGAGCAGATTGCTGTGAACAATATTTCTTTCGACATCGCGAAAGGGGAGATCGTGGGCTTTTTGGGACCCAACGGTGCCGGTAAATCAACCACGATGAAGATAATCACCGGCTATATACCCGCTACGGAAGGGCAGGCAATGGTTTGTGGTAAAGAGGTGAGCGATAATCTCTTGTATATACAGCAACGCATCGGGTATCTGCCGGAATCGAATCCCTTATATTATGATATGTACGTACGGGAGTATCTTGAATTTTTGAGTCGGGTGCATAACATAGGAAGCAATAGCAAAAAGCGGATCAGTGAAGTGATTGAATTGACCGGGCTCACCCGTGAGGAAAAAAAGAAGATCGGTGCTTTGTCGAAAGGGTATAAACAAAGGGTCGGTTTGGCCCAAGCCATCATTCATGACCCGGAAGTATTGGTACTCGATGAACCAACATCCGGTCTTGACCCGAATCAAATCGTTGAGATCAGGGACTTGATCAAAAATTTTGGTCAAAACAAAACCGTTATTTTGTCAACCCATATCATGCAGGAAGTCGAAGCGATGTGTAGCCGGGTCATCATTATCAATAAAGGCAATATTGTGGCCGACGATCAGTTGCCACAATTGCGTCAGCAATATGCCGATAAAAATTTAGAAGAGATTTTCAGAAGTCTAACCTTAAACTAATTTTCATTACAATACCCGCCACTGTTTTGTCTGTCATCAAAAATATACAAAAGTTGTTTACGCCAAAACCCGTTGAAAATAAACCGGGCTTGTTTGAGCAGGAAGATGAAGTGATCAGGGAATTTAAAAATTTTGCCAATTCGTATCGTATCGGCATATTGTGTTACTTCACCGATTACGAAATGCAAGAGGAAATTGCTAATTATAAAAAGCGGCTCGAACAGTTGGGCTATGAATGTGATGTTTTGCTTTTTATTGATAAAAAAGAAAGAGAAAATAATATTTATCT
>CAZFKA010000260.1:0-4106 GCA_964519155.1 uncultured Bifidobacterium sp. | reverse complement strand
GGTGTGTTTTCGACCACAAAAAATATCAGGGCCGAATATGATAATGTGCAGGGGCTTACGGCAGCCAGCTATGTACAAATACAAGGTTATACGGTAGGAGCCGTGAAAAAGATCTCTTTGTCGAAAGAACATCCCGGCAAAATTCTCGTTGAAATGAGTGTTGATGAAGATATTGATCTGCCGATTGATTCCAAGGCCAGAATTGTTTCGCTAGATCTTTTGGGCGGAAAAGCCGTATCAATCGTCATGGGGCACTCACCCACCCTTGCTAAAAACAACCAAATGATGAGCGGTGAGATAGAACTCGGTACGATAGAATCGCTCGGAACTTCTGTAAGCCCTGCAATTGATAATGCCAATCGTGTTCTTCGTTCGTTGGATACCACCGTACATGGAATCAATAATATTCTTGACGAAAATACCCAAGCTAACCTAAAGCAAACGATTGCGAAATTGAGTTCAACCATGACCGAATTGAACCAGTTTGCCAATGAACTGAATATGCAAAGAACGAAGATCAGCTCTACCCTGAACAATCTGAATTCCTTTTCCACTAATCTTAATTCGAATAATGCCAGAATCAATAAAATTATCAATAACGCTGATGTCACCACCAATAACCTCAGCCGTGTGAACTTTGAGGAAACAGTGAATGAACTGAAGCGTACTCTGAACTCGCTGAATACAACAATCGGTAAAATGAACAATGGCAATGGTACATTGGCTTTGCTGATGAATGATGATAAGTTATATAAAAATTTAAAAAACACTTTGTCAACAGCGAATAATCTGTTGTACGATATCAATGCCCGTCCGTCGCGATATATCAATGTCAATATTTTTGGCAAAAAACAAAAGAATGATTGTCCGCCGCAGCCTGCTCCGAATGCAAATGATTAATCCATCGTTTACGAAAAAGAAAATTCTTCACGCTTACGCCATGACGTGCTTATTGTCGATGCTGTATCTGTTTCATTGTTCAGCCATCTCTGCACAAAATGTTGTATTTGATACTAGCGGCTTGAAAATTATCAAAATCACTCATGCCGATTCTGTGGTGGGGATGAATCAGGAGAAAGCCAATTGTCAACGCTTGATCGGTACAGTGATCATCGAACACGATGGATTTACCATGACCTGCGATAGTGCTCATTTATATAGAGACAACAATTATGTAGAAGCTTTCAGCAATGTGAATATTGCCAAAGCAAACGGCGTAAACGCGCATAGCGATTATATCCGATATAACGGGAATAACAATACAGCCTTTATGAAAGGTGCGGTACAGATTATTGATGGCACCAATACACTGAACACCGAAGAACTGACCTACAATGTCAGAACCAAAATTGGAAAGTATTTTAAAAATGGCACCATACAAACAGAAGAAACGACCATCAGTAGCGAGGAAGGTAACTACAACGGGTATAGCCAGCAAACGTATTTCAGAAAGAATGTAGTGGTTACCAATCCCAAGTATACTATAGAATCAAAAGAACTGACCTACAATATCAAAACGAAGGTGACCCGGATTCTCGATCAGTCGACCATTGTATCTGATAACAGTACGATTTATTGTAAAAACGGAACCTACGATTCTAAAACCGGTAACGCCGTTTTCACAACTCGAACAACTGTTGAAACAGAAGATCAGGTAATTATCGGCAATAAAATGACCTACAACGACCAGTCGGGAAATGCCACGGCAACCGGCAACGTCGTGGTCAAGGATATCAAAAACGATACGCAACTTTTTGCCGATAAAGTCGACTACAATAAAAAAACCGGCAATGGAAAGGCCATCAATCATGTGAGGATTGAAAAAGAGCAGGGTAAGAATATTTTATATGCTCAGGAAGCGATTTATAATAAGCTCAATGGCTATATTAAAACTTCCGGCAATGTTGTGATCATCGATACTGAACAGAAGTCAACCTTGAAGGCCGGTATTGTGGAGTTTAATGAAAATTCTGACTTTATGCTTGCCACTGTATTCCCCAAACTTACTACCCTGGCCGATGAAGACAGTACCTTTCTACGTGCCGATACACTCATGAGTATCCGAATACGCGATAAACAAAAGCTAGCCTACATCGATTTTAACCAAGGTAAGAAAAATGAAAAGCCCCTGATGGTTTACAATCTTTTGTATGCAGATTCCACTTTTCGGAGTAGGGAAAACGAAGATGAGAAAAAGATCGTGATTGCAAACCGGGTTGTGAAAATCTACAGCGACTCCATGCAAGCGGTATGTGATAGTCTTGTATTTAACCAGTATGATTCTACGTATTCCTTGTACAAAAAGCCTATATTATGGAGCAAAAATCAACAGGCCGATGGCGATACGGTGATCATTCATACCGTACAAAATAAAATCAAAGAACTGAACTTGGTCAACAATGCATTTTTGCTGTCACTCACCGGCTATGATACCTATTACGACCAGGTTTCGGGCAATTTTATTGATGCTTATTTTGTGAACAATGAAATAGAAAGGGTTCATGTCAATCAAAATGCAGAAGCCATTTATTATGGTAAAGACGACGACGGTGCTTTTCTTGGCTCAAATAAATCGGAAAGTGCTGAGATGACCGTTTATTTCAAAGACAAAGAGTTGCAGAAGATCGTCGGCGTCGACAATCCCAAAAACGTGGCAACGCCTATCGACAAAGAAACGGATGCCACAAAATTTCTTGCGGCGTATCGTTTATTTACAGAACGAAAACCCAAATCGAAGTTTGAGATACTGAACGACTGATGGGTTTGAATAGCGATTTTTTATTTTTATTGCTTATTTTCACGGTATAATAAAACCAATATTCACATGAGCGAACTATCATTACGAACCAACGATTCATCACCGCGTTCAATTTCTATCCTTGCCGGCGTCATCAGGCGAAACAATAACAAATGGGAATTGCTTTCTGATCCGGGTCATCACTCAATCGGTTTGAAAGGCAATATCACTGAACCGACACCCAGTAGTATTCAGGTCAATTTCGATAAAAAATACTCCCGCGTTTTGACCTGTTCCATTACTGCCGATGAAACCTATGCCAAAAAAGGATTTGTGTTTGGCGGATCTTGCGGATTTGATAAAGTGATCATTTTTCATTCTCGCGCCGGCGTAGAAACAAAAAACAGCGATTTAAATATTCAGGGAAGTAATATCTGGATTCAGATCATGATGTTTGACTAAATCGCATAAAAGTGTAAAAAAAAAGCCATCCGATACAGATGGCTTTTTTCATTATTCATTCCGTTGACGCTTACAATTACTTGACGGTCTTCAACAGATTATTCATTTCAGTACTTTTATCGGGTTTGTCAGTGATCATATATGATTGGGCGAGTCCTGACAAAACATCTTTATACATAAGCTTATTGCTGTCGTTCACCCCTTCTTTTTCAATGAGTTCTTTTGCTTTCAAGAAGAAAGGAATAGCGAGATCAAGTTTCTGATTACGTTTGGTCAACATGGTTTGATACTTTGCGTCATCATTCTCTTTATTCATCTGATCGTTAATAATCTTTGCATTATTAAAATGAAGAACCGCTGAGTAATATTGTCCATACATATTATTTCCGCCGTCAATTTCGAGTGCCTTCGTGTAATTGGTCAGGGCATTTTGCTCCAGTTCAGCCGCGTTGACCGGTTGCGGAAGTGGTTTTTGTGCTTTATCCTGGGGGTTAGCCATGTAATAATAAGTCTGACCCAGTATCAAATAGTTGTCCGTTCGCTTAGGGTCAGCAGCAATTCCTTCCTTTAATTTGGCTATCAATTCTTCTTCTTTGCCGTTTTTGCGATAAAAACCGATCTCATTATCGATCAAGCGCTTATCGTTAGGATATTTAGCCCGAGCCAGTTTCATTGTTTCGAGCCACTTAGCCTGGTTATTCTTCAAATCATAAATTTCAGTGAGCATCACGAAAACATCTGCGTCCTGAACAATTGGATTTTTTACGGCTTCTTCAAGCATAGGCAATGCTTCGTCTTCCTTGCCGGTTTGGTAAAAAGATTTGGCTTTCAATATTTTTGAGTTGGCAAAAATGGTATCAAACGCTCCGGCCCCTTTGAAGGGTTTTCCAGCATCGATGTTTGACAC
>CAZFKA010000259.1:0-4115 GCA_964519155.1 uncultured Bifidobacterium sp. | reverse complement strand
TTTGAAGATACTGCCGGTCATACTTTCAATATCGATCTGGATTACGGGAATTATGATGCGTCCAATAAAAGCTATCAGCCCAATACCTATTGGAATGCTACCGAAACGGGTATCCTCAGCCGGTCGGTCTATCGCAACTTTACCCCAACCATGATCCGCATCTATACAGCCAAAGCAGATTATGAACAGAATTTTTTAAAGGGTAAACTCGGGTTGGGGGTGAAAACGGCCTATGTAAAGACAGACAACGATTTTCAGTTTTTTGATGTGGTCAATAATGCAGATACACTGAATCTAAATCGGTCAAATCATTTTATTTACACCGAAAACGTGAACGCCGCCTACCTCAACTATGCCAGAACCTTTCAAGAAAAATTGTCGGTGCAAATGGGTGTGCGGGCCGAACAAACGATATCGACCGGAGAATTGAGCAGCGCATTTCCGTCGAAAGACGATACCGTAAAACGGCGTTATATCAATCTGTTTCCCAGCGCTGGAATCAGTTACCAAATCAATGCCGATCATTCGCTGGGTATTACGGCGAGTCGCAGAATTGACCGACCCAGCTATCAGGATCTCAACCCATTTGAAAATAAGCTCGATGAACTTACCTATGAAAAGGGAAATGCATTTTTACGACCCCAGTATACCCAATCGTTCGACCTGACGCATACCTTTAAACAGTATTTTACAACGGCACTCAGCTATAGCCGCGTAAAGGACATGTTTATGCAAACAACTGATACAACAGAGTTTTCACGAACTTATGTCACCCAGAAAAATTTTGCGTCCATGGATATAGCCGGTATCAATATTTCGTTTCCGGCACCGATCAAAAAATGGTGGATGATCTTTTTTAATCTGAACGCCAATTATAACAAGCTGCAGGCCAATTTCGAGGGACGTATTTTGAGCAATACCTACTATACGTATACTTTCTATGCCGACAATACGTTTACCTTACCCAAAGATGTTTCGTTGAATATTTCGGGTTGGTTTACCGGTCCAAACTATTGGGGAGGTACGTTTAAAATGAAACCCATGGGCAGTTTGGATATCGGTGTGCAAAAGCTTTTGATGGCAAAAAAACTAACTGCGAAAATCAGTTTGTCTGATGTGTTTAAAACGCAACACTGGTATGCCATCAGCAATTTTTCGGGTTTGTATGTCAATGCCAATGGCAATTATGAAAGCCGTCAATTGCGGTTGAACCTGAATTATCGGTTTGGTAGCGCTGAAGTGGCCAAACGACGCGAACGTGAATCAGGCGCTGAAAAGGAAAGCGGTCGTATCAAGGCAAAATAGTGTCCGGTAGCGAACCTCTACCTTTTACGCGGCAACGCCATATTGCCCGCACAGCTCGTTGTAGCGAATCTGCTACACCTTAAAAACCTTCTATAAGGAGATTCCCCCGTTTCATCATTTTTTTTCAACAAGGGTTTGTATTTCGCCCAACAGTATTATATCTTTAAGCCATTAAAAATTTTTAACCCCAAAAAAAACTACAAATTATGGAAAGCGGACTTTCAACCGGCATGCTGGTATTCATTTTTGCGATCGTTATTTTTATGATCGCCTGTATGTGGAAAATTTATGAAAAGGCAGGCCAACCCGGGTGGGCAGCCATTGTACCCATCTACAACTTTATTGTATTGCTCAAAATCGTCGGTAAGCCCTGGTGGTGGCTTTTGCTGATGCTCATTCCGATTGTCAATTATGTATTCATTATCTGGACTTACAATCTGCTGAGCAAATCATTTGGCAAGTCAGAAGGATTTACCGTTGGGCTGCTGTTACTGGGAATTATTTTCTTCCCTATTCTGGCCTTTGGACCGGCTCAGTACATCGGCGCACAAAGTAAGGAAGCTTTGGCCATGAGAGCCGGCGGAGAAAACGGTGGACTCTAATCGCTGAACAATATTGCAAAAATCAACCGGAGCATGGGTTCCGGTTTTTTTTATTTCTTTTTTTTCTGACGAATATGATGTTGCGAAATGAAACGCATGAAAAATTTCTATTTTTTTTCGCGGCTATACGTGATCTGGTCCGTACCCGGAATTTTGGTAAGACCCAGCATACGGGCATAGTTGATCAGTTGCCCGCGATGAAATGTGCTGTGGTTGATAGCATGATGTAAGGCCTCCCAAACTTTACTTTTCATGGTTTCGTTTTTCAGATTCCGGAAAACAAACTCATGTTCGAAACTACGATCGTCAAATTGCTTTTCGATAAATGCGGGATATTGTTCTGACACTTTTTTCCATTCGGCCAGTGCTTCTTTAAAGTTACCGGCAAACCCCATAGAGGGCACCTGCACATGCTCGGCCATGTGTAATCGTTGTAGCCAAATACTTTCAGCGCCCCAGATATGAAAAACGGTTTCCTGAACCGTGGCAAAACTCCCGCCTAAATTCCGTTGGATTTGTTCATCATCCAGTTCGGCCAGCAAAGCGATAACACGGCTATTGGCCCATACCAGATAACGGGCATAATCGAGCAATATCTGTTTCATAGGGCCAAAGATAAGACGATAAAAAAAATAAATAATACCTTTGCGGCCATGAAAAAAAGCACACCGAAAGGATTTGGTTCTGCCTGTATACATGCAGGTTTCGAAGCTGAAAAGCACAATAGCCATATCACACCCATCTATGCCTCCAGCACTTATTTATTTGACAGTGCCGAGCATGCAGTCAATTTGTTTACCGGTCAGGAAAAAGGATATATTTATGGCCGGTTTGGTAACCCGACCATCAGCCAGACAGAAGAAAAAATTGCAGCACTCGAAGCCTTTGGCTTGCTCGACGACAATGGAGCCCCCCTGCAACTCAAAGCCATGCTGCATGCCTCCGGAATGGCCGCTATTACCACATTGTTGCTGGCCAATGTCAAAGCCGGTGAAAAGGTACTGACCCACTTGTCGTTATACGGAGGCACCCAGGAGTTGACTGATAAAGTATTGCCCGGTCTCGGCATCGACACCCTGATCATCGATTGCAAAGATCTCAACCGGGTAGAAGAAGTTTTGCAAAATGATCAATCGATTACCCTGCTGTATTTAGAAACACCGGCCAATCCCACCTTGCAGTGTGTCGATATCGAAGCCCTTACCAAACTCGGTCATCAATATGGCTGCAAAGTAGCGGTTGATAATACTTTTGCCACTCCCTATCTGCAACAACCTTTCCGTTTTGGGGTCGATTATGTGATGCACTCCACCACTAAGTTTATGAATGGACATGGTACGGCCATTGGGGGCGTATTACTGGGTCGCGACCTGGATTGGATGAATACCAAAGTCACCAAGCATTTTCGATTGTTGGGCGCCAATTCAAATGCCTTTGATGCCTTCCTGCTTAACAATGGTCTTAAAACCCTTGAGTTGCGCATGAAGCAACATTGTAAAAATGCGGAGCAGGTTGCGCAATTTCTTTCAACCCACCCACAGGTTGAATTTGTCAACTACCTGGGTCTCTCTTCGCATCCCGATCATGCACTGTGCAACAAGCAAATGCGGCATGCCGGCGCATTGATGAGTTTTGAAGTGAAGGGTGGATTTGCCTCCGGTAAAAAATTCATCAATCAATTGTCGATGTGCTGCAGTGCTGTTTCATTGGGCACTTGTGATACCTTGATTTCCCATCCGGCGAGTACAACGCATGTGGGTGTCAACCGTGATCTGCGATTGCAAAGCGGTATCACTGACGGTTTGATCAGAATGAGTGTCGGTATCGAGAACATTGAAGATATTCTGACCGATCTTGATCAGGCCCTAAGGTTTAGCAACTAAAATTCATCATTAACTCAACAAACATTCCCGGCGGTGGAAAAAAAAAAGACCTTGATCCACATCGCTCGTCCTTAACAGAAAAAATAGAGAAGTGCATACCATTGAACCCTATTACAACTGGCGCCACCTTTATACGGCTGAAGAAGATGAACACTCACCGTTTTATGGGAACGTGTACAGTGAGTTTGAATTTTCGAACACGGTTTACAATTACTATATTCATCCGCAATGGGATGAGATCGGTTCACGGACGCTTTATATAAAAATTTTGTTTGTCGATTACGATTTGAATTTTGCCATTATTGAAATGATGGGTGAATGGAAC
>CAZFKA010000258.1:0-4159 GCA_964519155.1 uncultured Bifidobacterium sp. | reverse complement strand
TCTCAAAGGAGGCGATCATAATTTGATCGCCTCTTTTTTTTAAGCAAAATTTTCAACTAGAGAAATCTTAAAATTGTTATGTAAAACAGTATAGTTATACATAACAAAAAAATAAATAAATTCGAACGAGAACATGTCTTTAAGGTTAATTGATGAAGTTAGGCTGTTAACCATACAATTTTTGCGGTAAATAAAACAAAAACACATATATTATTATTAAATAACAAAAAATTAAATATGAATATATTGAGCTAAAAAATTTTGTATTAACAAAAAGTTTCCCAAATTTTATAAATAAATACGGGGAAATGCCTAAATCCTCGGGTAAAAGCGGGCTCATTAAAAAATAAAAAAAATATGAATAAATTTTTTACACTCTTTTCTTTATTGGTTTTTTATGTGTTAGGAGCATCTGCGCAGGTACTCTATTATAACGGAAACACCGGGGCGTCAGCTAATTCGTTTCCCTTCGGTACCAATGCAGCCAGCAAAAAGGTACAGTGGATTTACGGACCGGGAATTTTTGACGATAATGGTGCCGTAGCTGGTGGAGTTCCCGCTCCTGCAGGAAATATTACCGCCATTTATGTAAGGTTGCAAACAAATGGAGCAAATGCCACTTACACAAATTTTTCAGTGAAAATGGCGCAAAATGTTGGTGTTATCACTAACTGGCCAAATGCTACATTCAATACCGGAATGACAACCGTTCTGGGTCCAACTACGTATACCCTCAGTGGCGTTGTTGCAGGAGCATGGTATCAAATACCCCTGGCAACACCCTTCAATTACAATCCAGCGCTCTCTCTGGTCGTAGAAATTGAAGTGCAATCAAACGTTAACACGGGTTCAACGATTGCCCAAAACTCAGTCGCTGGAAATTACCGTATTTGGGGTGCTTATGGAGCGATTGCTGGAACTACCGGAACCGGTTGGGCTGACATGGGGATCAATATTGCCCCTAATGCAAATAATGACCTTGGAGTATTTGCACTTAATGCCCCTGATGCGTCAGGTTGTTACTCACCAGCGCAGAATGTTACAGTGACTGTAAAAAATTATGGGGGCAATACCATTGACTTTGGGGTTACACCCTGTCCGGTTTCCGCAAATATTACAGGCGCGTTAGTTACGAATTTGAATACGGTTATTAATTCGGGTACACTGGCATCAAATGCAACGATGAATGTTACGTTTCCGACGCCCATCAATATGGTTCCTAATGGCGCTTACACATTTAACGCGTCAACCGCATTTCCTGGTGATCCCAACCCGGCTAATGATGCACTGTCGCCGGCAGTCACGCGTACCGTTGCCGTAGTGCCGGGCACCATTTCGTCAAATATGCCCTCACTTTGTGTAAGTGGTACACCTACATTTACCGTTTCAGGTTCAAGTGGCGGAGCTATACAATGGAAATCTTCTACGATTAGTCCTGCAGGTCCATGGACAAATGTAGGAGCCGGAGGACTAACCTATACACCCGCAGTGCCCGTAACACAAACGACTTATTATCAGTTGGATGTTAGCTGCAATGGGAACATCGCAACATCGAATACCTACACACTTACCGTTAATAATCCAACCATCGTTTCCACGACACCTGACACGGTTTGTAACCCTTCAGCGGCTGTATTAACTGCAATCCCCTCAGGGTTAAACTCAGTAAAATGGTACAATGTACCAAGCGGTGGCGTGCCGCTATTTACAGGGAATATCTATACAACCCCTGTTTTAAACAACACCACGACTTATTATGCTGAACCTATTTCCCCTGGAGGCGGAACAGACTCTCTCGCCATACCCCTTGCGAACGGAGCGACAACCGGTGTATACCACCACATGTTTCTGGTAAAAGGCTTGAATGGTATTTCTGTATCCGGTTTAAAAATCAAATGTAACATGGCTATCGGCACATCCTCTACTTGGGACGTGTACTACCGACCGGATAATTATCAACTCATGCCCGGGGCAAATCTCAATGCAGCAGGTTGGACCCTATTGTCAACTGTTACCACTCCTTCCTTAGGTAGTGGAGATTATACGCCAATTATGTTCGGACAAAATATTGCGATACCAGCCAACGCTACCTACTCCTTTTATATAGCCCCGGCCGCAGGTACTACCCATCAATATGGTACAAACGCGGCTGGTGTGCTTACCGGTAGCAATCTCGATATGGAGATTTACGCCGGACACCGCGGAAGTACACTTTTCAATTTGGTTACATCAGGAGGGCAAGCCATCGTAAAAGTTGTATACAATAAAGGATGTGCGGGCCCCCGAGTACCGGTTACTGCGTTAGTAGATAACCCTCCGGTGGTAACCGCGAACCCTTCTTTTGTGAGTGTATGTCAGGGAGATCTGGTTACATTAAATGGCGGCGGTGCCGGTCCGGGTGGCAGTTACGTGTGGACAGGTGGTATAAATAATGGGGTTGCATTTCCGGCTACAGTTACTACTGTGTACACGGTTACCGGTACTACTGCGGTGGGTTGCACAAATACCGCTACATCAAATGTATTGGTTAACCCGGTTGTAAGTGGCGTCGCTAGTGTTACGCCCAATACAATTTGTCTGGGCGAATCGGCAACTTTCAATGGGAATATCCCTTTAAATTGTCCGGGGAACATCAGTAATTTTGCCGGCATTTATTCACCAGGTGCTTGGACAATCACGTTCAATAACTCAAATGGAACCGTTAATATTGCTGGCGCTCCAACTAGTATTGTATTAAGTACCGGAACGAATGCGAGTGGTACACCGGGTATGACGAATTTTGCTAAAACAATTGGTTGTGCAGGTACAGTAAGTTTCAACTGGTCATACACAAATGCAGATGCTTTTGGCTCAGTTTTCGACTATCCTCGATATTCAATTAATGGGGGACCGGCTGTCGTATTTCCCGGTTTTCTCATCGGAGGTGCCAACGTGCAAAGTGGCACAGAGTCAATTTCTGTTAATGCAGGCGACAATTTGCTAATTCAAGCTTATACGATCGATAATGATCCGACACCTGCGTTTATTACCCTGTCGAATTTTTCCGCACCAGCAGCACCGATTGGAGGAACAGTCAGCTATTGGGATGCGCCGATTGGAGGAAATAATGTTGGTGCCCCTCCGATTACGGTGACCCCACTTGCTGCGGGGCCTCTTACGTATTATGCTGAATATACCGCTCTTGGCAGTGGATGTGTTAATCCGGTAAGAGATCCGGTAACACTAATGGTGAATCCAATACCCGGCCTTGGCACTACCTCAGCTACGCCACCCACTATTTGTCTCGGAAGCGCCACTGATCTGAACTATTCCGCAGGATGTGGAATACAAAACGGATTTGCCGGAAATTTTGCACCCGCAAATTGGACAACAACAACAAGTGGTAATTCAAACGGAACAATCAATGCGGCTGGAGCACCTGCAAATATTCTGATGACATCCAGTGATCTGGCCCCTGGTGGTGGATTCGGATCGACCAATTGGACAATAACGGCCACATGTTCCGGAAATATTACTTTCAATTGGAACTATACAACGATTGACGGCCCACAATATGATTATCCACGATATTCAATCAATGGGGGACCGCAGACCCTTTTTAGCGGGTATAATTTGGCTGTTGGCATGAATCAAAGTGGAACGGAGACTATAGCTGTTGCGGCGGGCAATATCATACAATTGAATATTCACTCGATTGATAATGTAGGAGGACCCTGCCAGGTGACAATCAGCAATTTCTCTGCACCGGGTGTCGTGACACAAAATGTTGACTGGTATACTGTTCCGGTTGCTGGTGTTTCGATAGGATCAGGTGTACCTTTTACTGTGACCCCCTTAACCGCTGGCACAGTAAATTATTATGCCCAGATTACTGATCCCCTCACAAATTGTACCAACGTGAACCGCATTGCGACACCTGTCACAGTCAACCAATTTGTTACACTTACGGCTTCCGCAACTCCCTCAACAATCTGTGTGGGTGAAAGCAGTGTATTGACAGCATCAAACGGTGTGTCATACGCCTGGAACCCCGGTGCTTTAGTGGGTAGCCCAACGGTAAGCCCTGTAGCCACAACAAACTATACCGTAACGGGTACAGATGCAAATGGCTGTACAGGTACTTCAACAGTAGATGTGGTAGTGAATGCTTTACCAACAG
>CAZFKA010000257.1:0-4184 GCA_964519155.1 uncultured Bifidobacterium sp. | reverse complement strand
GATATAAATAGCCAGATTGGCACAAAGTTGTAAACACAGATGCAGACAATTATCGATGGCAGCCTGATCTCCAGCTTTCTTCCAGGGTTCTTTGTCCTGCAAATAACGGTTGCCTTCTCGCGCCAGATCCATTACAGCAAAAAGCCCTTCGCGAAAACGGTAATTTTCGATACTGTTCTCTACAGTCGCTTTGGTCGCCGAAATTTTTTCAAACAACATATCATCTTTCTCATCCTTAATCGCCATGTCAAACGCCGGCACCCTTCCCCCACACAATTTATGCATCAATACAAAAGCACGGTTTACAAAATTGCCGAAGATGGCAACCAACTCATTGTTGTGTCTTTCCTGAAAATCTTTCCAAGTAAAGTCATTGTCTTTATTTTCGGGCATATTTGCGCAAAGCGTATAACGCATAGAATCCTGCATGCCGGGAAAATCCTTGACATATTCATCAACCCATACTGCCCAATTGCGACTTGTGCTCACCTTTTCGCCCTCGATATTGAGAAATTCATTGGCCGGCACATTATCCGGCAATACGAAACCACCATGTGCTTTCAGCATAGCCGGAAAAATAATACAGTGAAAAACAATATTATCCTTTCCTAAAAAATGCACCAGTTTTGTTTCTTCGTTACACCAGTAGTCGCTCCATTGTGCAGTAAGTTCTTTGGTGGCCGAGATATAACCAATAGGCGCATCAAACCACACATACATCACTTTTCCTTCGGCACCGTCTACGGGTACTTTTACCCCCCAATGGCTGTCGCGGGTCATTGCGCGGGAATGCAACCCGCTGTCGAGCCAACTCTTACACTGACCATATACATTATTTTTCCACTCGGTATGTTCTTCAATAATCCATTGCCTGAGCCAGGGTTCGTATTGCTGCAGCGGCAGATACCAATGCGTGGTTTTACGCTTTACCGGAATCGATTGGCTAAGTGCACTTTTCGGGTCAATGAGTTCTTCAGGACTTAACGATGTTCCGCATTTTTCGCATTGATCGCCATAAGCACCCGGGTTGCTACAGTTAGGACAGGTACCGGTGATATAGCGGTCGGCCAGAAAAGTTTGCTTTTCTTCATCAAAAAATTGCTCCGATTCTTTTTCTTCAAACAAGCCTTTATCATACAAGGTTTTGAAAAACGCTTGGGAGGTTTCGTGATGTATAGGTCGGGATGTGCGGGAAAAAATATCAAAAGAGATCCCCATTTGCTGCAGACTTTCGTCGATGATCTTGTAATATTTGTCAACGATCTCCTGTGGTGTCACACCCTCTTTCATCGCCCTGATCGTGATGGGCACACCATGTTCGTCGGTACCACAAATAAATTTTACGTCCTCTTTTTTTGCCCTGAGATAACGAACATAGATATCGGCTGGTAAAAAATTACCGGCGAGATGTCCTATATGTACCGGACCGTTTGCATAGGGTAATGCAGCGGTCACCAAATGTCTTTTATATGCTTTCATGCTGTCTGTAAAAATATTATTCTTCGCTGATTTCCGTATCGGGGTTGGCTTCAGGCTTCTTTCTTAAATAATTGGCGTAAACGGCCAAACCAAGTCTGAATGCGCCATACACGACCATAAAATAGGCGATAGTTTTGTTGGCATCGGGTTTAAAAAAAACCAGGCCTAAACCCAGTATCAGTAACAACGCGCCGGTAACGAGTCCGATTTTTGTACTCAGGGTATTTGCCCGCTGAGTCATGTTATTTTCCATTATTTCCTTTTTACTATATTTGGGCAAAGTTAAGCATAAATCGCATGAATACCTGTACACAGCCACCCTATTTGCAAGCCGGTGCAAGCATTGGCATCACTTGCCCTGCCGGAGCCCTCAGCGCTGAGACCATTGAGGCAATGTGTCGTCAGCTTAGTGATTGGGGATTTGTCGTAAGGACTGGAAAGACCATTGGCAGCAGCTATTTCAAGTATTCGGGTACTGACGATGAACGACTGGCAGACCTGCAACGAATGCTCGACGATGACGCCATTGATGCTATTTTATTTGGCCGTGGTGGATATGGTATGGTAAGGATCATTGACCGAATCGACTTTTCGACATTCATCCGCAAACCAAAATGGCTGCTCGGCTTCAGCGATATCACTTGCTTGCTCTCACACATCTATACACAGTATCGTATTGCCGGTATTCATGCGCATATGAGTGGAGGTTATCAAGCAGATCAAAAAGATGAACTGTCGACACAAAGTATTTATGATACACTCACCGGAAAAGCGGCAGCCTATGTACTCCCGCAACATCCCTTAAACCGACCGGGCATAGCTGCGGGAGAATTGGTTGGCGGCAATTTGGCTTTATTGTCCGATCTGGTGGGTACACCCAGTGATATTGAACCCGAAGGGAAAATTTTGTTTATCGAAGATATTGGTGAATACCTGTACAACATCGACCGTATGATGTGGCAACTGAAACGGACAGGCAAATTGAATGCGTTGCAGGCTTTGCTGGTGGGTGGTTTTACCGGGTCGCTTGACAATGATACACCGTTTGGCATGAGTGCGGAAGAGATCGTATGGGAAAAGGTGAAAGATTTTCATTACCCGGTTTATTTTAATTTTCCGGTAGGTCATCAACCGAAAAATGTAGCCTTGAAAATAGGTGTCGAATACAGGATCGATGGTCAGGCACTGATTGAAGTCGTAAACCAAACCCTTTAATCTATGAAACCCGTATTTTTTTTATCCCTTTTCTGTTTGATGTGTTCCGGAAGCATTTTTGCGCAGCAGGAAACAAAAAAAGCAGCATCAGTTTTATATTGTCTTGAGCAACTTGATGAAGCCGATATCATGAATAGTTATACCTATCCCCGACCCGTGTTACCACACGACCAAGTGAGAGCATTGATCAGCCGAAAACTCGTGTATCCGGAATCCGGGAAAAAAAATTTCAGACATTCCTTTTTTATCATCAGTATGTATATTGATGTGAATGGAAAATCGAAACAGGGAATTGTATTTAGTTCGGGTTTGCCCGAAGCGGAAGAGATCGCGCGCGATATTCTTTTCGATAGTGTATTGACATGGAAACCGGCCAAACGAAACAAGACTGAAAAACCATTGACCATTGCTGTGCCTGTTGAATTTTACCCCGCCTATGAAAATGAAAAAGTGTATTTCGTTGCGAATTTTTTTATCAACGATAAGCCTTATATCCTTGACAGTACCGATACCTACCCGGCGCTCTTTCCCGGTGACAGTGAAAAAAAAGAATTCTATGTGTACACTAAAAATTTCATTACCCCGTCGGCTTTGCATAACGACAAACCTTATGGTGCCGTGAAACTGGGATTTGAAATTGATACAAACGGCCATGTACAGGAACAAAAGATCTTCACGGCCATAGACCCTTATCTGGACACCCTCTCGCTGCGGTTCATTGAACGTACTAACGGAAAGTGGATCTCCGCAAGAAAAAACGGCATGAAAGTTCCGTCATACAAATACTTCAATTGCCTGTACAATGATATTTATTTTACCGAAAAAAATGGCGGAGCCTATCTTGATTTACGAAAGCGATTCGAAAAAGAAACACCAACAGCATATCTGCAACAATATACGCTTGCTAATCACGACCGTTCGAAAGCCATGGAATTATTAGATGATAAAAATTACAAGGAGTCATTGTTGTATTTCAATAAAGCCCTTAGGTATTATATTTATGATGTAGATCTGTTGATGAAAAGGGCTGTCGCACATTATTACAACGAGGAGGTCGCCAAAGCCTGTACTGATTTGCGCTCCTTAATCGATATTGCTGACATACAGGGCTACCCTGCCAATATGAGCCGGGAACAGGTAGAAGCAATGATCGTAAAATTCTGTGAGTGATTTGTTTGTCGAACAAAAATGCTTAGCCGCACCTAACGCTGCCTGCCGCATCTTTTTACAATTAGGAAAAAATGTATGAGCAATTGGCGTATGGTGTCGACCGGGCTGCAAAATATTTTATACACGAAATTAAATTGTAATACCACGGGGCAGTCGCAAATTGCCTGACCGTGAATATTGAAAAAGGCTGCCAGGAGGCCTCGGTATTGTTGATGATCTCAGTGCATCAGCAGCACTACCTGATGGCTTAGTGAAGGAAAATCTGGAGAGTCTGGTTAGAAAGCATTGTCGTCAAAATAAAAAAACCACCGGTTTGAGCC
>CAZFKA010000256.1:237-4204 GCA_964519155.1 uncultured Bifidobacterium sp. | reverse complement strand
TTTACGATTTTTAAATAAAATACAGTAATTGATCCATTTTTGTTTTAGATAATCAAAGCGGAAAATCGATTTGCGCTGATTATTCCTACAATGCAAAGCTATTTGCCGGCAAATCAAAAATTATTTTAACTCTTATCTTTTATAGATCTTATTTTTACCTTGTAGATCAAAATAGAGTACGATACAAGCTAAAAAATAAAGTAATTGATACAAATTGTCAATGAAATAAAAAAGCCCCGGAAACGGGGTTTTTTTATTACTTTACTGTTTTGCGCTTGACCGTTATTTCAAGGTCTAAAAATGCGGCCAACTGGTTTAAAAATTTTAAAGATGGATTCGAATGAGGTTGGAGTTTCCCCGATAAAGTAGATCTTGTTATATTCAGATCTGCTTTACTTATAAAGTTTTGCAGAGATCCGTATTTTTCATTTATGTTCCTTCTTATTTCATATATGACCTGGCTGTGTGACATTTTTTTTCTTTAAATTTAAAAAGAAAGTTTTTTACAATATTCACACAATGTTGATAACTCGTTCCGAATAAATAAAAATTCGTTCCGATATTTATACCATGAAATCGTTCCGAATCGATAAAAAATATGTTTCAAAATTCAATCTCAACCATCGTGGCGGGCTTCTGTAACACAGCCCGCAACGTTCAGTTATTGAACAAAAAAAATATTTTTTGGAACGCTGAAACTCTTTGATAGGTGGCATTACAGCGAAAAAACTATGAAAAACGTCTGATTTAATTAATATTATGTTAAGTAATAAAAATTCTTTTTAGATGATATTTTCATATCTCAAAATAAGTTACTATTTTGTTCTTCTAAACCACCCTCTTATGTTAAAGAAAATTATGTACGTCGTTCTACTTTTAGTGTTCGTCTATTTCATTTTATGCATTGCCGGTCCTAAAAAAATGGAAGTTACAACCACCAAAACCATTAAAGCAAGCCCTACGGCTGTATTTACTCAAATTGCCGATTTGCGCAATATGCAAAACTGGAGTAAATGGATGTTGGAAGATACCGCTATGAACCTTACCTGGGGCAAAAAAACCAGTGGTGTTGGCGGCACCTATAGCTGGAAGTCGGAAAAAAGCGGTGCCGGTAGTATGATCATCACCCGTTCAGACCTGAATTCCCTACTTGCGTATGATTTGACTTTTGTCGACTTTGACGCAGTCTCTGATGTAAAAATGGAACTGAAACCTAACGGTGCAAATACCGATATTACCTGGAGCTTGATGGCGAGAAAAGAAAATCCATTTTTGATGCGTGGCATGATGCTGATCATGAATATGAATGGTTCCTTGAAAAAAGATTTTGATAAAGGGCTTGAAAACCTTGACAAATACCTACAGGGAAATCCGGATATGGTGTTGATGAATGGATATCTAATCGACGAAGGGAGTTTCAAATCCACTGATTACCTTCAAAAAAGAGCCATCGTTAAAATGGACTCTATCGACACCTTTTTCGGCAATCACTTACCTGCCATCGCAAAACTAGCCGGTGCTGCCATCACAGGAGCCCCATCAGGTATTTACTGGAATTGGGACGAAGTAAAAATGCAGGCCGATATGGCCGCCGCTATGCCGGTAAATGATAAAAATCTCAAAAGTGATCAATATTCCGTGATCAATCTTGCCGACAGCAAAGAATTTGTGTTACACTATTACGGTGCTTACGACCATATGAAAACCGCCCACCAGACACTTGACTCCATGATTAAAATGCACGGCTTCACGTTTCCGGATATTGTAGTAGAAGAATATATTTCTGATCCAATGTCGCAAAAAGACACGGCTCAATGGTATACGAAAATCCACTACCTTGTCAGTTTTAAAGAATAGATTGGCAGCGCTGTAATTGAATTCCACCTTCAATAAATCAACCCAACTTGTTGATTACCAGTTCTATGTTGTTTAATGTAGATCAGCAGAAATTAGACGAAGAAATTCTGCGCGTGTTTTTTCTTTTTCAAACTCACCAAAGAATGCTGAGGTAGTAGTTGATGAATTTTGCTTCTGCACTCCCCTCATCATCATACACAAATGCTTGGCTTCAATTACTACAGCCACCCCCAAGGGTTCAAGGGCTTCTTTTACGGCATCGAGAATCTGGTGGGTCATTCGTTCCTGCACCTGCAGTCGGCGGGCAAAGCAGTCTACTACTCTGGCCAGCTTACTCAAACCGGTAATATAGCCATTGGGGATATACGCGATATGGGCTTTACCAAAAAATGGCAGCATATGGTGTTCACACATCGAATAAAGTTCAATATCCTTTACGATCACCATTTCGCTGTAACTCTCTTTAAACTTTGCGGAGTTGATAATTTCCACAGCATCCATCTTGTACCCCTGCGTCAGAAAAAGATTTGATTTGGCCACCCGCATCGGGGTTTTTTCGATTCCTTCCCGGTGAATGTCCTCCCCCAGGTTTTCGATAATGGATTTATAGTGCGCCGACAAATTGTTGAGGGTGCTTTCGTCAAAGTGTTCAGACTTCGTATAGGGCATAAAATTGGGTTTATTCTCCGTAATATTCTACATATATGCTTTTGGTTTCGATCAGCTTCACACAATGTATCGTACAACCGTGTGATGCCAACAGATCTTTGAGTTGGTTCCAGATACCGATAGCAAAATTTTCAGCCGATGTAAACACGCCTTTCATAAAATCGACATCTACGTTCAAGTTACAATGATCGACTTTTTCAACGATATGTTCCTTCATCAGGTCGCCCAATAACTTGGCATTGATCACAAAACCGGTATCCGGATGTGGGTCACCTTTAACCGTTACATGCAGTTCGTAATTGTGTCCGTGATAGTTTTCATTGGCACATTTTCCAAAAACTTCCTTGTTTTGTTCAGCACTCCAGTTTGTATTCCAAAGTTTGTGTGCTGCGTTAAAATGTTCGATCCGCGTTATATAAACCATTATCTTCCGTTTAATTGGCAAAGGTAAAGTGTAGCGGGTTTATATTGCCTTTTTTCATTAAAAACAAGCATAAGCAGGTTTGATAAGCAATAGTGATTTCCGATGGTCAAGCGCTCCAATGGTTGGTTGCTGGCTTATTTTTTATCAAAAAAAATCTGATGACAGCTAAAAAAAATTACCCGAATCCGGATAAATAACTAAACTTTGCCCTATGCAAATAGCCATTGTCGCAGCGACAGAAGCGGAAATAAATTTGTTGAGCAATATGACATTCGCGCAGCATCAGGTCAGTTTTCACGTCCACGGTGTGGGTATGATACCGGCATGCTTCCACTTACAAGAAATGTGCGCCACATCACCCGACCTTATCATTCAGTGTGGCATCGCTGGAGCTTATGCAAAACGTTTTGTACCGGGCGATACGGTGATCGTGAAGACTGATTTGTTTGATCACGGTGTAGAAGATGGTCAGCAATTATTGGATATATTCGATACCGGATTTGCTTCGCCCACTGCATGGCCATATACCGATGGCCGTCTCCCCTGCCCTTTTCTTGCACAATGGCATACTTCCCTGCCTCTTGTACATTCGCTCACGGTCAGCGTCGCTTCGGGTTCGGCCGAAACAATAGAAAAAAGATTGAAAAAATATGATCCCGATATCGAAAGCATGGAAGGCGCGGCCTTGCATTATGTCTGTTTAATGAACCAAATTCCTTTTCTCCAGATCCGTACCATTTCAAATCTTGTGGAAATCAGAAACAAACTCAACTGGAATATTCCACTTGCCCTTCAAAACAATGCTCTTGACATTTCAAATATTATCAGTCAAATCTGACCTATGCGCTTAACCATCGGTATATCCCCCTGCCCTAACGACACCTATATTTTTGAAGCCATTCATCAAAGCAACATCGATACCGATGGGATTGATTTTGCGTTCGTTTTTGAAGATGTTGAAACCCTGAATGAAATGGCATCGGCGCAAAAGCTCGATATTGTCAAGATCAGCTACGC
>CAZFKA010000256.1:0-227 GCA_964519155.1 uncultured Bifidobacterium sp. | reverse complement strand
CGGCCCCTTGTTGATTTCTGCCGGCAATCCGGATCACTTTGATGCCGCTACCGCATCAATCGCCATTCCCGGCCTACACACCACCGCAAATTTTTTATTGCAATATGCCTTTCCACAGGCTGCTAATAAAAAGCCGATGCGATTTGATTGTATCGAAAATGCACTGCTTAGCGGAGAAGAAGATGCGGGCGTCATTATACACGAAAATCGTTTTACCTATGCAGCAA
>CAZFKA010000255.1:0-4206 GCA_964519155.1 uncultured Bifidobacterium sp. | reverse complement strand
GAAATATGGAGCAGACGAAAAAGAGTTGTTGGAGATGCTGGAATATTATTGCGCTGAAAATGGCAGTCTGCAAAACATCCGGATCGTCGGACTTATGGGGATGGCTACATTAACCCATGATGTAGAAATAATACGAAGTGAATTTCAGCATTTGAAAAAAATATTTTTGAGTGTCAAAAAATCGATCTTGCTGCACAAGGCAGATTTCACTGAACTATCGATGGGCATGAGTAGCGATTACGCGATCGCGATTGAAGAAGGCAGTACCATGCTTCGTATCGGAAGTTTGTTGTTTGAAGACGAGCAAAATTCTTCAACCATTCAACGGCTCACAGACGGTTAACCAATCTTTGCCAATGCCTGTCAGCATCACGAAAAAAATATTGAGCTTTTTGTACCCGCTAACCCTTAAAGTGGTTTCCAATACGCGGCATCAGGAACTTAAACTGCAATTGTATTGCAATCAATTAATGTTGTCGACCCGGGAGGCCGTTTATTCTTTTGGAACATTTTACACACCCTTCCGGAAATCATTTGCTGCGATACGCACAGAACTGCCCCGTTGTAAAAATATGCTTCTACTCGGCACCGGATTAGGCAGTGCGCTCAAAATACTTCAGCAAAAATATCATCTGTATCCTGACGCGATCCTCGTTGACCACGATAAGGAAATTCTGGATATGAGCATGAATTATATGGAGCTGAATCAAAAGAAAAATGTCAGGTGGCATTACGGTGATGCCGGAATTTTTCTCCACAATTGTACCGAAACTTTCGATCTGGTTTGTGTCGACTTATTTCACGACATGAGCAATCCAAGAGATTTCAAGCAAGCCGCGTTTTTTGGCTTGTGTAAAGATAGGTTAGCACCCGAGGGCTATTGTATTTACAATATGATTTTGAATAGCCGTAATGAAAAGGCAATTGTTCTTGAACGGCTACAGGAACATTTCCGCTATGTGCAAGTGATCGAATTTAAAGTCAACTCATTTTATATTTGTAAGGCCACCGCAAAGAGTTGATCAGTTTGCCGTCAGTATTTTACGCTTTTTATTTTTGGCTTTCATTGGCTCAGGCACTGTCGACAACAGACTATCCATGAATGCGATAGACAATTTATTTTTGGTAAAATATTTATTGGTGACGAGGCTGATCTCTCTAACCGGCACCGGGTCATTAAAATACCGTACTCGTTCCAGTATTTCTTCCGGAAAAGCATTGAGGGCAAGTTCGGGCAAAATTGTATAGCCCCCATTGATATCCACCATATTGATCAATGATAATATTGAACCCGAATTGTACGTGAAAGGATTTTGCGCTCCTACAAATTTTTGTTTACCGCAAAGGTTGATGACCTGAAATCGCATACAATGTTCATCTCCTAACGACCATATTTCATTCACATCCAGATCTTCGGGTGTAATATTTTTCTTCGTCAACAATTTATGATTTGGCGCAGCATATATCACATAAGGTTCATAATATAAAATGGTTTCTTTTAACGACTTTTCAAACAAGGGCGTGCTCAAAATGCCAAAATCCAGCTCCCCTTCTTTTAACCGCTGTATGATGTTGGCCGTATTCATTTCCGAAATGGTGATATCAAGCTTGGGATACTTTTTGACCAACGATTTGAGTGTCGCAGGCAAAACACTGGGGGCTATGGTCGGTATCATCGCAATATTCAAACTGCCAATTAATTCGTCCTTTTGCGAAAGGATAAGTTCGTCGATAACGTTGCGTTCATAAAGCACTTTACGGGCTTGTTCAAGGATCTTTTTCCCCATGTCCGTTGCCAAGATCGGGTGATGGTTTCTATCAAATATTTTTATGCCCAGTTCCTCTTCCAGTTTCTGAATTTGCATACTGAGTGTCGGTTGGGTGACAAAACATTTTTCAGCGGCTGTAACAAAACTTCCGTGTCGTTCAACAGCAACGATATATTCAATTTGTGTTAGTGTCATAAGATATGCTTATATATTTGTTTCAAAAGTATAAATTTACTCTATATTATTTGATAAGACGAACATTTATCTTTGCCGACGGAATGAAAAATGAAATACACTATCAATTAAAACAATTTGAGGGAAAATACTTCACCGATTCAAATTCAAAAGCCGGTCGTTGGCTACGGTATAAATTAGTCGAAGTGGAAGCCGGCATTATCACAGCGTCGGTGAAGGTGAGGGAAAATATGACCAATCCAAACGGGATGTTGCATGGCGGTATGATTGCGATGATTATGGATGAGTTATGTGGACTGGCTTTTTACAGTACCGGAAATCCATACCATTACACAACAGTGAATATTAGTATCGATTACCTTTTTAGCGCACCGCTTCACTCAACAGTGATTGCAAAAAGTAAAGTGATGCGGAGTGGTAAAAAAATTGCCAATACCGAGTGCTTTTTATACGATGATCAAGGCCGCATTATCGCCCATGGTAAAAGCAACCTCGTGAATACCGGAAAAAAAGTCTTTGTATTAAGCACCTTACCTAGCTAAGATTTTTTATCTTGCAACGTTATTTATGCTCAATAATAAAAAAATAGTAGTGGTCTTGCCGGCATACAATGCAGCAAAAACACTTGAAAAAACCTACGCAGAAATTCCCTTCGATATAGTAGATGAGGTAGTATTGGTTGACGATGTAAGTAAAGATAATACCGTTGAAGTTGCGAGGACATTGGGTATTAAACATATCATCATTCACGACCAGAATAAAGGCTACGGCGGCAACCAAAAAAGCTGTTACAATAAAGCCTTGTCGTTGAATGCAGACATTGTGGTGATGTTGCATCCCGATTATCAGTATACCCCTAAACTTATACCTGCTATGTGTTCGATCATCGCCAATGGTCTCTATCCCGTTGTATTAGGATCAAGGATACTGGGAAAAGGAGCTCTCCGAGGTGGAATGCCTTACTACAAGTACATCTTTAACCGCTTCCTCACCTTGAGTGAGAATATTTTTATCGGTCAGAAACTAAGTGAATACCATACAGGATACCGTGCGTTTTCAAGAGAAGTATTGGAAAGTATTCATTTCAATATCAATAATGATGATTTTGTTTTCGATAATGAAATGTTGTCCCAGATATTTATGAAAAACTTTGAAATCGCTGAAATAACTTGTCCGACAAAGTACTTTGAAGATGCCTCCAGTATCAATTTTAGTCGCAGTATGAAATACGGATTAGGCGTTTTGCGTGTATCACTTGTGCACCGGCTCCATCAATGGAAACTGATCAAGAGTAAACTGTATTAATTCTCTTTAATATTCCGGTATTTGCACGTTGTGCGATGAGTGCTATATGCTATCGAACAGACAAAATGCAAATCCAGGCAAAAAAAAATATGCCACTCTCCCGAATGGCATATCGTTGTATTTTTTTGGGGGATTCTAGTAAACCCACATATCGTGTTCTCGGTTAAAGATTTTCTCTTTGATATCTTCGCCTTCGTTAAGAATATCGATATTCTTTTTGTAGTTTTTGATATCCTCCTGCATTGGATTATTGATGGTAGATTTCAACACGAAACTAGAGAACATGCGCTTTTCAAAGAAGTCGTCCCAGGTAATTCTGAAAACATCATTTTCAGGATTATATACTTCAAACTTGGCATTGTGTTCTCTAATGTCTTCATAGTGAATCCAAAACAAAGGCAAGGATAAACGGAAAGAACCATCATTATTCTTTTTATCGATGTAAGGAGCGATACCGATAATTCTCACCACCATACGGCCCAGATTTTTATCAAATATCCAGTCTTCTTTCAAACGAAATTTAGTAATATCATCCGGATTAAACTTACGAACGGTGATGATCTGATTGATTTGGCCGGTAATTGGATCTTCCACATCCTGGGTATCCGCCTTGGTAGCGAGCTTACCCATAACATCTTCGAGTGTCAGGGGTTGTGTAAAACGTTCATCGGCAAAAGCTGTTACCTGACCTTGTTTAACGGCGTGTAACAGAATTTCAATATACATACCGCCACCGCTCTCTTCGTCACCGGGATAACGGAAAGCAAAGTTTTGCTTTTGGCGTGTATCTATCTCTCTCCATACTCTTTTCTTCCATAAAACATCTGCTTCACGAATACGTTGCCAAGGGGTAACATAATTGTTGTGTTCAACTCTGTCGATTGCACCATCTTTTCGAAGAGAAGGTTTCCAATCATCACTCACAATCGTCGCTGAA
>CAZFKA010000254.1:0-4206 GCA_964519155.1 uncultured Bifidobacterium sp. | reverse complement strand
ATTGTACACCGCCAAAACCCCAGTTTTGTTGACCACCATTGTTCGGTGCCGCATTCAAAAATAAACGTCCTCCGCCATTTACCCAGCTTTCGATGAGTGCAATATTTGCATTGATATAATTGGTACAATCGGTACCATTTCCGTCACTCCCTTCTATAAAAACAAACTGGGTGCCTGCTACATAAATACCGGCCGGCGGTGTAGAGAAATTCGCTTGGATCCAGTTTCCCACACCAAATACAGTATTCATATCGTTCACATTTGACGGAGATCCCCAGGGAACCTGGTTAGTAATATAGTATTTATCCCCTTGAATGACTCCGGCACCACCACCCGAAGGAACTGCGGTTAGTGTATCTACGCAGCTCGCTGTAGAAAAATTGATCACTACAGTGGGTGAAGGAGTAATGGTGATATCCGTTCCATTGTTCGGGCCTCCCGCTACAGGAGAAGAACTCAATATTCTGATGCGATAAGCAACACCATAGGGAGTATTACAAGGAATGGTGCATGTAATGTTACCGTTTAACGCAACACTGGCAAGGGTGCCGATAGTGGTAGCCGCAACAAAGTTACCAACACCGTCAGACAATTGAACCGTGAATACATTACCGGCATTATACACACCGGTTGCTGAGTAGCTTACAACGATTTGGCTACACGCACAGAGATTAACATTGGCCAAAGGCAAAGTAGTGATCACCTGCGCTTTTGATTCCTGAACTGTAAAAGCAAGTAATAAAATACTAATAAATAATAATAACTTGCTTTTAAAAGACAATATAATATTGTTCATAGGATATGTTAAATATTTATGGAATAAAGATAATATTTTTTTGAATACCAAATGTAATTATTGCCAAGACGTTAAATTTGATCCCATGGTTTGTTAACAAAACGGATTCCGCTTCAGGTTAGGCAGATAGATCGGATGAGCTGTCCTTTTTATTTTCTTTGGCCATATCCATCATCTCCATCAACTTCATGCCTAACAACCCATTGATCGAGCCGTCGGTACCGGCACCTCCCCCAATCAAAATGTCCGGAATGATCTTGATATGATTTTTGCCGATCTCTTCTGTAATTTTATATTTTGCGAAATTGTCGCCACCCATTGCCTGCACTTGCAACTGATAAGCTTCGGCAGTTGATTTACCGATAGCCATTATCTTTTCCGCTTCTGCAAGCCCAGTTTTGGAAATCCTTTCTGCCTCTGCTGCTGCATTTAACTTGGTGGCTTCTGCTTGTGCGCCTGCCCTAGCCTTAGTTGCCTCAGCCTCAGCATTGGCGCGCATTTTGGTTGCCTCAGCCTCAGCGTTTACATTAAGTTTCAGACTGGTGGCATCCCCTTCTGCCTTCTTGACGGTAGCATCAGCGGTTCGTTGCGCAATTTCAACACTTTGCGACGCTTTCACGATTTCTTTTTGCATATCCGCAATAGCCGTTTCCTTCTCTACGCCTTGTCGTTGTTCCTGTGCCATTCTTTGGGTGACATAGGTCTTTTGTTCTTCCTCAGCAATTTTTCGGTCGGTGAGCGTTTTCATTAATGAATCAGGTGGAACAATGTCGCCGATCAGGGTATCGACTGCATTGACATTATATTCGTCCAACACAACTTTAATATGATTTTTGGCTGATTCCTGTCTTTCTTTTCGGGTAGACAAGAATGAAATCACATCACTTTCCTGGGCTGAGTTTCTGAAATAGTTGCCAATTGTGGGTTCCAACACCTGCGAAACCAAATTGGTCATACTGCCGAAACGGGCAATCACCTTAGGGGCTTCATTGGCCGGTACATGAATAATTTGTGAAACATCGAGATTAAACGGAAAACCGTCTTTTGAACGCACGGTGATGGTTGACAAATTTTTATCCAGGTTATGTGATTCGCTTCTGGCATCTGCCCAATTGAGCACCAGATTGGTGGTAGGTACTGCTTCCAGCTTGGTTGTATACTTGTTTAACGCATACTTACCGGGCCCCAGCGGTTCCATCCAAACGCCTCTTTGTCCTTTCGACACAATATTGCCATGTTTGAAACTGTCGCCGGTAACATCTTGCCCATCCTCACCGATATACGAAATAACAACACCCACATAGCCGATCGGCACATCCGTCATCGGGATTTCTTCGATTTGAATCGCCCAGGGATTAATATAGTAAGATCCGGCTAGTATAACTTGGGGTTGCAAACCGCGATTGCCATTCTGCTGGAGAAAACTGTTGAAATCCTGAAAGTTATTATGTCCTTCTACAAACTTGCCCGCGATATGCCCCAGCGGTATCGGCTCGCCATCCATCGCCGTTATGATACCCACCATATTTTCGTGAATCACTACCTGATCGGTAAGAGTCAGTTCAAACAGATGGGTATTGATACGGTAGGACCCGGCAGTCATATAGGTACATTGGCGTCCACGCTGACCCCCATTTTCTAAAAACATAATTGCATCTTGAAAGTTATCACAGTTTACATGACGAGCGAGGATATGACCTGTTGGAATTTCAGCACCATCTTTGCTGAGTATCAATCCGATTTTTCCTTCCGGTATAATAACAAATGGCACCATATCGACGCTGTATTGCCACGGCCACATAAATCAGAAAAGCCCCGGTGCCAATGTTTTTGCCTGAAAACCAGCTTCGCCTTTTGCAGCGATAATACGTCCATCAGGCAACTCTTTGTTGGCGCCAAAAAGAACAAACTTCTTAGTCACCAGCCCTACCCGGTTTTCCGGAACAATGACCATTCCAAAAAAAACCCGTAAAACAAATTTGTAAAAAACAATGGAAATAATGATGATCAGAACCCACCAGTAATGTGAAAGAATCTCAGGCATGGTGCAAAATAATTTTAATACCCGAATTTAGTGCATTTTACACTTTCAGCAAATAAATTTCGATCGCTCAAATTGGGTATAAAAAAACCTATCAGGAGAGATAGGTTTTCGAAAATCAGATTGCTGCCAATTGTACTTTTTGCTGCAGTTCCTTTACCTGTTCACGAATCAGGGTATCGGTGTCCATGAGGTCTTTGACCGTCTGGCAACTGTGAATAACCGTCGTATGATCGCGGCCTCCAAAATGGTCACCGATTGTTTTCAAAGAATTTTTTGTAAACTGTTTGGCTAAAAACATGGAGATCTGCCGAGCCTGAACAATTTCTCTCTTCCTGGTTTTGGCCTGCAATTTATCATAGGATATATCGTAATAATCGCAGACCATTTTTTGGATATTATCAATTGTGATCTCCTTGGAGGAGGTTTTAACTATATTGCGTAATACTTTTTTGGCCAGTTCCAGATCGATCTCCTTTTTGACAAGCGACGAGTTCGCCAGTAATGAGATCAAAGCTCCTTCCATTTCGCGCACATTGTTTTGAACGTTATAGGCCAAATACTTCACAACTTCGTTCGGTAATTCCAATCCATCGTTGCGCATTTTGTGTTCCAGTATTGCCATACGCGTGTCAAAATCCGGTACTTGCAGATCAGCACTCAGTCCCCAGCGAAAGCGAGACAATAAGCGTTCCTGCATACCGTCAAGATCTTTGGGAGGCTTATCGCTGGTGAGTATCAGTTGTTTACCATTTTGATGCAAATGATTAAAAATAGAGAAGAAGGCATCCTGCGATTTAATCGCGGGGGCAAAATACTGCACATCATCGATGATCAAAACGTCGATCAACTGATAGAAATTAATGAAATCGTTGATCTCGTTGTTTTTTGAATGCTCGATAAACTGGTGGATAAATTTCTCAGCACTTACATACAACACGGTTTTGCTGGGATGCAACCGTTTTGTTTCGTTACCGATCGCGTGCACCAAATGTGTTTTACCCAGACCGGCACTGCTATAGATCACCAACGGATTAAAAGACGTTCCTCCCGGCTTTTGGGCAACAGCCAATCCGGCACTGCGGGCCAAACGGTTACATTCGCCCTCCACAAATGCTTCAAAAGTATGATTCGGATTGAGTTGCGGGTCGATTTGTGAACGCTTCAAACCGGGAATCACAAAAGGATTTTTGATCCCATGCTCGTTAGTGCCGATATGTGCATCAACGTAGTTATTACTCAATTGTGCTTGATGGTGACTACTGGCAGGCATGCGCACAGAAGCAGGATTTTTTTTCGACTGATTTTCCATCAGTATTCTATACTCCAGCCGTGCATCTTTGCCCAATTCCCTCTTGATGGTTTTGGC
>CAZFKA010000253.1:0-4237 GCA_964519155.1 uncultured Bifidobacterium sp. | reverse complement strand
CCCACATGCCCCGCTTGGTTGCATTCTGGCATTCGGTGCTGTTTCACGAGGCTGGCTACAGGGGTAATCCGATACTGACTCATATTGAACTCAACAGAAAGGCGAGTCTTGAAACGCATCATTTCGAGCGTTGGATCCTTTTGTTTGAAGAAACACTTGATGCGCATTTCTCTGGACCGGTAAGCCGCAAAGCGAAAGAAAAGGCGCGAGCCATGGTATTGCTGATGAAAATGAAAATTGCAGACAGTCAGCGACCCGGATTCATTCAATAGTCAATTTTACTTCCGGGATAATTTTGTTTCCTTAACTTTGTTTCTTCAATAAACAACGATCATGCCTCATTATTATTCGCTTGGAAAGATCCCGCATAAACGTCATACCCAATTTCGCAAACCCGATGGTGGCTTGTACAGCGAACAACTTTTCAGTACCGAAGGATTTTCATATAATTATTCTCTCCTGTATCACGTACATCCACCTACCAAAATCATCAAATCGGAGGAGCCTACGAATATACAACCGGTTATTGCAACCGATAATATTTTAAAACACAGAAGCTTTCAAGGGTTCAATATCAAACCCGTTGATGATTATCTCGACAGTCGACGTCCCATTTTGGTCAACAGCGATTGCCATATTACCCTGGCCGCGCCGCGTCAAAGTATGACGAATTATTTTTACAAAAATGCCGATGCCGATGAAGTATTATTTATTCATGAAGGCAGCGGACGCGTGTTGACACAATATGGAGAATTGCCATTTTCGTATGGCGACTATATCGTATTGCCCCGTGGCACCATTTATCAAATACAATTTCATTCGCCCGACAACCGGCTCTTGATCATTGAATCGTTTGGTCCTATTCGATTTCCGAAACGGTACAAAAGCAGTGAAGGACAGTTGATGGAGCACTCACCCTTTTGCGAAAGAGATATTCGCAAACCGCAGGATCTGAAAACTTATGATGAAAGCGGCGAATTTCTGATTTATACCAAAAAGAAGAATCTATTATACCCGATCACCTATGGCACACACCCTTTTGATGTGGTGGGCTGGGATGGTTGCGAATACCCCTTTATTTTTTCGATCCACGATTTTGAACCCATTACCGGGCGGGTACATCAGCCCCCACCCGTTCATCAAACCTTTGATGGAAAAGATTTTGTCATTTGTTCGTTTGTACCCCGGTTATACGACTATCACCCACAAGCGATTCCGGCTCCGTATAACCATAGCAATATCGACAGCGATGAAGTATTGTACTATGTTGATGGCGAATTCATGAGTCGTAAACATGTCACCCGTGGCATGATCACCCTGCATCCGAGCGGCATACCGCATGGCCCGCATCCCGGCGCAGTTGAAAAAAGTATTGGCAAGACGGAAACACCCGAACTCGCGGTAATGATCGACACGTTCAGACCTTTACATTTGACGAATTACGCGTTAGATATCGAAGATCAACAATACATCATGAGTTGGGCGGAATAAAGGCTTACCTTTATGCATGCCTCTAAGCACAGCCGATCGTAAAAATATCGCCTGACGTCTCGTGATTATTGATGAGCAATTTTTTTGATCACTTTTTGCCCCTGCATATTTTCAATAGAGAGAAAATAAGTACCCGGCGTATATTGACAAATATCAAGGATCAGTGAACCGATTTGACTATTTTGTGTAAAGAGCAAACGACCGCTCAGATCGAAAATAGAGCACGAATATGGTTGTTGACTATCCAAGGTAAGCGTCAGTTGATCGTATACCGGATTCGGGAATATCTTTACCGGAAAAGCGTCTGCCAGATCGTTTATGCCTTCTACACCGGTATCCTGCAATTCATGCGCCCCGATATCCACTTTAGGACCCGAAACCCTGGCATTGCCATAAAAATCGGTCGGAGATAAAGTAATATTAGTCACATCACCGGCATTGGCACATAGGCTATTGCCTTGCAGATGAAAATCTTTGATCAGTGCGTTATCGTTCGGATCTGCCATGGTTGTTGGGTTCACTAACATAGGGTTTGCCCCAATTACATTATGCGAAGTATCGCCATTGAGTGGCACATTGGCTGCACTCACTACTTCGTAACGGGGATAGTCGATCCAATTATAGTCGAAGGTATAAAAGCTACCTCCTGCCAAAAACACATCCTGTTTGACTCCATAAGCCGTTGATTCGTTTCCGTAAAAAATATTATTCCGGATATGCAGTTGATTTTGCAGGCCGTACGCGTTGATGCCCACACCCGAACTGCTTGATTTATTTTTGATAATATGGTTATTGAAAATTTTGGCTTTGCAATCGTAGATATAAATGGCTGAACCGGCAAAATTTGCATAATTGTTGGCAATGACATTGTCCCGTATCGTGTATTCGGTACTGTCCCAGGGACCGTTGTTGTTATGCGAAATATGAATAGCCGCTCCGCCATCGGTTAACCCGCAACTTGCATCCAGCATTTGGTTATTACAGATCAGGTTTTTTTCAATAATGGTTTTGCCCATACTGCATCCAATGGCCGCCATACGTTCGTTGATATTGTGATGCAATTTGTTGCCTCTGATCGTATTGTGACCACCATCGACCCGCAAAGTACCCATATTGATAAAAGTGCAGCTATTGCTGTCGAGTTCATTGTTCTCAAAAAGCATTTCACTCCAGATCGTAAAAACCGTGCCGGCACCTCGGTTATGATGCATGCGGTTGTCGTGAATATAGAGGAACCCGCCGAGGTAGGTATCGAGTTTTATAGCAGCCACACGTGTATAGCTGTCGTGCAGATCGCAAAAGGCCATTTCGAAAGTTCGGCCCGGCTTTAGTGATCCTGAAATAATACTCCCCACACTTTGGTTGGCTGAACTTTGGTTATGTACAAACTCACAATGATCGAGTTTTAAATTTCTGAAATACAAAAAAATGGCTGAATTATCATTCTGCGGGGCGTTTACACCATGCTTCACATCCTTAATTACGCAGTATTTCAAGTAAGTACTATCGAGCGGTGCATTGGTATCATCGAAATAAATTCCGCGCCAGCCCCCGGTGGGTACAATATCATTATACCAGCCTGTTGTATCCTGCGCCCTGAAGATAATGCGTTGTGCGGCAGTTCCATTTGCCTTGATCAGACCGGTGATTTTCATTTGGTAAAACCCTTGAAAAACCACTTCCACACCGGGGTCGATATTGAGGGTTCCGGTTACGTTAACCGTACCGGCAATATTGTACGGCGAACCGGCTAATGTCCAGGTCGTGGTGCCGATATTACCGGCGGGTATCGTAGTGGCAGCCTGCGCAAGATTCACACAACAAAGCAGGAACGGGAGAATAAATAATTTTTTCATACTGTCTAAGACGTTTGTATCGCAAAAATAGTTGAAAAGAAATTCAAGGGTGTCTGTCAGAGGCAAAAGTGCATTTTTACGATGCTTTTTTTATATTTTTGCAATCCGGCAATCTTTTCTCATTGCCCTACGGAAAAATGTTCGAATCAGCGCCCTATATCAAAACCATTTGCTACGAAAAAGACAGTTTGCCAAAGATCGTCGTTAAAATTTTGATCGTGAGTATATGGATTTGTGGATTGATCGTACAAAGTCCCGCTAACATTATTCAACATATGTTTACCGATAAAAAGTACATTTCTCAATCATAAAATAAAATTATGGATACACATACATTAGACAAACCGGTGGCGAATACCCAAACTGATTTTCTGCCTTTATTAGGCACCGACTATATTGAACTTTATGTGGGCAATGCCAAACAGGCTGCACATTATTATAAAACCGCTTTTGGATTTCAATCACTGGCTTACGCTGGTCCTGAAACGGGTGTACGCGACAAAGCATCTTATGTCTTGGTACAGGATAAAATGCGACTAGTACTCACATCACCCATGTCATCAGACCATATCATTGCGGAACATCATCGCAAACATGGTGATGGGGTAAAGGTACTTGCTCTTTGGGTTGATGATGCTTATGACGCCTACGAACAAACCATGAGCCGCGGGGCAAAATCGTATATGGAACCGACAACCCTTACCGATGATCATGGCGAAGTGCGTATGAGTGGAATCCATACCTATGGCGAAGTAGTGCATGTATTTGTGGAACGAAAAAATTATTCCGGCATTTTTATTCCGGGTTTTGTAGCGTGGAAAAGTGATTATAATCCCAAGCCCACGGGGTTGAAATATGTCGATCATTGTGTAGGCAATGTGGGATGGAAC
>CAZFKA010000252.1:0-4273 GCA_964519155.1 uncultured Bifidobacterium sp. | reverse complement strand
CGCAAAACACAACGGTTAAGTTGTTGGACATGAGTGGCCGAGTGATCAAACAGATTCAGGCGAAATCAGCGGTGGGAATGAATAATATCCAATTAAGCATGGGAGAAATTGTGAGTGGCGTATACACGATACAGGTATACGAAAACAATCAATTGACCCATACTGATAAAGTGAAGAAAAATTAAAGTCTGTTAATTAATTTTTTGAGCAAAACCAAAGAGGAGGTCGTCAATATGACGGCCTCTTTTTTTACAAAAGGGTTTTACGGTGTTTTAGAAATTGTGATTTAACCGCCACTTTTTTTCGCGCAAAGACAATTGTCTTTATTTTTTACAGAATTGAAATGATGGATTTTTCCTTTGAAAAGAACAACGTCGAAATTGATTTTTGTTAAGCTTTTTATAATAAAATTAGACTAACTTCGTTATTTAGAAGCCCAAACCTCAACACTTTGAAAATAAACGTTTATGGTTGCGAATCAATCCCGACTTTAAATCTGACAGTAAGTCCTTGTACAGTTTGTGTAATGAATTATACAATTGTCAATTCCCCCCAATGGGTTGAACCAACAGAAAGTCAGCGCTGGATCAAAAGTCACGGCAATGTACGTATTATCCCTTCAGCAGCTGGAGTACGTCTTGATGCATACCAAACTTCCAATGAATTGCTCGAACCCGGATTCAAGGTTGATTCGGGTGCTTTATTTGTAGCCAAAGTGAATAACGGATGTTCAAACGGAGAACCAAATTTGCCCAATAGAAAAATTTATCCGGGTGATGAACAAACGATTTTTGATGTCGTTGGAAAGCTAGCCGTTAATCAGATTGCGGAAGCGAATCAGAAACAATTGTCGACATCGGTAGTATACCCTATTATGTAAATATACCCGGACATAGAACTATTAAATTACTTAAGGAAAACTAAATAATAAACAAAAAACAAAACCTCCAATTATGACAAAAAAAATTTTTTTAAGCGCAGCCTTGATACTCAGTGCTATGATCAGCAATGCACAACTTTACTCGAGTGGTAACAATGTTATTGCAGGCAATAATGTTGGTATTGGCACCAATACGCCCGCTGTAAAATTGCATATTACAAACAATGTGGCTAGTGAATTGCTTCGCCTGGAGAATTTGCTGCCTGCGGGTTTTGGCAAGTTTACGTTGTTTAACGACAATCCTTCAAACTACGCGACATTTACAAAGTACGGTAGTGGTTATGTGGGTGGTGTCAGTGGTTTTGTATCCCAGTTTCCGTATGCGAATATGCTGAGTTTTGGAAATAATAATGGCCCCCTATTTATTTCAAACAGCGGAGCTATCGGTATTTCGATGTATAAAGCAGGCGTAAACACCCTGAAGTTCAATGTGAATTATACAACGGGGTATGTAGGTCTTGCCGGAAGTGCCATACCGGTGAGCAATGTGCATATCAATACCACAGCCACGGGAGATACGGTTCGTATAACCAACGCGACGAGTGGTCATACAATGGCAGACGGGCTTGAGTTACGCACGACGGGCAATGCGGCCAGTATCATGAACCGCGAGAACAGTACTTTTGAGTTGGGTACCAATAATGCGACCGTTCTCAAAATGAACAGCAACGGCAGTGTGCTGATCGGGAATACGTTCACCCCTGCAGGATACAAATTATTTGTAGAGCAGGGAATACTAACCGAAAAAATCAAAGTAGCGGTAAAGAATACAGCCGAGTGGAGCGATTACGTATTTGCGAATAACTATGCACTGATGCCGTTAACTGCCGTAGAAACATTTGTAAATGAACACAAACATTTACCCGGAGTACCTAGTGCAACTGAGGTTGTACAAGATGGTATCAATGTTGCGCAAATGGATGCAAAACTTTTAGAAAAAATTGAAGAACTGACTTTATACATCATTGACATGAATAAGCGGATTGAAACATTGGAGAAAGAGAATGAGGCGCTAAAACAGAAATAAATCAACCGACATTGATTAGTTTAATTGTCTAATACAATCGTAAAAACCGGGTTGCGGTCGGTTTCAGCAAGTCTTTTTTCATCAACTTGAAAAGCGGAAAGGCAATGCGGGCACTTTTTTTATCATTAAGAAAATAAACAAAGAAAACATGAAAAAGATTGTTTTTGTCGTATCAATTATTTTCAATTTTGCCATGGTGACACGTGGTCAGGTTGTTCAGCCATTTTGGGCATGGCAAAATACCTTTAATGCGGATATTCGGGATATCGTATATCATAACGATGTTATTTACACATGCGCGACATTTACCACTGCTCCCTTTATATTCGGAAATGCAAACTTTGCCAATCTTGGCGCAAGTGATGCGTTAGTGATGAAATGGGATACGAGCGGCAATTTGATTTGGGCAAAACATATAGCCGGAAGTAACGATGAAATAGCTACTGCAATTACCGTCAATAGCGACGGAGAAATAGTGGTGGCGGGTCACACGAACTCAGGGTCTATAAATGTTGAAGGAAATTTACTGACGACCAATGGCGGAAGCGATGTTTTCGTAGCCCGGTATGATACCGGCGGAAACTATATCAGTGCCCATGTAATCGGTACCGCTGGTAATGAAATGTGTTTTGATATTTGTACCGATCAGCAAAATAATTTTTATATCGCAGGTACTGGTGGTTTATCAAAGTATACACCTGCAGCAATATTTGTGTGGCAGCAGGGGTTATCAGTTACAAAAGTTTTTTATTCGGCAATCGACAATACTATTATTGCAACAGGTGCGTTTACCGGAACGATTAGCGCAGGTAATTATAGTATTGCGGCGGCTTACAGTCAGAATTGGGGTGTTCAGCCTGATATCTTTGCCTTAAAAATTACAACGGCGAACACACCGCTTTTTTTACTGAATGTAAGTAATAATGTTAGAGGTGAATATGATGTACAGGTTTGTTTAAACGAGCAAAGCGCTAAGCTCTTTGTATGCTATTCCTGGACTGGGGTTTCGCTTACAGAGTATATGGATATTCGACAGATAAGCAGCGCCGGCGTACTTTCTAATCCGATTATCACCTTATCTGATTTTGAATCGGGTCCACGGTGCAGGTCGATCAGCACTTATGATAGTTTATTGTCTTTTAATGTGCAACAATTGGGGTATACAAATCACATTTACAATCTGAATACTTTTCAACCCGTAAAAAGTTATGATGTTTCAGGAGTAGCGCAGAACGCCTATTTTCAGTGTGTCAGGCGAGTAGATGCCATTTATACAAACCGGAGCGGAAGCAATTCTTTTGGAAAAATTTCAGGAGCTTTACTTACGGGTTCTCCTTCGTTTCAATCACTTCATAAGTGCATCGGCAGTAACGCTACGATTAGCGGTAATATCGTGGGTGGAGTGGGAGCCCTAACCTATAATTGGCTACCGGTGACCGGTTTAAACAATACCAATACCAACACCGTAAGTTTTACAGCAACCAATAATATAACATATACCCTAACCGTAACAGATGCTATCGGACAGATAGCGAAAGATACATTTGAAATTATCATCGATACACCTATCGCCCCTGCGAACCTGACGGCACAGTATCCTTTTTTGTGTGATACAATGTTACTGTATGCCAATAATGGTATACCGGGCTCCTGGTATTATGTAGTAGGGAATTACTTGTACCCACCTCCCGGTCAGTTTGGAGGAAATGGCCTTATACAAACAATAATTCAGCCCGGTAGGTACATGTACAGGGCACATAATACATGCGGCTGGCGTTACGATTCAATTGATGTCGCTGCGGTACTTACCACAGTTACTGCAAATGTTACAGATGATACAATTTGTGAAGGACAAAGTGTAATTTTCAATGGTAGCGGCGCAATTAGTTATACGTGGACCAATGGAGTAACAGACAATGTTCCTTTTACGCCGGTATATACTCCTTATCTGCTTAATTATATTGTTACAGGTAGCGATGCCAATGGTTGTCTGGGTAAAGATACCATCGGAGTAAGAGTTTATCAGAATGTCAATGTCACCACTAATCTTTCCATATGTGCCAATCAAACCCCATACACCTGGAACGGACAAAATCTTGATAGTACAGGTACTTATACCGCAAATTTTACTTCGATGTACGGTTGCGATTCCATTGCGACACTCAATTTAACGGTGAGCCCCTGCATCGTTTGTGTTCCAGATTTTACTATTAATTATTCACCCTTTTACAATTCACTCACCGAAAGTCAGACATGGATTAAAACATCCGGCACAGTGTTGATACTGGCGGGTGATAAAGTAAAAT
>CAZFKA010000251.1:0-4284 GCA_964519155.1 uncultured Bifidobacterium sp. | reverse complement strand
GAGAATATGCAAACGATTTGCTTTCAAAAAGAGTATTTTCTCTCTAAACGACTGTTTCATATGGGATTGCCAGCATAAAGGAATGAGCAACATCACCCCTTCGGTGGGACGACAAATACACGCAAGCCCAATGATGATACCCGTAAGCCAAGCGAATACTGCTTGAGGTTTTTCGTACCACCGAATAGTGGTCCACAATACGAGCACATATAAAGGAAAAATAAAGCCATGACTTTGCGCACTGTCGACCGAAACATACTGAACAAAATTGCTGGCCAACGTCAATAACAATAAGGTAATGGCGGTAGTGGTATCATCGAAATACCGCAAAAGAATACGCCTGAGCAAAAACAAACTGAAAATGATATACGTCAAACAGGCAATGGCAACCGCGAGCTGATAAGGTAAAGAAAAGCCATCAGCGGGATAGGACGAATGCAAGGCATACCCATGGGCCAGCACAAAAAAAGGAAGTTGAAGCCAAGATACGCCACCCAGATACTTGAAAACATAATGACCGTTCTTTTGTTGGGTTGCCTGGTAGAATTCTCCACCGGATAAGCCATATTGTTGATCGATAGCCGGAAACCATTTCAATTCCTTCTCGTCGTGATAGATATACCACGCAGGCAAGTACATATAATATCCCAAAGCATCCCAGGTTGTGATCTTGAGTGGTAAATGTTGTGCCTTGTCGGTATACCGAATACGAATACCGACCAGCACGATGCAGATGAGGAAACAGACCAGTAAAGACTTTTTGTGTTCGATGACCTGATTATATTTTTTGCGACACGATTCAATAATGCAGTAGATCGGCAATTGCCTTTTCAACTTTTTCAACTGTCGGTAACATAGCTGCTTCGAGCAAAATATTCATGGGTACCGCCGGCAGATCAAGCGCACCCATTGTTTTCACCGGTGCATCGAGTTGATAAAAACAATGTTGCGCAATACGGCAGGCAAGGGCTTCAGCAAATGAATTGCGTAATTGCTCTTCGGTGAGTACCAGACATTTGCCATGTTGTTTTACCGTATCGAATATCAGTTGTTCATCTAGCGGATACAAAGTACGAATATCGATCACTTCTACACAGCCGGGAAACTGCCGCGCTGCATTTTTAGCCCAATAAACACCCATACCATAAGTGATTACACAGACAGAATTTCCATCAGCGATCTGTTGTTCATCAGCCTGCAACACACGCACACCCTTACCCAAGGGCAAAATATAATCTTCGGCCGGCTCTATCATTTTCGCATCTTCGGTACCGGGCACTTTACTCCAATACAATCCTTTATGTTCGAGCATCACAACCGGATTCGGATCGTAGTAAGCTGCTTTCAATAAACCTTTTAAATCGGCGGCATTGGACGGGTAACATACCTTGATGCCCTTGATATTGGCGAGCATAGATTCTACACATCCACTGTGATACGGGCCGCCACCACCGTAAGCACCAATGGGAACCCGCAGCACCATATTCACCGGAAATTTTCCGCAACTGAGATAACACGATTTTGAAATTTCTGTCACCAACTGATTGATGCCGGGATAGATATAATCGGCAAACTGCACTTCTACGAAAGCCTTTAGCCCCAAGGCACTCAAGCCGATGGTTGACCCAATGATATAGGCTTCTTGGATAGCGGTATTAAACACACGGTCGTCACCAAACTTATCGGCTAAAGTCGCGGCTTCTCTAAATACTCCACCCAGTCGCTTGCCTACATCCTGGCCATAAAAAAGACATTCAGGGTGTTTTCGCATCAGTTCTTCAATGGCATGTAAAGCGGCATCCACCATCACTACTTTTTCACCCCGGGCCGGTGACCTTTCACCTTTTTCTTCCGTGATCGGTGTAAGGGCAAAAACATGATCGGCCACTCCCAACGGATCGGGTTCTGCTGCCTGAACGGCCTCTCCGAACTCGCGGGCAATAAATTCGGCTTCACTTGCTGCCAGGCGGTCGAGTTCATCTTCATCGGTACCTGATTCCACCAATGTTTTGCGGAGTTTCGTTACCGGATCCTGCTGAATATGTTTGGCCATATCCTCGTCGCTTCGGTACCACTCCTTACGCACGCCGCTGGTGTGATGCCCCAGCAATGGCACGCGCGCATGTACCAGAATTGGTCTGCGGTTTTCTCTAACATAATGTATAGCGTTGGCTATGCATTCGTAACTTTTTTGAAAATCGCTTCCATCCACTTGTAAACGTTCAATTCCTTTAAAACCGGCAATGAATTCATACGCATTCATGGTGCGTGCTTCTTCACTGCTGACACTAATTCCCCAATCATTGTCTTCCACCAGATAAATGATGGGCAATTGTTTCAATGCTGCAAATTGAAAAGCTTCGCTCACCTCACCTTCTGTGATACTACCGTCGCCAAAACAACAAACCACCACGGGTCTTTCATCGGAACCGGTGTCTAAATTTTGTTTTTCAATATACTGTATGCCTTGCGCGAGACCTGTTGTGGGAATAGCTTGCATGCCGGTAGCGCTGCTTTGGTGTATAATTTTGGGTAAATTTTCTCTGCGGCTATTGGGGTGATTGTAGTATTCGCGTCCCCCCGTAAACGGGTCCTCACCCTTAGCCAGTAATTGCAGCATCATTTCATAGGGGCGCCAACCCATTCCCAACATCAAACTTTCATCACGGTAATACGGACTCACCCAATCCTGTTTTTTGAGTTGAAGACCTAAGGCCAGTTGAATAGCTTCATGTCCGCGTGACGTGCTATGCACATATTTGCACACCTGACGATTTTCTTCATAAATATTAGCCATGGCCCTGGCAGTCATCATCAATCGGTACGCACGCAATAAAAGTTGTGTCTCCATTTTTAAAAAAAAGTGGGTAAAGGTAAAAAATGTCGGCTGAAATAGGCGGAACTATATTTCATCTAAAAAAAATGACACGATTATGGCTTTATTGTTGTAACAATAACAAACTTCGAACTATTTTTACGGATATAAAAAATACTTTATGAAAAAAATCAGCTTATTAACAGGAATAGCCTGTTTATCATTGTTTAGCGCAAAAGCGCAATTGTATTCCAGTGGCAACAATGTTATTGCCGGTAACAATGTTGGTATCGGTATCAATGCCCCCTTAGCGAAACTCCACGTCTATCAGAATTCGAACGCTGTAGTGGAACATGTACGGATGCATAATGCCGGATCAACCGGTGCCGGTAAATTCATTATGTATAATGATATTGCATCTAATTATTTTACGTTTACTAAATATGGCTCTGCATACGCTGGCGGGTATACAGGTATCGCGGGTTTATTTCCCTATGCCAACCTATTGGCGATGGGCAATAATTCAGGAAATTTTCTGGTGAGTAACGCCGGAAGTATAGGGCTGAATACTGTTACCGGCGGTGTATCGACACTGAAATTTTATGCCGACTATAGCAGCGGAAAAATAGGTATCGGCGGAAATGCCGTTCCTGCTGCACAGGTGCATATCAATAATTCAGCCGCCAATGATACGCTGAGAATCACCAATTCAACAACCGGCTCCACCAAAACCGATGGCTTGGCAATCGCCACCACCGGTAATGTGGTTTCGATTACCAATATGGAAAATGCCAACATGACTTTTGGCACCAATAATCTGACCCGCATGACCCTGCTATCGGGCGGTGCTTTGCAAATCGGCACCACTACTACCCCTGCAGGTTACAAACTGTATGTAGAAACCGGGATACTCACCGAGAAAATAAAAGTAGCCCTAAAAGCCAGTGCAAATTGGGCCGATTATGTTTTTGCCGATGATTATAAATTACAACCGCTGCATGAAGTAGAAACGTATATCCGCGAACACAAACATTTACCCGGCGTACCGTCTGCCGACGAAGTGGTAGAAAACGGACTGGATTTAGCTAAAATGGATGCGAAACTTCTTGAAAAAATTGAAGAGTTGACCCTGCACATGATTCAGCTCGAAAAAGAAGTAAACACGCTTAAACAAAAAAATAATGAATTGAGCAAACAATTGAATACTAAATAATTCACCCAAAAATAGAAACATGAAAAAATTAATTCTGATACTCTGTATACTATTTTCCGGGGTGATGGGTTTTGCTCAGGGACAATATTTACAGGGTAAAATCGATAAAATACCCAAAAGCAATTTCGTTGAAAAGTCTATTTTCAATTTAAAATCGACAAGCAGCGAAAACTATGACTTTTATAAAGACCTTACTGAATTTACCCTCGCCGATGTTTCTTCCGCATCGTTGCGTGATATGGTGAATACATACGAC
>CAZFKA010000250.1:0-4304 GCA_964519155.1 uncultured Bifidobacterium sp. | reverse complement strand
CCACAACCGATCGGCAGGCGCTTTTATGTCGATTGTATATTCTTTAAAAGGTTTCATACTAGGCTATTTACTGTTGTTGTGCGTCAACACTGATCATCCAGTTGATGCCAAATCGATCGGTGAGCATACCGAAGTAGGATCCCCAAAACGTATTGCTCATAGGCATAGTTGATTGGCCGCCTGCTGAAAGTCCGGCATACAATTGATCAGCTTTTTCATTCGAATCGGTGCTGATTGATACCGACATATTATTGCCCGGTGTATATCCGGCCGACCATTCTCCACCGGTATCGCTGCCCAGGAGAAATGTTTCGGCACTAATAGGTAAAGAGACATGCATGATTTTGTTGCCTTCTTCCGCGCTAAGGGTGTTGCCATCTTCTCCCGGAGGCATATCTTTAAACCGGCCCATATAGGTGAATTCGCCGCCAAAAACGGTTTTGTAATGTTCAAAGGCTTCTTCGCAGTTGCCATTAAAGGTCAGGTAAGCATTAACTGTTGTCATAATGTGTGTGATTTAGAAAGTAAAAGTAGAATTAATTTTAAAAATCCGCTTGTGAAAAGCGGAACATTTTGCAAGACGTAAACTCGTTTGCAGAGGTTAGGATTTTTGCTGATAAATCATCGAAAAAATTCTCTTTTGTGCTACAAAAAAAGTAAGCACGCAGTCATTAAAAAAAAGCATTGGCGCCTTGGTCAATGTTATTTTCAAAAGACAGCCCGTTCTGTGAGGACATCGCGGCATATAACAAATATTTTCTCCAAAAGCTAATTGACAAAAATCCAATGAAGCCCGAAACGTAAGGCCAGATTTTGGGCGGCATAACCCGGGAAATTGATGTTGTTGCGGGTAAAGATTTGTTGAAGCTGATCAAGAGCCAGAGATGCGCGGAAACGTTTGACATTAAAATTGAAAAAGAAAGCCAGTTCCGGAATATTACTGATCTTATATTGGTATTGATTGACAAAGGTAAAATAGACAGGAGTATACGCATTGGCATACCAGCCTGTATTATACCGGCCTTCTAAACCAACGGCTATCAGCAATTTGCGTTTGAAAATTTTGTCTTCGTAAGCCAGGCGATGCCGTGATGCATACAGCGGTAACTGTATAGGCCCTTGAGCGGGTGTGATTTGCAGTAGCAGGTCATTGTCAAACACAAGCGTCCGGTACAGAAAGATTTTATGGATTTGTAATTGGGTCAGCGGGAAGACTTTTTTATATTGTAAAGCAGAAAGATTTGTATCGCGATAAATATAATTTCCCAATAAAAAATAATGCAAGTGTATATCCGCTTGGTAGCGGGTATTAACATAGTCGATAAACAATTTCGTAATACTTTGACGCGACAACGACGATGTTGTTGTGAAATGGTTGCTTGCGTAATAGGTAAACAAATAGGGTGCTGTTTGCAAACTTTGACGCAAACCCATGAGTATAGTGCCGAAGTTTTCTCCCATGCTGCGTCCGGTCTGCACCTGCAATAAAAAAATGCCGATGGTATTGACGGTAAAATAGGCTTTGATTTGCGCTGCATACAACCATTCCGCATCTGCCTGACGCGGTTTTTCAATACGGCCAAACAGATAATTATTGTAAAATGTTGGTTTGAATAGTCCGTTTCTTTGTTGGTCAATCTCAATGCCATAACCCACTTCAGCCTGCATGACCTTTTCGCGAAAACGCAGATCACCATTGAGCGAAAAAGCATTGCCTACCAGGGTGTGAAAGTATTTCGTATACACTGAATCGCTGATATTGCTTTCGTAAAGGCCGAAATAACGGTAATCACTGGTATCAGGTTGCTGATCTTTATACCGGTAAAATTCGTGTTGGGTATACAAGCGATGTTTCACACTGAATACCGGTTTAAATACATAGTTTCTTTCTGTGCTGTCGGCGTTATATACACTGTCTTGCTGACCAAAAAAATATTGTTGTTGCCACAGGACATTGGCCGTGCGGAAATAGTTGCTCACCGACGAACGGTTTTCTGATGCATTCTCGTAGTATACGGGTACTAAACGTTTGTCGTTATAGGCTGCTGAGTAAAGGTAATCGTATGACGCAATGCCACCGTTTTCGTCTTGTTGTACTTTGTTATACACAAAGCCGGCTTTGATATCGTACCGTTGATTGTTTGATCGGTAATGGGTCGACAAGGCAAAATTGTCGTGGTTGGTTTTTTGCCATTTATAAAATCCGGGTGAATTTACTTTTCGGTAATCGGCACTGACATTCCAGTTGGGTTGAATATTTTGGGTATGCATCAGCGAAATGATCTGATCGTTTTTGCTGCCGTTGCGATAAAAAATATCGGTATAAGCCCGGGTTGTATTGTAAAAGCGTAAATCCTGCCAGCGATACATTAAAGTCGCTATGGCCGGAAGTCCCAATTGCATGCCGGGGTCCTGATCGGGCTGGAAGCGAAGCGATACCGCTGCTGAGCCGGTATTTCCGAGATCGGTATGCCAAATAGTTTGTACCGGGCTACGATGTAAATAGCGGATACTGGAGTCGACATTTTTTCTGAGCGTATCTTCGAGAACGAAATAACGGATACTGACCTTATCATCGGTGGTCAACTGTTTCTTTTTGCTGCTGTCTGAAATGATCTTTTGCGAACTGATATTGCCATTGCCACCTGTACCATTCGAAAAGAGCTGTGCCTGGGTATTGCCGCAAATGCCCATCATGAGCAGCAGTATCAGGCATGGGCATTTTCCCCAAAAGGAGTGAAAGAAGCGCAAAGGTTTCAGCACGATGATTTGAAGGGTCAAAAATAAAGCATAAGCTTTAGACTTGTCCTAATAATTCCTTAAAGATAAAGGCCATCCGGGGTGCCGCAATTTTAGCCGCTTCCAGCACCTCTTCGTGGGTAATGGTATTCATCTCGTCGCGGATACCGAGGTCGGTGATCACACTCATCCCAAATACTTTCATGCCACAGTGTATTGCTACGATTACCTCTGGCACCGTACTCATGCCGACTGCATCGCCGCCAATGATCTGCAGCCATTTATATTCTGCACGGGTTTCAAAGGTTGGTCCTTGCAGTCCGATATAAACGCCCTCGTATAATTTGATTTGATGATGGTCTGCGATTTCTTTAGCCTTGCGCACCATTTCCAAAGCGTAGGGTTCGGTCATGTCGGGGAAGCGTGGGCCAAAGCGCTCATCATTCCGGCCGCGCAAGGGATGTTCGGGAAACAGGTTGATATGATCGTTAATAGCCATCAGATCGCCGACCTTGAAATCAGGATGCATTCCACCGGCAGCATTCGACACCATCAGCAGTTGGGCACCCAATGCATGCATCACCCGCACAGGAAAAGTGGTCTCCTGCATGGTATATCCTTCATAGTAATGAAATCGTCCACTGAGCAGTACAACCGCTTTGCCGCTAAGGGTTCCAAAAAGTAATTTTCCACCATGCCCTTGTACGGTACTGACCGGAAAATTTGGAATATCCTCATAGGCCATGCTGAGCGTGATCTCTACTTCATCAACCAGACCTCCGAGTCCGCTGCCGAGGATGATGAATGCATAGGGTTTCAGATCTGTTTTGCTGCGAATGAACGCCACGGTTTCTTCTAGTTTTTGAATATCAACATTTTGCATGTGTAGTACTTTAAAGAGGATTTTATGATGATGAAATTTGCGTATTCGTTCAGGATTCGAGGTCAGCAGGGCCAAAACTAAACGGCAACAGATGTTGGGCAGTATCGATCCGGATGACGGTGCCTTCACGGGCCGACAGGAAAAGGGCAATAGGTTCTCCGTTTTTTTGCTCACATTCCGAAATAAACTGCCGACACATACCGCAGGGAAAGGCGGGTTGCTTATTTTCACCCACAGGGGATACATAACTGATGGCTATTTTCAGTATTTTTTCTGTTGGAAATTGCGATAATACAGTCGACAAAGCACTGCGTTCGGCACAAATGCCTACAGGATAAGATGCATTTTCGATATTGACACCTGTCACCGTTTGCCCGTTTTGCAACAATACGGCACAGCCTACACGAAAGTGGGAATAGGGTGCATACGCGTTATCGGTAGCTTGGCGAGCGGCGGTCAACAGGTTCCGGTCCTCCTCAGGAAGCAGCGCATCCTGTTCGAATTCCTGATATGAAAATTCATATTTTGGCATGAACACAAATGTAAACGTTTTTTGCCGTCTGCAAAATCAAATTTGGCAGCGCGGTGTGGCAGTGGGCAGACGACAGCGGGCAATGTAATGTTACATATTCGTGCATTCGTGGCAATAAAAGCAGGCAGTGGGCAATTGACAATTGACAGT
>CAZFKA010000249.1:0-4314 GCA_964519155.1 uncultured Bifidobacterium sp. | reverse complement strand
ACTCAAACCAAGATGGTCGGCACTGATATTGGTCACAATCGCGATATCGCATTGATGAAAACCTAAACCTGCCCTTAAAATACCTCCCCTCGCACATTCCAGCACGGCGAAATCAACGGTCGGATCTTTGAGTACGAATTCAGCGCTCATCGGGCCGGTACAATCACCTTTCATCATCATAAGGTTTTGGATATACACACCATCACTGGTGGTAAAACCCACTTTATGCCCCATGCTTTTGACCAAATGGGCTGTCAGGCGGGTCGTGGTGGTTTTGCCATTGGTGCCTGATACAGCAATGATCGGTATTCTGGCGCTGCTACCGGGTGGATAAAGCATATCGATCACAGGTTCCGCTACATTCCGGGGAAGTCCTTCGCTGGGGTCAATATGCATTCTGAAACCGGGTGCGGCATTTACTTCTAATACTGCTCCACCATTATCTTCCACCGGAGTGGAAAGGTCGCTGGCCATAATATCGATACCGCAAATATCGAGGCCGATAATGCGGGCAATTCTTTCGGCAAGAAAAATATTATTCGGATGTACAAAATCGGTGACATCGGTGGAAGTGCCACCGGTACTGAGGTTGGCAGTTGGTTTAAGATACAGCGTCTCGCCTTTGGGTAAAACACTTTCGAGAGTCAGTTCTTTATCAGCAAGTATTTTTTCGCTTACCGCATCTACTTTGATTTGCGTCAATACCTTTTCATGTCCGAATCCTCTGCGTGGATCGCTGTTTACTTCGTCGATGAGCTGTTGAATATTGCTGCTTCCATTGCCGGTAACACAGGCCGGTGTTCGTTTTGCGGCACAAATAAATTTATAATCGATTACGAGCAAACGAAAATCGAAACCGGTAATGAACTTTTCGCAGATGATAGCCCGGGAGTGTTTTTTGGCTATATCAAACGCCAACAGGGCACTCTCCCAATCGAGAATATTGGTGGTGGCGCCACGTCCATGATTGCCATTGATGGGTTTGAGTACGATGGGATAGCCAATTTTTTTGACCGCCGCTTCAAGATCGTCCACATCGTGTATGATGCGTCCACGAGGTACAGGTACTTCAGCGGCTTCAAGGATATTTTTTGTATCTTCTTTGTCGCAAGCGATCTCCACGGCGATATTGCTGGTGGTACTCGCCACGGTTGCTTGTATTCTGCGTTGATTGATACCATAACCCAGTTGCACTAACGAATTTTTATTGAGTCTTATCCAAGGAATATTCCGGTTGATCGCTTCCTGTACAATTGATCCTGTGCTGGGCCCGAGTCGCACTTTTTCCCTGATCTCACGCAATTCCTGTATAAAGGTTTCTACATCAAAATCGTTTCCTTCGATCAATCTTTGTGCGATATCAACAGCAGCCGAGGCAGTAGCTTTGCCCACAGCTTCTTCTACATACGAAAATACCACATGGTAAACACCTTCTTTACTGGTGCTGCGGGTGCGGCCAAACCCGGTGTCCATACCGGCCAGGGTTTGGAGTTCGAGTGCTATATGTTCAATGACATGTCCCATCCAGGTACCCTCTTCGACCCGTTTAAAAAAGCCTCCTTCAGTGCCTTCGCTGCATCGATGGCTATACATGGTGGGAAACATTGCTTTTATCCGCTCAAGGAAACCCGGAATCAGGTTGGTCGGTTTTTGTTCCAATTCTTCCAAATCAAGCAACATCACTACCAGTTTGTGTCGTTTTATGCTCCAATAATTGGGGCCGTTCATGACTTTGATCTCCAGTATTTTCATGTATTGTTTTTTGCGTACAATATAACCATGTTCTGACTAACGTACAATTATTTGAATGAATAAAATCAAAAAAAGGCACTCACAGGGATAAAAAAAACGCTCCCGAAAAGGAGCGTTTTAGTATGATGAATTTTATTAAAAATTATCGTGTTGAAGAAGAACTTGTTCTTGTTGCAGGTGTTGCTGTAGAAGTAGAAGTCTTTGTTTGCGTAGCGCTGGCTTTAGATGCGCTGGTAGAAGAAGCAGGTGCGATGGTTGCAGTACCGTCAGCATTGGTCGCTTCTTTGTTCGCAGATTTTGAACATTCTTTTTTGCAAGATTTTTTGTCTTTGCAGCATTTTTTATCAGCAAACATTGTACCTGATACAAACAATGCCAATGCGAGAAAAACTATTTTTTTCATGTTTTTAAATTTTTAAATGAACTTCAAATATAGGGTATATCTCTAAACAAACAAAAATAATTCTGCCATTTTTAGTTCGAAATGCAGATTTAAATTGCAAATTGCACCCTGATTTTATGAGCAAAAGCAGGGCATCGGGAGCGTTAGCGATCATTTCATTTTTTTGGGGCACCACTTGGTTTGTTTCTAAACTCACTGTCGCACATATTCCGCCCCTGCAAATGACCGCCGTGCGGCAAACAGTAGCTGGTATATTGGTAGTCGTATTTTTTTTGCTAAAAGGTAAAAAAATACCTCCGTTGCGCGACCTGTTATTTTATCTCCTGATGGGGTTTTTATTGATCAGTTGCAGCAACGGGCTTACCACCTGGGCGATCAAATATATCCCGTCCTATCTCGGCGCATTGATATCGGCCCTGATGCCCTTTGTAATGGTATTGGCCACTTTTGTTTTTTTCAGAGAAAAGATCAAGCCGTTGGCTATTCTCGGATTGGTCATGGGCTTTGCCGGTGTGGCTTTCTTACTTAGTTCGTTTTACGAGGAACTCTCCAATCCCAATTTTATGTTTGGTGTATTCCTGACCTTGATCGGTGTGCTAACCTGGACAACGGGCACACTGCTCACGATACACAACAAACGGAAATTGGATCCCTATTCCGGTATTGGTTGGCAAATGCTTTTTGGGGGTATCATCTTATATGGGGCTTCTCTAGTCAGCGGACAGCATATCCCTTTGCATACTGTTCCCCGTACCGCCTGGTTGTCAATCGCTTACCTGATTGTAGTTGGTTCCATTTTGTGTTTCATGTGCTATCTGTATGCCCTCAAACATCTGCCGATCAGTCTGGTATCGATCTATGTCTACATTAATCCCCTGGTGGCCTTGCTGATGGGGGTGATCTTTCTCAACGAAAAGCTGGGTTGGCCAATCGTTATCGGTGCACTTACAATTATTGGCGGTATTTATATCGTAAAACGCAGTGCCGGCAACGAAGCATCAGACACCGATTAAATGTGTCATTTTGTTCGCTGATGGGGTAATGAAATGCTAATCTGGCAAACAAACCAGCGGGTTTTACCTTGAAAGCGCCAGTGGGCTGCAAAAATGTCCTACGCAGGGGTCTTGGCACATTTCATGATGATGAGCAGACGAATCAAAAAAATTATTAAACCTAAAATAAAGAAAAACATGGCAAAAGCAACTAAAGTAGCGATTACACCCTTACACGACCGGGTAATTGTACGGGCTGCAGAAGCAGAAACAAAAACTGCGGGCGGCATTATTATTCCAGATACTGCAAAAGAAAAGCCTCAACGGGGCACAGTGGTAGCGGTAGGTACCGGTAAAAAGGATGAGCCGATGACCGTTAAAGCCGGCGATACGGTTTTGTATGGCAAATATGCCGGTACTGAAATCAGTGTAGGCAATGAAGATCTCCTCATCATGCGTGAAAGCGATATTTTGGCCATCATTTAAAGGCCTGACGATGTAAAAAATGCAATCAATTGTCTTGGAAATACAATAAATCAAGCAGCGATTGTCCCATTTTTAATCATCGTACACACCTTGCAAACAACGATTCTCTATTTTTCAAATAACTTAATTTTCAAATTTTCAAATTAAATACATATGTCAAAACAAATTCACTTCAACATAGATGCACGCAACAAAATGAAAAAGGGCGTGGACACATTGGCTGATGCCGTAAAAGTTACCCTCGGTCCAAAAGGTCGTAATGTGGTAATAGAAAAGAAATTTGGCGCCCCACAAATCACAAAAGACGGTGTAACCGTAGCGAAAGAAATTGAATTGGAAGACGCCATCGAAAATATGGGTGCCCAAATGGCTAAAGAAGTGGCCTCAAAAACAGCAGATGCTGCCGGTCCACTGGAATACCCTCGCCGGAGTCGCGCACCGAGAAGCGCAACGTCATGGAGGTTTCCGTTGCGGAGTCCGGGGCGACCGTGATGACGACTTCGCCCCGCGCGGTGAACTTGACGGCGTTGCCGCCGAGATTGAGCAATACCTGCCGGAGGCGCGTTGGATCGCCGCGGACCGGCGTCGGAATGGCCGGCGACAGTGCGCAGACCAATTCGAGTTGTTTCTCCGCCGCCTTGAGGGCGATGTCGAGCGTGTTCTCGTCACGGATCTCGCCGA
>CAZFKA010000248.1:0-4347 GCA_964519155.1 uncultured Bifidobacterium sp. | reverse complement strand
TTCTGCCTCCCCATGGCGATAAAATTGCCGGCTTTTTGGGAAGAAAAACCACCACCTATAAAAACATAATTGTAAATGATCCGGAAATCGAAAAGACGATAGATGCTAAAAAAAATAAAGCGGACACTGAAATCAGCGACGAAGCACTGAATCGAAACGAAGACTACTGGAATACGGTACGACATGATTCTTTATCGAAAAATGAAAAAGCGATCTATCAAATGATCGACACCATACAAAGCCTGCCGATCTATAAAAAATATTATAACCTCTTTTACCTTTTGGGTACCGGTATCAAAGAAATAGGCCCCTTGGAAATAGGCCCGATCTATAATTTTTACAGTCGCAATAATGTTGAAGGCCCCCGGTTTAAATTGTCGCTGGGTACAACACCCCGTTTATTCAAAAATATCTACCTGCGCGGCTATCTTGCTTATGGTACAAGTGATGAACGCTTCAAATACAGCGCCAGTGCCTTATGGCTGTTGAAACGTCACCCACGACGATTCATTTATGCAGAATACAAACACGATCTGGATAATTCGGTGAGTCAATATGACGATGCCGGATCGCTGGATAATATTTTCAGCACGATCGGGCGAAAATCGGGTGTACCCTGGAAGCTGGCATTTGTCGATAAAAAACGTTTTGAGTATTACCATAGTTATTTCAACGGATTCAGCGTTATGTTATCTTACGAACAAAAACAATTTACACCGTATAGTCCCCTGCCTTATCTCGGTATCTTTTACACCAGCGACGGTCTGCCCTCCACCACCATCAATACAAGCGTATTGGGTATTGAGTGCCGCTTTGCGTATAAAGAGCAATTCGTTGAAGGGAACTACTATCGAACCAGTTTGGGAACCAAATACCCCGTGATGAAAATTTATGCCGGTTTCGGTTTAAAAAATGTTATGCAAAGCGATTATGGCTATACCAAGTTACGGCTTACCGTTTCTGACAATATCCGTATCAAACATGCCGGTTCGGTGTATTATAATTTATTTGCCGGTAAAGTATTTGGCACACTACCCTACCCAATTTTAGAAGTTCACCCCGGCAATGAATTCTATTATTACAATCTGCACGCCTTTAGTATGATGTATCGCTACGAATATATAAGCGATATCTATGCCGGAGCCATTGTCGAACACTCATTGGGTAGCTTATTTTTTAAATATATCCCCTATGTCAAAAAAATGAAATTGCGAACGTTTTGGAACGTCAAAGGAGTCTATGGCGACTTGTCGGAAAACAACCAAAAATTGAATTTTAATAAAGGGTACTATTTTCAATCGCTGGCGAAAAGCCCTTATCTTGAAGCCGGTACGGGTATCGAGAATATTTTCAAAGTGTTGCGGGTCGATTTTGTTTGGCGCATACTGCCTTATCGCACACCAACGAACGACGCTTATTATCGCCGATTTGGCATTTTCGGTAGTATGAAATTTGCTTTCTGATTTTCGATTAAACCGTACATTTGTTGCTCATGAAAGAGATATCTAACCGATCGGCAACGTTTCATTTTGCCCTAGAACAGAAATTTACGGCCGGTATGGTATTGCTGGGAACAGAGATCAAATCGTTGCGACAAGGCAAAGCCAATTTTAATGACAGCTTTTGCGTGCTGCACCAGGGTGAACTGTATATCCGCAGTCTGCACATTGCAGCTTATTTACACGGCACAGCCAATAATCACGATCCGATTCGGGAACGTAAACTGTTGCTCACCAAACGAGAGTTGAATAAGATAGAAAGCAAAACCAAAGAGAAAGGCTATACGATAGTACCCCTCAGAATTTTTTTGAGTGAAAATGGATATGCAAAAATAGACATCGCCCTTGCTCGGGGTAAGAAAGTACACGACAAACGTCAGAGCATCAAAGAAAAAGATGTACAACGCGATTTAAAACGTACGCTGAATATTTGACCCCTTAAAAAAAAATCACCGACCTCCACTAACGAAGAGAAACCTGCCTTCGTCCATAGGGGCAATGTTCCGGAATATGACAACAAAAAGTAGCAAAAAGGTGATCCTTTTAACAGCATTAGCTACCCTGATGCTGTTTGTATGGGTCGCCTGTACCAAACAAAATAATCGCGAGGTATTGGGTTATGCCCCCGTGTATGGCTCCCCCACTGATTTGAAAGACATAAAAAGCGAAACGCCGAAACCCATCGTGAATGCCGGTAAAATATACCAGTATCAACAATACACTTTTCAAATCGAAAACGGAGAAGGCATACATGTGATCAATAGCAGTGATCCATCGTCTCCACAAAAAGTGAGCTTTATAAAGGTGAAAGGTTGTAGTGAGATCTCTATTAAAAATAACATATTGTATACCGATAATGTCCGCGACCTGGTAGCTATCAATATCAATGATTTGAATGCTGTATCGGTGGTTTCTCGGCTCGAGCAAGTGTTTCCCGGCGTTGATCAGGAATACCCACCCGTGTCAGGGATTTTTTTTGAATGTGTTGATCCGGCAAAAGGATATGTAATCAGTTGGACTCAAAAAATGTTGAATAACCCCAGATGCAAACGATAATGAAAAAAATCATCCTCTTCCTCATCACCGGTATCTTCTGGATATGTGCCGGATGCACCAAAGAAAATGCGGTAGGAACCAATACGACCGGTACCGGAGGTTCATTAGCCCGCTTTACCATTATCGGTAATTATTTATATACCGTCGATGGTGAATCAATCAGTGTATTTGATATCGCCCTCAGTCAGGCACCCGTTTATAAAAACAAGGTGAGGGTAGGTTTTAATATTGAGGCACTTTTCCCTTTTGAAAATAAATTGTTTTTGGCTTCCAGTAATGCGATGTATATCTATTCACTGAACAATCCTGAATCACCGGAATTTGAAGCAAACGTTCAGCACCTGACCGGTTGCGACCCAGTGATAGCCGACAGCAATGTAGCCTACCTCACCATTCACGGGGGCAATCGCTGTGGCTCTAATTTGAATCAGCTACAAGTATACGATGTCAGTAATATTGCGTCCCCCGACTTCATTAAATCTTATCAACTCACCAACCCAATGGGGCTTGGCATGAAAGGAAACCGATTGTTTGTTTGCGACAATGGTACCGGACTCAGGATATTTGATATTACAGACCGATACAATCCGGTAGCGCTAAATATTGTCAGTGGTGAATCGTTTGTGGATGTGATCCCCTACGGAAATTTGCTGATTTGCATGCTGACCAATGGCGTAGCCTATTATGATATCAGCAATCCGAATACAATCACCAAACTGGGTAGTGTGAAAAACTAATGAAAAGAAATTCAATACTATTCCTGCTGATTTTCGCATCCCTTTTCGCCAATGCAAAGCAAAAAAAAGAGGAACATTCGAGTGCCGTTTGGTCGCTGAAATTTTCACCACTCGGGTTATTCGAACCTGATCAGGCCATCTCCCTTGCCACTGAAGTGAGGGTAAAACCGAGACTGGGCATACAACTTGAGGCAAGTTATATTTTTAACACCCTTTATCTGGCAAGCGACCGTGTAATCACTAATACACGGGGCACACGAATTGTACCGGAAATTCGGTATTACGATATCTCTTTTAAGAGAAATGTGCAACGCTATATCGGTTTGCAAATCAGTTTTAAGTATGTCGAAAAAGATGTGGAGCAATGGGTCAATAAAACCAACTATCGGCAACTGGAGACTTTCCACTTACGGAAAAATAATGTTGCGGCTATTTTTATGGGTGGTATTCAAAATCATGCGCACCGCATAGGCTACGATCTCAATATCGGCATTGGAGCTAAATATAAAACAATGAACGATACCTATACACCAAAAGATATCACTCCCTTCAGCGAACATTATGGTGAAGCATTAGGTGGGTACTATCCTACCCTAAGTGCGACGTTCAAACTTTGTTATAGGATACTCGAGTAGGGTAAAATTGCCGGAGAAATCCGGTATTACTAAAATTTCAGGCAAGCGATTGTGGACAGATATTCAAGGGCCTTCTTCGAAAGGTTTGCTCATTTTTGCTCCGCTTTTTTATCAAGAAAAAAGGGGAAGGTGCTGGTTATTACACTATGCATCATTTTAATTTCTCTCTTACTTTTTTTCTTGACAAAAAAAGGTACAAAAAAGGTCAAGGCAAAAAAAGGCGATTATTTTTTTCGAGGATACGGCTGATCGCCCTTAGGAAAATAGCGTTAAGAAATGTGATGAAAAAAGTCGCAATAAAGCAATTGCCTTGCAGGATGTTCAAATATGTTTTCTGCTGAAAAGTCCTGAACACGCCGGGATTTGTTGGCACGGTGTGACTCAATTGCGGGCGAATTTTTTCAGCACATTTTAGCTATT
>CAZFKA010000247.1:2491-4354 GCA_964519155.1 uncultured Bifidobacterium sp. | reverse complement strand
GAATAAAATTTGAAAATAATACGATTACTACTAAAATAGGTTGGCCGGTTGGTCCATGGCTTTCTTATTTTACTGCTGGTAATTCTAATATTTGCGACACAAATGGTAACCTGATATTATGCAGCGATGGTTATAATATATATGATACTGCAGGTAATTATATCGAAGATGGGGATACTCTAGTTCCAAACGATTTTTTTGTTGATCAGGATGGTTGGAGCGGATTATCGCAAACAAGCATTTTTTTACCTATGGATAGTAATAAATACTATTTCATTACTCCGACAATGAGTAATGCAAGATTTGCGGATTGCCAAACTAATAATCATTGCCTTTTCGATTTATTGCTGTATAATGTAATAGATATGAATGCCAACGGTGGTGCAGGGAAAGTAGTAAAGCGAATGCAACCTTTATTGGAGAATGCTGAAATACGCAATACACAAATGATGGCTTGTCGACACGCTAATGGTAGAGACTGGTGGCTGCTGAATCAAAGCGGCGATAGTAATAAAATATTTAAATTCCTCTGTATGCAAGATAGTATTTACAATTTGGGAATTCAGAAATTTGACTTTCCTGTTTGGGGGCCTTCTGCCTTCAGAGGCCAAAGCACTTTTAGTAGCGATGGACGCCAATATGCAACTACTTCGCATGGCAATTCTACTGGTAAAATTTTTATCTCGGACTTTGACCGATGTTATGGAATACTAAGCAACCCCCATGAAATTATTATGCCGGAGGGCTCTCAACAAAATCCGGATACAAATTGGATGGAACAATTATCTGTGGGCTTGGCGTACTCACCAAATGGCCAGATTTTGTACGTAATTAGTAAGAGTAATATTTATCAGTATAATCTTCAAAATGCCAACTGGTTTCATGTGGCAGGCATTGATACAAGCTATATTTATTTTCAAGATTATGAAACTGCTTACCTAGGTCCGAATGGTAAAATATATATTGGTAACTACGGTGGGCAACTCAAGCAAATGAGTGTGATTGAAAACCCGGATGTATGGGGTGCAGGCTGCAATTTCTGCAAAAAATGTTTACGATTAGATTCGTTGGGGATTTATGGAGCAGCGGGTACACCACCATGCATGCCTAATTACAGCTTAGGGGCTGATAGTTGCTGGCCGTTGACAATTAGCCAATTAGCAAATGAGCCGATGAGCAAATTGGAGGTGTATCCGAATCCGGCAAGCACTATCATTTATGTAAAGTCTGACAACACGGAAAAACGAGCGCTATATAATTCTTTGGGGCAATTATTATTTACTACCAAAGAAGATAAAATTGATGTGAGGAAATATCCAAAAGGGTTTTATTATTTGAAAGTTGGTAGTGCAGTGAAGAAGATTGTGATTGAGTAGGTGTCTGAATCACGGACCTGTTTGTCAAACAGACAAGTGGTACGGATTTGGGGATTTCACTGATGCGGTTCACACGAGTATCTTCTTTTTGAATGATCATTTCGAAAATGATTCTTTTCTGTTTCAATTTATCTCTTCCATTCGAATCGGTGTAATCTGATAATCCGTATCATCCGTGATTCAGAAAAATTCCGCAGGTCAGCGGCACCATTAGCGGCACCAAAGAAAATGAAATGGACGTTCGGAAATATGCGAAAGAGATTTACTATTTGAAAGTAGGAAATGAGGTGAGGAAGATTGTGATTGAGTAGATGTAAGGTAAGCTTGATACTGCTGAATGTATTAACACACCCCTTTATCCCCTCTCGAGAGGGGAAGGAATGAGCAGGCGTTTTCTACTCCAATTCATAAAAAAAAAATTGTATACTCTTGATCCTCTTAACACACCCCTCTATCCCCTCTCGAGCGGGGAAGGAATGAGCAGGCG
>CAZFKA010000247.1:0-2391 GCA_964519155.1 uncultured Bifidobacterium sp. | reverse complement strand
TTTTCTACTCCAATTCATGAAAAATAAAATTGTACATCCTTGATTCTCTTAACACCCCCCTCTATCCCCTCTCGAGCGGGGAAGGAATGAGCAGGCGTTTTCTACTCCAATTCATGAAAAATAAAATTGTACATCCTTGATTCTCTTAACACACCCCCTATCCCCCTCCCGAGCGGGGAAGGAAAGAGGATTCGTTCACCCGAACGAAGTGATTACTCAACTGATTCAATTCATTTTGCGTGCGTGCAACAAAGCACTCGATTTGAGGTGTTGGATTAGGGCTGCATGGATCCAAAAGAATCTTACCCTGTATAGTAGCGAGTGCTACAAAATGATCGGAGTTCCATTTGAATGTTTGCCCCCGGCATATCAACATTACCGACAGCGATTATCGCGAAAAGAAAAGCCAAACCTTCACTAGCAAAATGGTAGCCAAACCAAGATATCAAATAATGATCTAGTGTACGATAAAAGTAAAAAATGAATTATTGTCCGAGTAAGAAACGTATCATCAGACCGCCACGCGTTGTAGTGATCGGAAATGCATTGGAAACATACGGAATACTTTGGCGTCGATCATAGAAAAAGCGAAGGGTAACATTCTGCGTCAAAATATAATCGATCGATGGAGAAATAGTGATCACTTTCTGCCCACGTGTCGCTCTTGACACACGTTGATCGAGACGGTTGATAGTAGTATAATCGTCACGTAACCCCAAATCAAGTTTGATATTGACATCGCTCTTTAATTTATTCAATCCGAAGTATGGCGTATTGATCGTCACATTTTTCATACGATACCCTCCCCCCAAAGAGATCTCTTTGCTCTTTGTTTCACTCAATTGGAAATCAACCAGACTCATACTCAGTGTACGCGCTTTTTTATACTCGATATGAAAGTTCAACGAATTTTTGAGGGTGGCATCAATACCGAGGAAAGGGCCAAAGTTTTCGTTGATGGTCATATTTGGTACCATAAAATAAGGCACATAATTATGCGACACAGAGTCGATAAAAGATGGGAACCCTAAGGCATATACATCGCGGTACATCAATGCCGACGTAAAACTATTCATGCTTAAGGTGCCGGTATACGAATGATTCAGTGTAAAATTCTGGAAGATCTCCTTAAACCCTTTTACCCTCGATAAGCCGCCGTAGTTTAAACGCCAGTTGGGCAGCGGGAATATATTTTTGAATGGATTCGATTTGATATTGTTGGTCTCGTTGTTCATCAACGGAACGCTTTCGGGATCTTTCCCGGTGTAGGCAGACAGAAATGCCGGTATGATTACCTCTTGCGAATAACGTGTATAGCCCTTTTTATATTCTTCATCTTCTGGTGCGTTGGCGTTTGCCGTATACGGATTGATCAATCCCAGTCGTCGGGAAATCACCTTACGGTTATTCTCAAAATCATCGAACGCCTTGGTTAGTTTATCATCATTGTTCGCTTTCTGAAACAGGGTTTTTACGGCGATATACGAAACGGAAAATCCACCGGTCTCATACGGATTGAGATGAGCATATTCACTACCGCCCCCCAAGGTATCCTTAAACAATTCGGAATAGGCTTTATTAAACGTCTTGTTCCAGGTGAGATCTATTTTGAAATCTTTGAAGGGTTCGACATTAACCGTAGCATTAAAAGTTTGCGCATACTGCTGGGTAAAGGGTGCATTAAACAGGGAATCGCGTGTCAGTACATTGTCGTTCCCTTTCCCTTCGAGCCAGTAACGGTCAGGTTGATAGCCAAAAGCGAAGGGCAAACCGCTACCATTTGCATTTCTGAAATTTACCCCAATATACTGGGTACTATCGAGATAACCGGGTAATACAGTCCCCATATTTTCGTTATAACTGAAGCTGGCACGCTTCACCATCATCAACAACCGGCCCACTACCCGCACACCGTCAGAAGGATTGGTACCCCTTTTCTTCTTTCGCAAAGCTTGTTCTTCTTTTTTCTTCTTGGCGAGTTCCTTTGCTTTTGCGTTGGCAATACTATCTTTCCTCACTTTGTCGCGATTGTCGGCATTCGTAATTTTGGCATTCGGATTGCCATTCAATACTTCCGATTTCTCTTTGTTCTCTTGGGTTTCCTTTTCTTTCTTATCTTGTTTCGAACGATCGCCCGTATTACTCACCATTTCTGTCTCGTTGCCGGTGACGCCTTTGCTTTCGTCGTTACGACCGGTACTTCCTCTGCTACCCGGTGTGCCGCTTCCTTTTTTATCCGGAATCATGGGCTTGCCATTTGAACCATTGTTGTTTTTGTTGACAACCTTAGGCGAGTTGATGGTTTTGAGCAGCTTCACTTTATTGTACAACTGGCTAAAATTTAATTCTCCATTGATCTGACGGTTTTGGGTATTGCCTTCTACGTTGCCC
>CAZFKA010000246.1:0-4375 GCA_964519155.1 uncultured Bifidobacterium sp. | reverse complement strand
GGTGATACGCATTCTTTAAACTGATCTTGTGTTGCGAGCGGTCATTCAGCACGGGGTGATGGGCCTGCAGCAATTGCGCAAGACTCATTCGTGCATTGAGTAGGTCGAAAGCGATGAGCAGATCGTACCAGCCTTTGATCAGTTTGCGAAAAGGTCTGATCGATTCGGTGGTGATCTTCAAGATCCGATAGATCTCTTTTTGTTCATCATCTTCGAGTTGCAAGCGATCGTTGTTTAACTGAATCATATTTTGCGGCTCTATATAAGCGATTTTGCCGCTGGCCGATTGGCTGAGCATTAATCCTTTTACTTCCCGTTTATATTCTGCCAATACACCGAGTACCCGTCGGCCATTCACGAAATTTTCCTCTATGTCGGCGAGCTGTCCGGCTTTACGCAATCGTTGCAAATGGGCCTTATACAAACGATCACTTTGCCTGCGGTTTTCTTGTAATTCATTTCTGATCACTTGCAAAGCTTCGCTCGCATCATCTTTTACGATGCCTTCTTTGTCGATTACATCATCGATCAGCCCGATCAGGGTTTTGTCTTGCTCATTGGGTAAAAGTTTTTGATATAAAGCCGGAAACAAATCTTCTTTACCCGAAAAAAATTGGATCAATTCATTCGCCAGTGTAATCAGTTTGCGTATTTGCCGGCATTGCTGCGCACTAAGTACTGCTTCTTGTATCCGCAAGACGTTCAACTCTTTATCAATTTCAGGATAATGAGATTGCGAAAGAACGCTTTGGCCGGCAGAGGCTGTTATCCATTCCGAGGTTTCCTGTAGTTGAGTGCTGATCAGTGTTTCATTCGCGGTGGGCATGAGTTGTTTGGCCAGATCCTTTGCATTTTTGCCGATGCAGAATCCTGATAGCCGATCAACGATCAGATCGAAACCAAGCAAAGAGGGAAGTTCGGCAGGAAATATTTTCATAGTATCAAATATGGACGGCAGCCGAGTTGTGAAAAAGGGTTGCGGGATAGTGTACGCGCTCAAGAAACAAACCATGCGCAGGGGCACTGAAATCGGCCCGGGTACAATCGCGACTTACAATGATCTCTTCAAATTGGGCGGGGGAGATTTTTTTGCGGCCAACCAAAATCAACGTGCCAACAAGCGCCCTGACCATTCCCCGCAGAAATCTGTTTGCCGATACGTTATATACCAATTCTTTTTGTTGCAGTTGAAACAAGGACTGACTGATACGACAGTCAAAGGTTTTGACATCTGTATTCCGTTTCGAAAACGATTCAAATTGTGTGTATTGCAGTAGTTTTTGTGCCGATTCATTCATCAGGTCAATATCGATGCGGTAGGGCATGTGCCAGGCCGTTTCGCGTTTAAACGGATTTTTCTCAAAAATGATCTGATAGCAATAGTCGCGGCCCAAGGCATCGAACCGCGCATGAGCGTTGTCTTGAACCGGGTTCATCGACTTTACCTGAATATCTGCATGCAGAATTGCGTTTATATTATAGACAAAAGAAGCGGGGATAGGGCGTTCCGTGTCAACATGCAAAAAATTCTGATGGGCATGTACACCCGCATCAGTGCGGCTTGAGGTGGTGGTGGTTAATGTTGTTTTGCATAAAATTTCGAGCGCCCTATTGATCTCACCTTGTATGGTCGTTGCATTTTGCTGCGTCTGAAATCCTTTAAAATTTGTGCCTTTATAGGCAACTTCAATAAAATAGCGGGGCATCTGATTAGGAACGGGTCTTGCTTGAAGCAGCAATGATCTCGTCTTTAGCAATAATAAATTTCTCTAATTTATCGATCGGGATCCTAAGCGGAATAGCCGAAGGTGAAGTAGCGATGGTCGCATCAAAATCAGGATTCCATCTTTTCAACCTGATAAGGTCTTCGTCGAGAACGGTAGAGATCACATTAAGTTTATAATTGCCTTTTACCCGTAGCACGGCCATTTTGTCCAATTCTTCTTTCGAAAATTTTGGTTTGCTTTTATCTTCGCTTTCTTCGACATTGCTTTCGGCTGATGCAAAAGCATTATTGAGTTTTGAGAAATCATTTTTGGGCGGTTTTACTCCTTTCGGAATATTACCAAAGGTGAGTACATTGCTGAATTTGTCGAGAATGATCGACGTTGCGATAAACGCCATGACATGGTTTTGTGTTTCTTTGGGGAGCTTGTTTTTAATATCCCAAAAGCTTCGTCCGGCACCGCTGTTAATCGCTCTGATCACCGGGGCAGGTCCACAATTATAGGAGGCGATCACCAGAAAATAATCGTTGAACATCCCATACAATTGTTTAAGGTATTTGGCAGCTGCTTGTGTGCTTTTGTAAAAGTCCATACGTTCGTCAACACCGGCATCAACTCGTAAACCCAGCATTTTGGCGGTACCTTCCATAAATTGCCAGGGCCCTACTGCACCTACCGGCGATACGGCATTGCAGTTCATTGCTGACTCAATAATCGCCAAAGATTTCATTTCACGGGGCAGGTTATACCGTTTCATGATATTCTCGATCAATCTGAATTGCCCTTTGCTTCTCGAACAAATACGATTGATCCGTTCGCCATGATTATTGTGATAATTTCGGATATAATCGGAAATAAAATCAGCAAAAGGCCCAAACAATGACGGACTGACTTTATACACTGATTTGGCACTTGCCTCTGCAGGCTTTTGCTTCCGGGTGATGAATCGGCTGCTATCCTCAACCGGTGGGTTATACACCTCACCCTTCGCTTCCTTGAATTTTCTGATCCGGCTGGTATCCGTAATTTTTAAAACATACACCGAATCTTTCCCTTTTCCAATGACATCAGTTGTATGCAGTGCACACAAGATGACTAACAGATTAAAAAAGCTTTTATTCATTTCCCCCCACAATATTTTATAGTGTAAACAAAAAAATAATTTAATGATTTTCTTTTTCTTTCATTCCAGATTCCAGTTCACTTTTGATATTGTCTTTCGCATCTTTAAATTCTCGCATTCCTTTGCCGAGACCACGCATAAATTCAGGTATTTTACGACCTCCGAATAGCACGAGTACGGCTAAAACGATAAGCACCCATTCTGTACCACCTGGCATACTAATCAAAAGTGTATTGAGTAAAGTCATTTTTTCGTGTTTAGTAGTTACAAATATAAATAAATAAATATAAATCCATGTAAATTAATACGTTAATCTGATGAAATAGGGGATAAAAAAAACTATCCACTGGGCGGATAGTTTTTGTAATATATTGTTGCAGAGATGAATTATCGGATTCTTTTTTCTTTGATACGGGCTGATTTACCTTGTCTTTCTCTGAGATAAAACAGCTTCGCGCGACGTACTTTACCGATTTTGTTCACTTCAATACTCTCGATATTGGGTGAATACAAGGGAAATGTACGTTCAACACCGATATTATCGCTCATTTTGCGTACGGTGAATGATTGGGCGGCACCGCTGCCCTGACGCTTGATACAAATGCCTTTAAAAGGCTGTATCCTTTCTTTGGTACCTTCCACAATTTTATAATTAACAGAGATACTATCTCCCGCTTTGAAAGTGGGAACTTCTTTGGTTGTGTTTAATTGTTCGTGAACAAATTTTACTACTTCTTGCATTTTGTCCTGATTTTTGGGAACGCAAAAGTAATGTATTTTTTTGTTGATAATGAAATTTGTCAGAGATTTTTTAAAAAATATTTATTTTTTTATTATTTGTCTTTCCCTTGATCGTTTTCACTCCATCGATACGTTTGTATATTGAAACCGAGCAACGTAATCACTCTATCCACCACAGTGGCGGCCAACGCTTCAATCGTAGCCGGTAAACTGTAGAAAGAGGGTGATGCCGGACAAATTATGCCCCCCGCTTCGGTAACGGTTTTCATATTCTGAATGTGCACGAGGTTATACGGCGTGTCGCGTACGACGCAGATCAGTTTTCGTCTTTCTTTCAGCATTACGTCTGCCGCACGGCTGATCAGGTTATCGCTGATGCCATTGGCAATTCGGCCGAGGGTGCCCATACTGCAAGGGCAAATCACCAATGCTTCGTATCGGCTACTGCCACTCGCAAAAGGGGCAAAATAGTCGCGTATGCCATACATCCGAACCGGGAGTGATGCATAAAGTTCGTTTTGCAATTCATACTGCCAAACATCCTTTGCATTATCACTCATCACCAATCCGATTTCGATATCGCCGGCTTGCAATAATTTTTCCAGTAACACTTTGGCGTACACCGCACCTGAAGCACCGGTAATTCCGACGGCGATTTTTTTCATGTTTTGAAATATTAAACTATTATTGCAAATAAAAGAGAATTCAACGACAAAAATACATTCCGAATGCTAAAATCAATTGTTCATACTACTGCGCTGACCATGATCTTGTTGGTCAATAT
>CAZFKA010000245.1:0-4400 GCA_964519155.1 uncultured Bifidobacterium sp. | reverse complement strand
GGAAGTGCCACAGCAAAGCTCTTTTTTAATCCCACACTCGAAAACAGAGCGAGTGTAACCTCGATTCCCAGATCGGCTTGAAAGCTTTCAATATGTTTTGTTTCTAAAAAGCCTTTGAGATAAGCCGTCGCCGGATAGGGGGTATTGAGTTGCGTAAAAGGTGGAGTAAACAAAAATAATTTCAATGCCTGAGCGAAAATGTTCGCAACAAAGATAAGCGATTCAATCACAGAAAATGAAAAAGGGCAATATCCTGTGACGTTGCCCTTACACCTAAAGTGGTATCGATTGTGAATACTTGCTATTGATCATTTTTGACACTGAAGACATACAGATTGGGATAGCCGGGGTACATGCCGGTAAACTGAATTTCCTTTTCGTCGGTGGCCATCAGCTTTTCATCCAGATCTGAGATTGATTTTACATCCACATCGTTAACCTGCATAATCACAAATCCTTTACGTAGCCTCAGTTGACTACTGATCAGACCGCCGGGTTTGATACTGGTGATAATCACCCCATTCTTTATTCTGAGACCGGCCAATTCCTCTTTGCTGAGATTTTTCACATTAATCCCCAATCGCTCAATATTCAGTACCGCTTTTTTGACAATATCGGTATTGCCGATGGCATTCTTCAATTCTGCTGTAGTGGTCATTTTATTGCCGTTGCGCACATACTCGATATTGACTTCATCGCCGGGGCGAAATTGTGCGAGCGTTTCAAGCAGTTGCGGAGCCGTTTTGATTTCTTTATTTTGGATTTTGGTAATATAGTCGCCTTCTTGTAAACCCGCTTTTTCGCCACTGCTGTTAGCTACTACATCGGCCAGGTATACACCGCCGGTTTTGTCGACCGGTACAACTCCCAAAAAGGCCCTTTGTACATTGCCATAACTCACCATATCAGCAACTACTTTTTTGACAATATTTGAGGGAATTGCAAATGAATATCCGGCATACGAACCTGTTGGGGAAGCAATGGCAGAATTGATACCGATGAGTTCACCCCTGGCATTGACAAGCGCGCCTCCACTGTTGCCCGGATTTACGGCAGCATCCGTTTGTATAAAACTTTCAATGGCGTTTCGGCCTCCGTTGCGGTTGTTGATTCCGATATTTCTGTATTTTGCACTAACGATACCGGCGGTTACAGTGGTTTCGAGGGTAAGGGGATACCCAACAGCCAATACCCATTGCCCCAGTTTTACATCATCTGAATTGCCGTAATTGAGGTAAGGCAAGTTAGGTTCGTCGATTTTGATCACAGCCAAATCGGTTGCAGCATCTTTGCCGATTACTTTAGCCTTCACTGATTTTTTGTTGGTTAAAATAACGGTCACGTCGTCGGCACCATCAACCACATGATTATTGGTAACGATATACCCGTCTTTTGAAATGATCACACCTGAACCACTTCCTACTTGGGGTTGTTGCTCGAAAAAGCGACCGCCGCCTCCAAAAAACTGATCGAAGAAATCGTTGCCGAAAGGACTACTGTATTGAACATTTCTGGCTTTCATTTCTGTTTTGATATGTACTACGGCCTTACTCGATATTTCAGCGGCAGATTCCAGATTCGTATAGCCTCCATCAGGTGATGCCGATGGCTCAACATAACTGGCATAATGCATGTCCGGTATTTCCGTTGTTGCCGAATGCATAGGGGAAATGGTCATCTCATTGTATTTGGTCGCAAATACCAGCGTGGCCACCGAAGTGATCATGGCCACCACAATTGTTCCGATTATCTTTTTCATTGTTAGTACTTTTTTTGTTGCACAAAATTAAATTGATGCAGAAATCAACAAAACACTTTTCACAATTTTTAACAATGCTTTTCCTGTTAAGAAATCTATAAGGAATTCAGAAATTCTATGGGGTTGACTCCATCGGCAAAGTCAGTAAGGGTAGGGCTTTGCGACTGGCCAAACGGGATGTGTCCGTTTCCGCAAACCGCTTGCACCTCATCCGTATTTTGCAGATTTACCTCGCCTGAATAATAGCTGTAATTCAGCACGGCAATGGGCGAAAAGTTATGGGTATTTTCACTCAATAAAAGTGCTTCCGTGCTCATATAAAATTGATTATTCAGTATAAAAATAGCCAGATTATAATCATAATTGTTTTTGTATTTGTGGTGGTGTGCAAGGTAGTCGTTTCGCTTAAATGCGTTGAGCAGTCGCATAAAATCGTATTGTTCGGGTACATATATTTTCGATACGTTGCGACAACCTAGCCCAAAATATAAAAACACATCATCGGCAAGCAAGGCAAGTTGTTCATCACTTTCATTGCCATCGAGTACCGCAACCGATGTTTTGTTTTTTCGGATGATATGCGGGAAGCGGGCAAAATATTTTTCGAAATATAAAGCACTCGAATTGCTGCCGGTGGCAATGAAGGCATCACATCCCTTGAGCATTTCTGCGGTGCTTATGTGGCTTCTGTTGTTTTTATCAAAGCTATATATTTTATCGATGAGGTGGGGGAGCAGCACATCATCTTTTGACGAAAACTTGATCACCTGTTGGTGCCCACTCAGGTATACCGTCAAAAAATCGTGAAAGCCCACCAAAGGAATATTGCCGGCCATCGTGATACCGATCTTTCGCGAAAATTGTTTTTGTTCGGCAGTAAGTATAGGTTGGGCGTAGGCACGCAATGCATTTTCTTCCAGATATTGCTGACAAATATTCCGCACACTGCAGTCTATAAAATCCTGTGTGAACCAGCCATTTTTTCGCTCGGCAGTCTGCTTTATCGCTTGCCATTCGGCTGTGTTCCTTTTTAAATAATCACCTAACAGCAATAAACTGTCAATTCGTTGTTTGATCATCTCAGATATTTAAAATTTTCATCGTAATTTTGAAATGCGAAAGTCATCATTTACTTTTGAAAATTAATAAAGTTAATCAATAAAATTTCATCAAATGGCCATCATCATTACAGACGAATGTATAAATTGCGGTGCCTGCGAACCGGAATGTCCGAATAATGCGATATATGAAGGAGGTGTGGAATGGGCGATTGCCGATGGCACGTCAGTAAAAGAACAGTTTACCCTCATGAACGGCGAAACGGTAGATGCCAATCAAAAGCATGCACCCGTCGCTGATGATACGTATTATATAACGCCCGACAAATGCACCGAATGTCAGGGTTTTCATGAAGAACCACAATGTGCAGCTGTTTGTCCGGTAGATTGTTGCGTTCCGGATGAAATGTATCGTGAAACAGTTGATGAGTTGTTAGCCAAAAAGAACCGACTACATTTGTAAGTTAAGGTAGTAGCAAGATTATTCTCTTTCAGATTATGCACTATTCACTGAGCGATTTCAAATCAGTTACACAATTTGTTTTCGATATCGATGGTGTAATGACCAATGGTTCGTTACAGATCCAAAGCGATGGCGAATTGCTGCGAACGGTTAATATCCGCGATGGTTATGCATTGCAACTAGCCGTTAAAAAAGGATTTTCAGTCGGCATTATTTCCGGAGCGTCAGGCGAGGCGATTCGCAAACGTTTTACGGGTTTAGGCATACAACATATTTATTTGGCAGTCAATGATAAAGTTGCTGTACTGCACGAAATGATCGCCAGAAACGGTTTTGATCCTTCTGCGCTATTGTACATGGGCGACGATATGCCCGATCTGTTGGTTATGCAACAGGTTTTTTTGCCGAGTTGTCCTGCTGATGCCTGCGAAGAAATTAAAAGCGTTTCGAAGTATATTTCCCCTTATGAGGGAGGAGCGGGTTGCGTGAGGGACGTGATCGAAAAGGTACTGAAGCTGAATCAATGTTGGGAATAAAATAATTGTTTCCCCACCCCTTATTTATTCATTCCTTTGGCATATAATTTGTTTCGTTTGCTACTTATTTTTATAAATGATTATGTCGTTTCATTTATTTTAATTTATTTTGTTGAACCAACCAAATCAAAAGCCCTGATGACTGACCATCATCCGGCGCGTGCCTATGATCATTCAAGTATTAAACAAATTAGTACAACTAATTGTTCAATCGACGACAATTGCCGATAATATTGAGATCGCAAACATTTCAATGATCAACGATGGCGATGAGTTTCTTGAATCCAGCAAAACCATTCTTGTTTCGGTAATCAACATGGAGGAGGATAAAGTCCTCAAAAATCAAAGTATATATCAGTACGAAAAAGTAAATATCGCAGATCCACCAGGCGCCAAGCCGATCAAAAAAGTGGTTGCTCAGTTCAATCATCCGGCGCAACACCTCATCGTTTCCGTTTTGTTTTGCGCTTATCAAAAAAATAATAATTCGGTCAACTATTTAAACGGGCTCGAAAATTTGGAGAAGATTATTGGTTTCTTTCAGGCCAATAATTCTTTTTTTGTTCATGCAACAAATATAAACG
>CAZFKA010000244.1:0-4403 GCA_964519155.1 uncultured Bifidobacterium sp. | reverse complement strand
CCCAAATTGATTTTAAACTCCGCAAATAAATAAAAAAAATGGCAAACAAATCAAACTCTTCAAAAAATTTTTTTGAAAGCATGTTGGATACCCAGCAGCAGGTGATGGACACCTTGGTTGAAAATACCAAAAAAATCACCAATGGCAATGCCCTGATCAATGAAACGATCGACAAAGGAACTGAATTTTATAAAAAGTCAGTGAATGCGACAAAGGAAACCCTCGCCAAAGTGAGTGGAACCGCTGAAACAGCAAAAGAAGAAGTAAAGCACACTAGTGAAAAAGCAAATGAATTTTTCGGCAACTGGTACAAACAGCAAACTGAATGGGCTGCTCAATTGAGTGAAATGAATAAGAACTTTCTCTCATCCTTCACCAAAGGCGAAAACCCCTATCAGCAATTTTTCAATGGAATGAATCTGTTTCAACAACCACAAAATTTCATGAATCAGGCTCCCTGGAATAATTTTTCAAATATGATGAATCCGGCAGCTATGCAGGAAAATATGGATAAAATGACCGAACAGGCGAAAGCGTTTTTTGGTCAGTTTCAAACTATCCTGAATAATAACTACAGCGAGTTCACCCAAAATTTTCAAAACGGTACCCTGTTGGATTCGTACAAAGGGATGTTTAACATGACCGATGGTTTTGCAAAATTCTACGAAATGTGGATGCCGATGATGAAGTCGATGAATGATAAAACTTTCAACATGGATCTGTTCAGCAAATCGCTTGACATGTCGAAATACAAAGAATTTATGGATAAATTCTTTTCGTTTATGCCGCAACCGTCTCTCGATTATGCAGGCAAAATGAAGGAAATGTATACCGAAGCGATGAAGAATGGAGGCGAACAAGCCAGAGAGATGTTTGGCAACATGAAAAACAGCATGCAAAACCTGATGCCGAATATGTTTGGCAATCCGTTCACAGCAATGCTGAACCAATACAATAACCTGTATGCACAAATGCAAACTGCGGTAACGCCCTTCGCCAAACTGATGACTCCCAGCAATGATACTAAAAATGCGGCTGAGTGGGCCGATATCATGAATCAGGTGAATATCTACAATATCAAAAATGCAGAATTGCAACACATGATCTACCAAAACGGATCGAAAGTGATGGAGAAAATTGCTGAATCGGTGATGCACAAAATCGAAAATGGCGAAGAAGTTAACAGCATGATCAAATTGTATCAGGAATGGCTGAACACATCAGATAAGATGTTTGTTGAACTGTTTGAAACAGATGCTTATAGCAAACTGATGGCAGAAGTTAGCTCACTGCAATTGCGTATCAAAAAAGCTATTGAAAAACAAACGGAAAAAATGTTTGAAAACATACCGGTTGCAACCCGTAGCGAAATGGATGAAGTATACCAAACCATTTACGATTTAAAAAAGCAAGTACGTCAGTTGCAAAGCATGCTCGAACTCGACACGGAAGTTCCTGCTAAAACAGCAACAAAAAAATCTGCAAAAAAATAGTTTCCCCAATTGAAATTTATTTTAAGATCGTCTGCCCTTGGGTGGACGATTTTTTTTTACGGGAGGGGTTGTCAGGCTGAAGTCTGCAAGGGCGAGACGACGGCTCTGTTAATCGATGGGCTAAGCGTGTGCACGGTTTTTACATCAGTGATTTAGGGCTTGCTCATGGGGATGCGATCTCGAAAAAAGTCAAAGACTAAATACTTAGATTGTCGATCAGTCTGATCTGTCCCAATGCGGAAGCGATCAAAATAACCATTTTACGTTTAGGATCAAAGTCGTGTAGCAATGTCAGATCTTGGGCATCAGCTAGTGCGAGATATTCCGTCGTAAAACCGTTCTTTGTGAGTTCATCAATGGCTTGTTCGGCCAATTCATTGAATGGGCTGTGGTTTCGTTCGTCCCTGATTCTGCAGATCGTGGCGTATAGCAAGGGAGCCTTTCGCCGTTCATCTGCCGAAAGGCGCAGGTTGCGCGAACTCATGGCCAAACCATCCTCTTCGCGCAACGTAGGGCAAATGCTTAATTGCACGGTTGACGCATTGAGTTGAAGCAGCTTCTTAATGACCATACATTGCTGGTAGTCTTTTTCCCCCATATATAAATTTTGAGGTTGAACTACTCGCAGGAGTTTGTCAACGATATTGCAGACTCCTTTGAAATGCCCGGGACGGAATTTTCCTTCGAGAATTTCATCCAATGCCCCAAGGTCGTATTCTTGTAATTGTGTGATTCCCCGGGGGTACATTTCCGCTACTGAAGGGAGAAACAAAACATTGCAGTCTGCACCACAAAGTTTTTCCAGATCTTTTTCGATGGTGACCGGGTAATGTTGAAAATCGCTGGCCTGGTTGAACTGTGTCGGATTAACGAAAATGCTGCATACCGTTAATGCATTTTCAGCTTTCGACCGTTTGATCAGTGCCAGGTGACCATCATGCAAAGCACCCATAGTGGGCACAAAACCGATGAGTTCATGATTCTGCAAACAAGTTTGTAAATCGTTTTTGGTTTTTAGTAAAAGCATCGCGCCTAATATAGTTGTAGTTTCTAACTATTTTATAAAAAATTGATTTTTTTTTTGTACCTTTGCACACCCAATTGAGTTCTCATTGTCAGACAATTCAAATTAAAAACAATTACCTGAATGGCAGTACTACAAAAGAAAAAAGTTCTTTTTATTTCGCATGAATTTGCACCTTATAATGAAGAGACAGAGTTTGCGCGTATCCTGAATATGCTTGCGGTGAAATCAAACGAAACCGGTTTTGAAGTGAGAGCGATCATGCCGCGGTTTGGCTCAATCAACGAACGACGTCATCGCCTGCACGAGGTGGTAAGGCTGTCGGGAATCAATATCAACGTCGATAAAGAAGATCACCCCTTAGTGATCAAAGTGGCTTCGCTGCCTAATGCGAGGTTGCAAGTATATTTTATGGATAATGAAGATTTGTTCAAAAGAAAGCAAAACTTCCATGACGAAAGTGGCAACCTGTTTAAAGACAATGCCGAACGAACAATTTTCTTTTGTAAAGGCGCGCTCGAAACCGTGAAGAAATTTGGCTGGCCGCCAGACATTATCCACGTCCATGGCTGGATGAGTGCTTTGATACCCATGTATATCAAATCGTACTACAAAAAAGAACCGGTATTTGCCAATTCAAAAATTATTTATTCGGCAACTAAAAATATCTTGCTCGAAAAACTGGGAGAAACATTCGCCAAGCAAGTGTTAGCCAGTACTCCATTGAAAGACAAGGATATTGAAATTTATAAAGAAGGGGCAAATATTGACATGCATATCGGAGGCGCAAAAAACTCAGATGTCGCGATATTGCCTTTCAAAGAACTTGACGAAAAGCTCTTCAATGCTATTAAGCCGTCGAGAACCAAAAAAGTGTTAAATTTCAATGCGGAAGGAGATGATCTGAACGATATAATGGAACTATACAATAACTTGGCCGGCAAATAATTTCAATGATCAAAATAATGACGATCGACCATCAGCGTTTACGAACGTATTCGATCCTGGGTTTGCTATGTAGTGTACTGTTGACAGCCTGTAAAGAAAATGTCGTATTACCCAGCACGCTCGTACCTCCGGTCGACAATATCAATACGTTTAGCCAGGATACATTTTCGCTGATCACGCAGAATATTTATCAGGATTCTATTCTTACCGGTGGATTACGGAATTCATCGCAAGTGTCGAGTTCGGTAAGTTTATTTCACGCCCTGGGCACCATCACCTCAGATCCGATTTTCGGTAAAACCAATGCCAATATACACGTTGAGGTATTGCCACCGGTAGCTAATTTTACGTTTAAGACGGGTACGAACCGCACTATTGATTCCATTGTGCTGGCAATTCCTTTACAAGGGGCCTATGGCGATACCACCCTAAGCGGCAATATTTCTCAGAACTTCAAGGTATTTCGTTCGCTTAAATCTTTTCCGCGAAGCGAAGCCCAATATGAATTTACCAAAGACTCCTTTGACAATGTTGTTATCGGACAACGAACGATCAATTTTAACGAATTGAACGATTCTGTGTTGGTAGGAAATACTAAACTCGTTCCGCAACTACGTATCCCGTTGAATTCTGATTTTATTGATAGCCTTGAAACCCAGATCGATTTAGGGGCTAATGGTGCCGCAGCCGATTTTACCCGTTTCTTAGCTTGGTGGAAAGGTTTTTACATACAGGCCGACAGTTTAAACGGAAACACTTTATACTATTTAAATACTTATGCCACCCGCTTGAATATTTACTACCGGTATACCAATGTTAATGCGCAACCGGATACTGCGGTCGATGTCTTTTCATTTGATCCAAACAATTGTAATCGTTTTAATCATATCACGCGAAACTATTCCGGAAAGGTTACCCAAAACTTTTTGACGCAAGTT
>CAZFKA010000243.1:0-4433 GCA_964519155.1 uncultured Bifidobacterium sp. | reverse complement strand
ATTTGCTTCATCATTCCTTCGTAAAACGAAGGGTCTGAAAATGATGTGTAGTTTTTACGCGCATCAAATAAAGTCCAGCAGGCAAAGCTGACACATCGAATTGTTGTTGCTCAAATGGAATATTCAATCGAATTCCACTCAGTGTAAAAATAGAAGCTTCTATACGTTCGTTAGTATTCGCGCGGATAGACAATGATCGACTTGCCGGATTCGGATAGATAGTTAAACTGGTCATGTTGTCCGTAGTCGTTAATCCATCAGGGTTTGCGCAAATCGCCTTGGTACAGAATCGCTTAACTTCAAGATGATTTCCACCACAATGTGCTTCAGAATAGGAAAAGAAAACATCATCGTTCGAATTGCGCGATGTGGCACTCATCCCTAAAGGATAAGTAGTGGTATTGCTGATACTATCGATTGTATTGCCATTGGTGGCCAACATTTTTTTGATGTGAATGGTATTGGCTCCCGTCACGCTCACATAATTCAAATTGGTTAATGCATCGAGATACACACCTGCAGAAGCCGTATTGACCGGCAATTTGCGTTCGTATTGCCATTGACCACTGCTGTTGTATTTGCGCAGAAAGCCGCGATTGATAAAGGGTGAATAATCATGAATATCTTCCGTACCGACAATAAAAATATTGTTCAGGGGATCGGTTTCCAAACCCGTCACTTCTTCACGTTCGTTCGCCATGCCGTTGTAAATGGCCGTCCATAATGTATCTCCGGTAACATCGTTTAAGCGTGCAAGTTTCACGTCACCGGTATTATTACCTAAAATACTTCCTGAAGGATTATTATTCCCCGTCATGGCAATATCCCCGTTGGGCATTTTCTTCAAATATCGGGCAGCCAGATCGGTATACATGTTGGTCCAAATCACATTTCCGGTATTATTAGCTTTTCGGGTATAACAGGTTAGAAAATGCTGCGCACCCACCACGGAATCATTGGTATAGCTAAAATAGAAATCACCATTGGCAGTCAGTGTATTCGGACAAAACCAGGTCATTTTGGGAACATAATATTTTAATTGCCAAACCAGTGTAAAATTGGGATTAAATTCCTTGACATACATTGTATCATTGGCGGCAAACTGATCGCCGTATGAATAATACACAAGAATATTCCCGTTGCTTTTTTCGTGCACACCATGAACGCCATAGGTCCAAACATTGCTCAGCGTTGATGCGTTGAAACCGTTGATATAATTGCCATTAAAATCATAGATCGCGACAATAGGACCTGCCGGACCGGGTTGACCGTAGCCGGTAAACAGGACATATAATTTATTCTGGCTGATATTGATTTTAGCGGTGATGACGTTGACTTGCGGAAATCCGGGGACACTTACGGTATCGGTCCATACTGTGGCACCGCCGGGTTCAATTTTAGAAATTAAATGAAATTTCGATGGGTCGTCGGAGTAAACGATATAGATATTCCCATTATCATCGGTCACCTGATCGAGTATCGTCATATTGTGTGAGGCAGGCGCTTGTCGTGTATTGGTATATTGCAGACTAAGTTGTGCAGAAGCAGTGCTCACAAGTGAACCTAAAATGAGCAATGTAAAAATCTTTTTCATGTCGGTATAGACGGCAAGCTAAAAAAAATGGTTTGTATTGCAAACAATTACTGCGGGCAAGCCGGCTTATTCAAAATAGCGTACAAAGAACTGATCATGATTCTATTTCTTTAATAGTTTTCCCTGAACCTGCTTGCTGTCCGTTTGGATTTTATAAATATACAGTCCGTTACGAATACCATTCAAATGCAAGACCAATTTATTTCCGCCTGCTGTCAAGCATTAGCAATAACACATATGATCTTCTGTGAGTAAATACGATGATTCAGGTTCGACGTGATGAATACCGGCAAACAAAATGATCTACCTCATTGTCTGCTTGGTAGCAAAGTATTGTGGTCGACTAATTTCCAACTGTTCTTTTGAGAATTGTATCATAGTTGCGTTTTCGATCTATTCGCATTAAAAAGATATTCGTATAATATCATGCTTATCACAATTAAAAAAGCAGGAAAAACAATTTTACCAATGGGTAAATCTTCTGTCGGTATCCAGTAATCTGATCATTTCATTGGTGTTGGCGGCGGGGAGTTTCATCAGATCATCGCGTGAATATATTTGCTTTGGCTGATATGCCGGGAGATAGGTCAACGGTTCCATTCGACGGACGCTGGGCGAGAAAACTGACTTGGATATACAAGTAGTCAATATCAAATGATTCAGATGGCAACAGCGATCAGCCCAGAGCATGTCAACGCCACTAGCATTTTTGGGGTGATCTATCAACTGAATTGTCTTTAAATCGAGCTGTCTGAACACCGACGCGTCTGGTATTGTACGCTTACCCGATACCTTTTGTGCTGATACCGGAGTCAGCGCACATATCATTAGCATAAAGGGTAAAAATGATCTTTTCATGGCAGGGATTGTATAGCGAATTTACAAAAAGAAAAGTTATTTCTGATCTTTTATTCTTTTGGCTGAAGATCTTCGGTTGTATTCAGTAGCAAACCTTGTTATACTTTACAGGTTATCCCTGAAATCTCTTCGTCGGACCAGCTTGAGATCCTGTAAAACTGCTGCTTTCACATTCAAACCAAAATTATAGCTTTTGCGGTAGCCAAACGGAATCAAGTTCAAACGCATTTCCCAGCAATGCAGATCGCGATAAATATCAAAGGTGGTAAAACTGATCTGCTTGGTTTTGAAATCGTACCCACTTCGAATACCGATTTTCCATTTTGAGGTCAGATTCACATCACCGAAAAAGTTTATATCCTGCGAAAAGATTACGGTGTCTTTTTGCTTCGTGACGAGATAACTTTTGTTCGCGTTGATACTATAATTTACGTTCAACGACCAGGGAATATTAAAATCGGCATATCCACTGTAATTGCGTCCGATGGCACCCAATTGTTCATCGTTCGCTTTGGTCACGGCTGTTTTGTTTTTCCTCACCGGCAGGCTAGCCCCGACTGCAACATTGGCTCTGTCGAATCGCATTAAACGGCCATTCTTCTTGTATTCAAATTCAGGGGTTATTCTTCCACTTGTTTTGTCAATGGCATATAGCGAATATGACATTCCGCCGGAGATATTGATGTTTTCGAATAGCGTATTTCGGTAAATGATGGAAATATTGCTCCAGCGAAATGAATCTGCGGCTATATTGTAAAAAGTTGCAAAATTTAAGCCGTCAATAAGATTTACTTTTCGCGTTCCATTGAGTGTATCCTTTCTGCTTTTTACCTTCATTTGCAAGGTATTGCCAAGATCAAACCCAATGCCTGCCACTTTTCCGTCCGCGGGAAACCCTAATAATGCGCCTTCAAAATAACTAAGCCGCTGATTTGTATAATTCTGATCAACAAAACTGCTATAATAATAATTGAATATACCGCTACCAAAATCAGGGCGGTAGTTAAACCGTACCGAAGGGGTTAACACATGACGGATCCCCCTGATTGAACCTTTTCGAAACAATTTGGTTCCATAAATCCTGGTGGAAACGGCAGATGAAATATTAAAATCTCGGGCGGTAAAAAATCCGGTCTGTTTATTGGTATCCAATACACCCTCGATAAAATTGTACTGTTTGAGCATTTTGCTCGTATACCAGTATTCATTATAATTTGCCCCGAAGGTCAGATTGAAATATTTCAAAACATTATACGTCGCGTTAATCGGTATACTGTGTTTGAAACCGTTTTGAAAATCATCAAAACTTAAGGTTGACATACTAAAAGTTGAATCATAAAAGTCGAGGCGGTTGAGTGCCGCAAATTGATAGCTGGCCCCGATCTTCTCATACCATTTTGGTTTCAGGAAATTTTTTTTCGATTGAAACGGAAAGATTTGATTTACCGAAAAATTAAGTTCCGGCAGAGTCAATTGCACCAGCCTTGTCTGCGTATTTTGATTATGCCGCAATGCCGCTGAAAAATTGAGGGGCTTGTCTTTCCACGTTTTTGAGTAAGATATATTTGATGAAAAATTATTGTTCAAATATAGATTGGCGTCATAGGTATTATTGGTTTGGTATTTACTGCTGCCGATATTCACATTCGCACTGAAGTTGCTACCGGGCATCACATTTTGGTTGATAGCATGACTCCAGGTAATGAAAAAATTCCGACTGACCGAATTACCGGGTTCATAGGTTTCCCCAATTTTGTTATATGCATAGTTGAAACTGAAATTTCCGTTGAAACGGTAACGATAAATATAGTTGCTGACAAATCCTGCCCGCCAGGTACCCAACGCATACACATCGGCAAGCGCCAACAGATCAACATGATCGCTGATCGCAAAATAATATCCCCCTTCCCGCAAACCAAATCCCAGATTTTCACTCATATCATAGGTAGGCAATTTAAATCCACTGCGTTGTCCTTGTTTC
>CAZFKA010000242.1:0-4459 GCA_964519155.1 uncultured Bifidobacterium sp. | reverse complement strand
CACCTCATCGTCCTGGGCCCGCAGGGTGGCGGGGAGCAGGCCGAAGGAAAGGAACAGCAGAAGGGCAGGAATGCGTAGCGCCATGTGGGACAAAGGTGCGGATTTCCGTTGAAAATTCGTTCAGGGGCATTAAAAAAGGACGGCCTTCACCGTCCTTTTCCGTTGTGCGCGAGAGGAGATTCGAACTCCCACAGCCTTTCGGCCACTACCACCTCAAAGTAGCGCGTCTACCAGTTTCGCCACCCACGCATTTTTTTTAAGCAGGCAAATGTAAGATTTTTTATCTTTTAAAAAAAGATTCGGACCAAATTTGCCCAAACTATTCCTAGGGAGAGCCGATACTTTTATGGCCAATTCATGCGGTTTTTTAGAGAGGTAATATGGGCCAGGTGATGATTGCCATGCCAACTATACAAACAGATCAGCTCTTTGATTTTGAACGTTCGTTGGTATTCGGGATGGTTATAGGTCCGCTCAAGTTGCGATTCAGTGAGCGAACGGAGAATACGGATCAGCTTTTCATGCAGGCAATACAATAAAGTGATGGAGTGATTAAATGGCAGGGTATAATCTGGCATTTCAGCCCAAATCGCTTCAGGATAGGGCAAGATGGTGGGACAATCATTGCTCAATGCCAGTTTCAGTCGGACTAAAAAATTCAAATGACTATCTCCGCAGTGATGAATCACTTGGTTGACCGTCCACCCACCTTCCCGATAGGGAGTTTGCAGTTGATATTCCAACAGATGCTGTACGGCCAGTTCGAGACGTTTCGGAAAGGTCTCAATATCAAGAAGCATGCTGTTCAATAAGTCGGGAGTATAGGTTTCAGGGTAGTGGCAGCGCCCGATGGGGTATTGCCATTGTTCAAGATCAGACATGTTTTTTTAAGCGTAAAGGTACATTTCTCCGGGCTGACTGCACAGTTTTTATAGCGTATTGCCCCAAATCTTTTAGCAGGTCGTCCGGCTTGCGTGTGTTGGTTGATCGGCTGAATGTTTGTGACGTTCCATCGCTCAATACCGGTTGTAACGAAAAAAAAAGCCACCGAAAACGATGGCTTCAAACTAAGTTCAGGCTGAACCTTAATTCATATGCGAAACGATCTTTCTTTCCAACACGGCTTTTGGTGCAGCACCGATCTGCTTATCAACCACTTTGCCGTTTTTGATAAACAACACACAGGGAATACTTGTAATGCCATACTTCACCGATAATTCCGGATTTTCGTCAACGTTTACTTTGCCCACATTTACCCTTCCTTCGTATTCGGTGGCCAGTGCGTCTATCGTGGGGGTCAGTGCCACACAGGGCGTACACCAGGTTGCCCAAAAATCGACTACTGCTAATTTGTTTGATTGCATTACTTCTGTTTCAAAGTTGCTGTCTGTGAATGTAAGTGCCATATATGATTGTTTTTTTATGTTGTAAAAGTTTGTGGGTACAAAGATACAGATTTGTGTGAACTGCGCTGAATGAAAAATGAAATAAGCTATCAACGATATGAATAAGGCGTTTCACTAATGCGTTAATACCTGATAACTGACTCCTGACATCCCGCTAAGCGTTTCCAAAAATCCATCGCTCATGTTTATTTTTTTGTAAGAACTCTGCAATTTTGTTTTTTCCCGGGTTTCTTCATCTACAATTTGAATACCAAGTTCGCAATTGCCTGTCTTTTCGACATATTTTGCCAGCATGTCCACTACTTCGTCATTCAGGCGCTGTAATGTCAGTTCAATATTGATTCTTTTGGTTAATTGTGATTTTACATTTTCGAGTAACATGATGCGATTGATCTTAAACTCAAACTCGGTTTCACTATTCCAACGGCTTTGAAACATACCGCTGATCATTACTTTATTGTCTTTCACCATGAAGTCCCTGAACTTGATATAGTCGTCTTTAAATAAAGCAAATTCATGCTCACCATGATAATCGATCAATTTAAACCGTCCGTAATTTGTTCCCTTTTTTGATACAAGATGGAGAGGATTGTCGATATAGCCGGCTAAACGCACTATACGGTTACGCATTTTTTCTGGTTCGAGATCGCTGAGACGGGTGAAGGCGTAATGGTTCATTTCAAACTGAAATCCGTCAAGCGGGTGGGCACTGATATAAATCCCCACCAGATCTTTTTCTTTCTCAAGAATCTCCGACAAACTCCAGGGTTCACAGTTCAACATTTTTGGTTTGGCTACTGCCGGTAAACCTGCGTCGCCAAATAAACTATTGGTTAGCGTATTGGCATTGCCCGACATGACCTGCCCATACTTGATAATTTTTTCGAGGTTCGATTGTGTTTCGCCAATGGGGATATAAAAATACTGCGCTCGGTGCATATCCGTAAAACTGTCGAGCGCTCCGGCCATCACCATACTTTCAAGGGTTTTTTTGCTGACAGCCCGCAAACTGAGTCGTTTGACCAGATCAAAAATATCGGTAAACCAGCCATTTTGTGTGCGCTCCCTGATGATCTCTTGCACGGCCGCTTCGCCAATGCCTTTTACAGCGCCCAATCCAAAACGAATAATACCTTCTTTATTGACACTGAATCCTTTTTTACTTTCATTGATATCCGGACCCTGTACTTTCAGTCCCATACGCTTACACTCCTGCATATATTTCGAAATGTCTTCCGTATTGCCTTGTGCATTCAGCAAGGCTGCCATGTATTCCGAAGGATAATTGGCTTTTAGGTAAGCTGTTTGATAAGCCAGATAGGCGTAGCAAGTCGAATGCGATTTGTTAAAAGCATACTTGGCAAATTCCACCCAGTCGTTCCAGATCTTTTCACATTTGTCGAGCGGATGCCCGTTGGCGGTACAGCCGTCCATAAACTTCGCTTTCATTTTTTGGAGTACGTCAAGCGATTTTTTCCCCATGGCCTTGCGCAAAATATCTGCATCACCTTTCGAGAAATTCGCCAGGCGTTGCGAAAGCAGCATCACCTGTTCCTGATAAACGGTGATACCATATGTTTCTTTTAAAACCTCTTCCATCTCGGGCAGGTCATATACGATCTGTTTCCGGCCATGTTTGCGGTCGATAAAATCAGGGATATACGCCAAAGGCCCCGGTCGGTATAAGGCATTCATGGCAATGAGATCTTCTAAATTATCGGGGGCCAGTTCTTTGAGATATTTTTTCATTCCGGCAGAGGCAAATTGAAACGTGCCTTCCGTATCGGCATTTTGGTAGAGTTCAAAAGTTTTGGCATCATCTAACGCAATGTTTTCAATATCAATATCCACCTGATGGTTTTCGCGGATAAAATTCAAGGCATCGCGTATTATACTCAGGTTACTCAGTCCGAGTACATCTATTTTTATCGCACCGGCATCTTCTACCGCCGTACCCACAAATTGGGTGACATACAGGTCAATGTCTTTTTGCTTACACAAAGGCATGATCTCCACCAGATCTTTCGGACCAATGATAATACCGGCCGCATGTATACCTGTATTACGCACAGTACCTTCCAACTTTTCCGCTTCATGCAATACAACCGATTGTAATCCCGTATCGGCATAAATTTTTTGTAATTTTTCAACATTCACCACATCATCTGCATTGATGCCTTCCTTTTTACCCAAATCTTTAATGGGAATATGCAGCATTTCATTGAGTGAAGTACCCGGCCGATCAGGTACCAGCTTGGCCAACATATTGCTTTCTTCTAAAGGCAGATCCATTACCCGGGCTACATCTTTGATACTGCTTTTTGCAGCCATGGTGCCATGCGTAATAATATGGGCAACCTGATTTCTACCATATTTATTGACGATATATTCTACCACTTTTCCCCGACCAATATCATCAAAATCGGTATCGATATCCGGCATGGAGGCACGTTCAGGGTTAAGGAATCGCTCAAACAGCAAATTATATTTCAAGGGGTCTATCGAAATAATGTCGATACAATAGGCTACCACCGAACCGGCCGCAGAGCCACGTCCCGGTCCGACCACGACTCCCATTTTTTTGCTCGAGGTAATGATATCGGACACAATAAGAAAGTAGCCGGCAAAACCCATTTTACGAATTACACCGAGCTCAAACTTTATGCGTTCTTCCAACTCGGGGGTAAATATTTTATATTTGATTTTGGCTCCTTCATACACCAAAAATTCAAGATAGTCGTCCTGATTTTTAAAGGGTTCAGGTAAAGGGAAGTTCGGCAACAAGAGGTCATTGCTCACGTTCACCAAATCGACTTTTTCTACAATATCATTGGTATTGTCAATGGCCTCCGGCAGGTCGCTAAACAAACTCATCATTTGCTCAGTCGTTTTAAAAAAGAACTGGTTGTTGTAAAAAGCAAATCGTTTCTTTTTATCGCTCACCTCATCGTCATCACCGAAATCTTTCATTTTTTCGGTCGATTGTTTTTCACCTGTATTTACACAGAGCAATATATCATGGGCATTGCTGTCTTCTTCATCCACGTAGTGAG
>CAZFKA010000241.1:0-4537 GCA_964519155.1 uncultured Bifidobacterium sp. | reverse complement strand
CACCGGATTGATCACGGTATCTGCAACCAGCCAAAGTGTTACAATTGCGGCTACCACCACTGTTGTATCCTTTTTACACCCATTGGCATCCTGTACGGTAATGGTATACATCCCGGGGGCGAGTCCTGTGAAAATATTACTCGGACCCAATGGCCCGTTATTGATCGCATATTGTGCCGGCGGATTGGCAACCGCAGCATTCACTAATATGGCCCCCGTGCTGTCGTCGGAACATAGTGGCTGTATAATTTGAATATTGTTGATTATCGGTAATGGTTTAGTGATCACGACTGAATCGTATTGTACACTCATCGGACAATAAATAGTCAATTCGGCTTTGACACAATCATAAGGATATTCTGTTGGGCAAAATAAAATACTGTCGATATTTGTAGCGATTACCTGCCCGTATTTATTTTTCCAGTTCAACGTATAATCCGTTGGACCTGAGGGTGCAAACATTATGCCTTCATTAGCTGTAGTAAATATAGAAACATGTTTACCCGGAGCGGTGTAACTAATGGTAGCCCCTAGATTCTGAATGCCCACCGTGGCATAATTCGCATAATTGTTGGGATCATTATCACAAACAACTTTATTGGCAATAAAAATTTCTATCGTATGGGTTGTTTCGCTGAGTACGATCTGGAAATTTGATGTGCTGCCCGAACAGGTATTGCCAAACAAACGAACATTTTGATAACTCAAAGTGAATTTCCGATAAGGTGCTGTACCACTTGTATTATATTTTACTGAGCCTCCGAATACGGGGTTGATGTCCATAAACAAACCAAAAATGGCGTTGTCAGGGAAACTCGAATTGAAATACGGAAGCGTTTGTTGTATATTATTGTTGCAAGCCCCTCCGCTATATAACGGATTGAAAGTAAGGACTCCATTGTCAGCAATGTAGCATTCAGTATACACGTGATCGAAAAAACAAAAATCAAAGCCCAGGGGGATCGCTGTGGAAAATTTATCATCCTGAAAACTCACAGCCGTACCGGTCATGGGAAGTGGTGCGAAAGGCGTTGAGGCTACCGTGTAAGCCGTTGTTTTCTTCGGCTTAGGATAGCTTGCATGCAAGGTAGTACAAACGTCCGGACAGGCCATGACATGTAAAGGGGATGTGAGAATATGTACAGTATTTTGTGCTTTGAGGGTAAAACCAGTGTAACATAAAATAATCAGCAATAAAATTTTTTTCATAGTTTGATTTGATAAACGTTTATGAAGGTCGAAAAAAATCAATCGCTGTCTGAAGTTCCGGCTAATGAATCAATTTTTGAGGAGTTCGTATTGATTTTAAAGGTAAATATAACAAATATTTAGATAAATGATTATTTTTATGGGAAATAAAACCAATCATGAAAACCTTACAACAGCACTTGGAAAATAATGGCCCCAAGAGAATTCTCGCACTTGATGGTGGTGGTATACGCGGGGCTCTTTCACTGGGCATTCTGAAAAAAATGGAAGACCTCCTGAAGGAAAGGTACAAAGATATTGTGCCGCCCGATGAATTTCGTTTACATCATTATTTTGATTTGATCGGTGGTACCAGTACCGGTGCCATTATCGCGGCTGCTTTAGCAATCGGAATGAGTGTGGATGATATTACCGATAAATACCGTAGTCTGGGCAATGACATTTTTACCAAGGGTGGGTGGATGGATAAACTCCATGATTATTGGAAAAGTAAATACAGTGTCAAACCGATCAAAAAACACTTGGACAAATTTTTCACCGATATCAAAATGAATGATGATCGAGTGAAAACCGGTTTAACCATCGTCGCAAAAAGATTGGATAGTTTTAGTACCTGGCCATTGACCAATAATCCCAAGGCGAGATATTACGACCGAAACAATTTTTATTTGAAAGATTATGTGCGGGCTAGTGCTGCTGCCCCAACTTACTTCGTTCCGGAAGTGTTGAAAGACCTTTCTACTGAGAAGGAATATTTGTTTGTCGATGGTGGCTTCAGCCTGATGAATAATCCTGCGCTACAATTGTTCATGATCGCAACGTTCAAGGGATACAATCTGCATTGGCCTACCGGCAAAAACAATTTGCTCATTACTTCGGTGGGTACGGGACGACGACCGCGCAATTTAAACATCGATAAATACAAGGATCCCAATAACCTGCAACTAGCCAATATTGTAGCGGATGTGTTTATGAGCGATTCAACCGAATTTATCGAAATGATGATGCAAAGTATGAGCAACTCTATCACTGCCCGGGTAATTGACCGCGAAGTAGGCGATTTGAAAGATGATCTTTTGGGTGGCGAAGAACAGTTTACCTATAACCGCTTCAATGTTTTTTTCGAACACGATAAAATGAAAGAACTTGGTTTTACCTATAATGAAGAACAACTGGATGCCTTGAGTGAAATGGATAACGCCGACAATACAGAAGCCCTCATTACAATTGGCAATGCAGCAGGTGAAAAATATGTATCCGACCTCCATTTTCCCGCTGCTTTTGATCCTGAAAAATAAGGTATGAAAAAAAAGATATTTTTCTCCTATACAGATAACGAACCCATCGAAAATGCCAAATTGATTCAAACTGTCAAATTGCATTTTTCAAGGCTAAATAATGAAGCGGAATTGCTTTTCAACGAACAGCAATTTGCATTGCAAGCCGATGAAGGAAAGCTGATCTCCCTATTGGATGAAGCAGATTGCAAGGTGCATTTGTTGAGTGTGCATTATGCAAACGAAGAAAAGTGTATGAATCAACTCAATGCCAGCGTGGAACATACTGAAAATACTTTTCCAATTTTGTTGAGTTCGTTCTATTGGGATAATCATTCCCCTTTCGAAAAAATAGAATCCCGTATTTTGCCTGCGAAAGACAAACCCTTAGAGATGGAACCCAATATTAATCTTGCGTTGACACATATAGTGAAGGAAGTCGCTTCAAAAGGGTTGGGTTTACAAAAGGCCGGCACGGATGGCAGAAAGTATTATTTTATTTTAGCCTTCATTGTATTAATACTCGGTATCGCCGCTACTGTATGGTCGTATCTGATGCTGGGGATGATTTTGGCCTTACTGACCCTTTTTATGTTTTTATGTATTGCTACGGTAGTCATGCTGCGGGTTTGGAATCCGACCAGTATTTCACTGTTTAAATTTTAAAAAAAATCTGCTTCGACGATGCAACAGGAAAATGACCTTTTACAGAAGTTTATCGACAATGAGATCAAAACACGCAAAACAACCTTGCTTTTTGTCGTGATGTTTCTGATTGCAGCGGTCAGTATATTATATCTGGCGTATAATGTAGTACAAAAGAAACAACAGATCAGCGAACTGGAACTGAACAACAAAGAAAAAGAACGGATCATCGATTCATTGTCGAAAGTAATCACCCGCCCATTTGAAATCAAAGACAGTATCAACAATAAACGTACGGAGGAACTGATCACCGAAGTAAAAGTACGGGATACCCTCATCAGAAAAGTGGAAAAAAGTATCGATAACCGTGCGCTGTCAGGCAATGCCGCGAAGATTCAAAAAGAGTTGAAACAGGTGAGCAACAATACGGGCGAAATGCTTAAACCCCAGAAATTTTATACCGTTTTTATTCAGTACAACAGTGAAGGCAATATTGAGAAAAGGCAAATAGAACGACTTCGGCAAGTGCTGACCAATTTAGGCTATAATGTTCCGCAGGAAGAATACCGAAAGGGAAAATTCAGAAAGACCTATGCCTGTTATTTTCATGACGAAGACAAGAGCTTTGCAGATGAAGTATACAGCAAACTTCATTTGACCTACACGAAATCGACACTGGTGAAAAAAGATTACAAAGCACCGAAAAAACAAATTGAAATCTGGATCAATTCAATGCCTGAATAGTTCAGAAGTATTTCCCTTGTTGCAGATAATGTTGTACATAATCTTTTATGCCTGCTTCCAAAGAATAGAAAGGATCGGTATAACCTGCCTGCCTTAGTTTTTGCATATTAGCCTCTGTAAAATATTGGTAGGTGTCACGTATATCGATGGGCGTATCAATGAACTCTATGGAAGGCGGGCAATGCATAGCCGAAAATGTTGCTTCGGCCAGGTCGACAAATGTACGCGCGCAACCGCTGCCGAGGTTGTAAATGCCATTCGGCGTGTGCTTGTTCAATAACCACCCGATTATTTTCAGCAGATCCTTGACATAAATAAAATCGCGTTTCTGTCCACCGTCTCTATAATCAGGGCGATGCGATCGGAATAATCTCATTTTTCCGTTGGCATGGATTTGCTGAAATGCATGAAAAATTACCGATGCCATTCTTCCTTTATGATATTCATTGGGCCCATATACATTAAAGAACTTCAATCCGTACCAATGCGGGGGGTAAAAGCCCTGATGTTGTTGACTTAAAGCCCATTTGTCGAACTCATTTTTTGAAACACCGTAGGGATTTAGCGGTTGTAAATCACTGATACGACTTTCATTATCATCGTAGCCGAATTCACCATGGCCATAAGTGGCGGCTGAAGAAGCATAGATCAGTGGTACGGCA
>CAZFKA010000240.1:2597-4566 GCA_964519155.1 uncultured Bifidobacterium sp. | reverse complement strand
GTTTAATACTCATTTGTACTTCAGAACGCAACTGCCCTTCCACTTTCACTTCTGCATTAATGATATTACGTATTGCCGTTTGTTCTTCATCATTCCAATCTTTCACTTTCTTATTGACATCAATGCCGGCTTTGCCTAAAATATCCTGGGCAGTCGACTTGCCGATACCATATATATAGGTCAGTCCAATTTCTCCTCTTTTGTTTTTTGGTAAGTCAATACCTGAAATACGAGCCATTTTTTATTTTTTGTAAATGTTTATTTGATTGTTTTTGTGTTTTGATTGGGTCAGCCGGGAACAAAGCATCGCTCTCCCCTGCTGCTGATTACCCCTGACGTTGCTTAAATCGGGGATTTTTTTTGTTTATAATAAAAAGTTTACCTTTCCGGCGTACGATTTTACAATCGGCACTTCTTTTTTTGATGGCAGCTCTTACTTTCATTGTGTTTATTTATAGCGTAAAATAATTCTTCCTCTTGTCAAATCATACGGACTCATCTCTATTCCCACTTTGTCGCCCGGTACAATACGAATGTAGTGCATACGCATCTTGCCGGATATGGTGGAAATAATTTCATGACCATTCTCAAGACGAACCCGAAACATAGCATTGCTGAGGGCTTCAGTGATTACGCCGTCTTGTTTGATCAGTGGTTGTTTACCCATATTATTTTTAAGAGGTGCAAAGGTAGAAAAATATATTTGAATTATAAAAGATTTTTTTATATATATCACAGCGGATTAATATATTTTTTGCAAAAGTCTGGTTCGAACACAAATCCAACACATTTTATTCCTGAAAAAGACTTGTCTTAACCCCAAAAAGTATACACGGCCATCCGACTTTATCGAAGTAAACTCAGATCGCCTTTCCGGGTATAGGTTTTTCCATTGCCAAGACATTTATATTCAAAAATATAAAAATACACCCCCATTTCCTGCGCTTCATATTCAAACGTTCCATCCCATTTGTCGTAATAGCGGGTCGAATGCCAGAGTAGCTTCCCCCAGCGGTTATAAATGGTCCAGTTCTTGACCTCGATATCCAAATAGGTCGAAATGCGGAACACATCGTTTACACCATCGCCATTCGGACTGAAGGCATTGGGGATAAAAAGATCCTGACAACAGTATTTCGGATTGGAAACGATCATGATATGCTCAGTTGCCGTACACCCCATACTATCCGTCGCCGTTACCGTAAACTGTTCGACCCCATTACCCGGAAATAATTGCGGGGCGTTGCATTGATAGCAGGAAAGGCCGATTTGTGGACTCCAGGCATAATGCACAACTCCGTTGCTCCCCTGGCTGTTGACAAGCAGTTGAGCCGTGTCTTTTTCACAAATTTGAATTTCAGGTGCTGTGACCAGGGAAAGCAAAGTATGTTTGATATTTGTTTCAAGGGTATCCGGACAGCCATAGCCCGGAAAAGGCGATAAGATGACTTTGTATTGTCCACTCTGTAGTTTTGGCAATTGCAGATCCTTACCGTTCCCTACCACATGCGAAAAAGTAGAATCGTACCAGGTATAGGTGGCAAAACCCGGAGGAGCATTTAACTTCACGACCGAATCGCCGGCACAAAAAACAGCTTCTGCTTTAAATGCTCCACAAGTCAGATCAATATAGCCATATCCAAAATGGCCTCCTAAAGAACAATCAGCAGTCGAAAATTCTGCGATCAGCGTTTTCCCTGCCATATTTGACAAATCGATACTGGCTGTTGACCAATCTCTGTATAACACATCGGCATTGACCGGCGAAACCTTAAACCCCGGCAATCCCCCACCGGCAACGTAGGTATGACTGGCACAAGGTAACACGGCTTTTGTTGCTGAATCATAAATTTGTACCACGAACCTTGGCTGGTCGGCTGCCTGATGATTCGGGTCTTCAAATACTACTGCAAATCGATAGATCAGGCAATAATCATTCAGTCCTTGCGGAATGGTAAAGGTATAACTG
>CAZFKA010000240.1:0-2587 GCA_964519155.1 uncultured Bifidobacterium sp. | reverse complement strand
AGTAATTTCCACCCCCGGGGGCCAGCACCGGAAACAAGCCGTATGGATCAAGATTTGTACCACTGACCACACTGATACGGGAAGGTATTTGGGGAGACGCTGTAAAAGTAAAAGGACAACAATGACCGGCATAAAATTGCCAGTGAGAAAGATCACCCTGTTCGAAATCAATATTCTCGGGGCAGAAAAAAGATTGGGCATGGACAAAAAAGCTGAGCAATAGCAATAAAGCCACTATGAGGTGCGTTTTCATGTTCAATGGTTTAGTAGGTCAGAATACGAAAGCGTAACAATGCACGTGAGCATTTTGTGCATGTTTGATGTCAATACCCGATTTTTGCTGGTTGAAAATCAATCGTATATTTGCCTGTAGAGGTACTTAATGAATATTTTTTTTGCAATACGGCTTTTTTCATTACCTTCGCGCACTTTAATTTTATTTATTCATCAAACAAAAATAATGTCTATTATTTATGTCAGTTAAAATCAGACTTCAACGTCACGGTGCCAAGAAACGCCCGTATTATTTCATCGTCGTAGCTAATTCTACGTCGCGCAGAGATGGAAAGTTCATCGAAAAATTAGGAACCTATAACCCATTGACCGTTCCGGCAACCATTCAAATTAATCGTGAACGTGCCATGCATTGGTTACATCAGGGGGCACAACCTACACATACGGCCAACCGTATTTTGTCGTTCAAAGGTGTATTATATCTCAAACATTTAATGAGAGGTGTAAAACTGGGATTGTTTGACGAACAAACAGCGCTTGAAAAATTTGAAGCCTGGAACAGTACACACGAACAAGTAGTTGCCGACCGTCAGGATTCACATAAAAAAGCGAAAGCAGCTTCTAAAATTCAACCCATCATCAAGAAAGTTGAAGACGTTCCTGCCCCGGTAGCAGTTGCCGATGAAGCTCCAGCCAGTGAAGAAAATGCGCCAACTGAAGATACTGCATCCGAAAGCACAGCAGAAACGGCAGCAGAGTAATCCAGCACACTAATCCAATATTTATTAACCATCCGGCCCTGCAGGATGGTTTTTTTTTGCTCAGGAACTCGCAGTATATTTACTCCTTTCAACATCTTTATATGAAATATATCCTTTCACTTTTTTTGATCGTAACATCGATGACATCACAAGCCCAACATGCCCATCAGGCACCGCCAACGGCCAAAGGCAATCAGGTTGACCAATATTTTGGCACCGAAATTCAGGATCCTTATCGCTGGCTCGAAGATGACAATGCTGCCACAACCACCGCCTGGGTGGAATCGCAAAATAATTTTACCCGCCATTACTTAGGACATATCCCCTATCGTAGCCAGGTAAATGGCGAATTGACAAAAATGTGGAATTATGAAAAATACAGTAGCCCATTTAAGGAAGGAGAATATTATCTGTTTTATAAAAATGATGGTCTGCAAAATCAAAGTGTCTTATACATCCAAAAAGGGATAGACGGGCAACCGGAGGAATTAATCAATCCGAATACATTGAACGATAAAGGAACTTCGGCGCTGAATAGCGTTCAACTCTCTAAAAACCAAAAGTATTGTGCCTATAGTGTTTCCAATGCCGGAAGCGACTGGCAGGATATTTATGTGATGGAATTAAAAAACAAAAAGTTGACTGCCGATGTCATTACCTATTCAAAATTCAGTGGTATTGCCTGGAAAGGCGACGACGGCTTTTATTATAGCGGATACGATAAACCCAAAAATGAAGAGGATAAATACTCTGCAAAAACGGAATACCAGAAAATTTTTTACCACAAAATGGGCACTGCCCAAAAAGATGATCGTCTGGTATATGAAGATAAAGAACATCCACTTCGTTATAAAGGTGCCGGTTTGAGTGAAGATGAACGCTGGCTGATACTCAGTTTATCAGAAGGTACCGATGGCAGTGATTTATATTATTTGGATTTGCAAAATAAAGGGAACCAAAATTTTAACGTAATTGGCAAAGAAGGCTTTACGGTTAACCAGGATTTTGTGGAGTGTATCCAGGACAAACTGCTGATTTTATCGAATAAAAAAGCGCCGAACTATCAATTGGTTTTGTTCGATCCCCTTACAAAAAAAGAGAGTGTTTTTGTTGCGGAAAAAAATGTCAAACTGGATGGTGCCTCACGTGTAGGCGACAAAATATTTTGCAAATATCTGGTCAATGCATCAAGCAAAGTGGAAGTGTACGACCTGAAAGGAAAATTCATAGATAGTATTTCCCTGCCGGGTATCGGCACCGTAAGTGGGTTTTATGGCAGTGCAAAAGACGATCATACTTTTTACACGTTCAACTCTTTTAATGCCCCGCCCACGATTTACCGATACGACCTCAAGAGTGGTAAAAGCATCCTTTTTAAAGAAGCGAAACTGAATATCGATATGGCGCCAACCACAGTAGAACAGATGTGGTTTACATCCAAGGACGGCAACCAGGTTCCGATGTTTGTTTATCATCGTGCCGATCTTGATCTGGCTGCCGGTCCTCATCCTGTCTTGCTTTATGGTTATGGTGGGTTCAATATTGCCATTACGCCCTCCTTCAGTATTCCCATGTCGTATTTTGTACAGAAA
>CAZFKA010000239.1:0-4572 GCA_964519155.1 uncultured Bifidobacterium sp. | reverse complement strand
ACATGGATTAAAACATCCGGCACAGTGTTGATACTGGCGGGTGATAAAGTAAAATTAGATGCGAACACCAATAGTTATGTACAAATCAATCCCGGTTTCAAAGCAGAATATGGATCCACTTTTGTAGCCCAGGCATACAACGGTTGTACAGCCGGCTCTCCACAACTTCCCAATGCAAAAATATTTAACGGTGAAAACCAAAAGGCTACTGAGATCGTTTTATACCCCAATCCTACAACAGGTTTGATACATATTCAACACGACGAAAAACTGAGCGGGATACAAATATTTGATATGGTAGGGAAGCTGATCATCAATCAAAAATGTCATGGGGAAACTGAAACGAATATTGACTTAAGCAACTTGCCGAATGGTGTGTATCATGTAAAGGCGGCAGGTTATCAGTCGGTGAAAGTGGTGAAATCAGATCATTAGGTTAAAACGAATAATTAAAACGACGTAGAGTCAATAGCTCAAAAAAACAAATTCAATGAAAAAATATTTCCTATTTATTGTTTTTCTATGCATAACACTGATTGCAAAATCAATAACACCAGCATGGAATTGGGGACATAGCTTTAATGGAAAAATAGCCGCCATTGAATATCATAATAATTTTATTTATACTGCAGGGACTTTTTCAGATAGTGCATTAATTTTTGCGAATATAAATATTGCAAATTATGGCGCCAGTGATATTGTAATTGCCAAATGGGATACCATGGGGAATCTGATCTGGGCCAATAGTATCTATGGCACATCGGATGAACAGGCCGTAAGCATAAAAGTCAATAATAATAATGAATTGCTTATAGCCGGAAATTCTAATTCTGCTACTATTAATACAGGAGGTAATGTGCTTACTTCAAATGGCGGATACGATTATTTTATAGCAAAGTACAATTTAAACGGAACATTCATAAGTTCAAACATTTACGGAACTGCAGGCCCTGAAGTAGCTTCCGATATGTGTGTTGATTATATGAATAATATTTATGTGTTTTTTGCTGGCGGCCTGATCTATAAATATTCACCTTCCGGGGTCTATACTTCACAAGCTGGCTTTCCGCAGGCGCAGGAAATGGATTATTCCAAATTGGACTCCTCCCTTGTTTTGACAGGTACTTATACTGGAAGCTTAACTCTTGGAAATTTTACGATCAATGCGCAGGGAAATCTGCCCAATATTTATTGTTTGAAAATATCTCTTAGCTATGTTCCTCTCTGGCTAAAGGGCCTCTACAGATCAAATGTAAATGCGGTGTATAGTGCAAAAACTGCAGCTGATCCGATAAGCGGTAATACGTATATTGCAAAAACAGCCTGGTATCCGATTTCCCTTGGGCATTTCGAAATTTACAAGATTAGTCTGGCAGGTGCACTAACTATTGTAACGGATGATTATGATGATGGTACTTCAATACCGGGCTCTGTTTGCGCCCTAAACAATTTGGTATCTGTGGGTCGAACCGATCTGAATAGTCTATCCGTTTATGATTATAATTTAAACAATATGAAAATATATGACATGTGCGGTCATGTATCGGGCTTACAGGATTATCATTTGCTCAGGAGCATCAACTCGATCTATACTTTAGGCTATGAGCAGAATAATATTAGAAAGTTTGGCAAAATCGGGCATGAAATTTTAATAAGCAGCCCCGGGAATCAATCCATTACAGCTTGCGACAGCAGTATTGTAACACTCAACGGGAATATCTATGGCGGCGTACCACCCCTGACTTACAGTTGGCTGCCGGTGACCGGTTTAAATAATACCAATACCAATTCGGTGAGTTTTACAGCAATAAGTAATATTTCTTATACCTTGACAGTGACAGACAATATCGGACAAATTGCGAAGGATACATTTAATGTTACTGTCAACCCAAATAGTTCATCCTTGACCAATATTTCTATTTGTGCCAATCAAACACCTTTTATATGGAATGGCCAAAGTTTTGACAGCACAGGAAATTATATAGTGAACCTAGTAAATGCATATGGTTGTGATTCTGCCGCGATGCTCAACCTCAATGTCAGCCCCTGCATCGTTTGTGTTCCCGATTTTACTATTAATTATTCACCCTTTTACAATTCACTCACAGAAAGCCAGTCGTGGATAATTACTTCAGGAACAGTATTAATCCTTGCAGGAACAAATGTAAAACTGGATGCCAATTCAAACAGTTATGTAGCGCTGAATCCCGGTTTCAAGGCTGACTCGGGCTCCGTCTTTATAGCACAGGCTTATAACGGTTGCACGGCAGGTGCCCCGCAATTGCCGAACGCAAAAATAGTTAGCGGTGAAAATCAATTGACAAGTGAAATTATTTTATACCCGAATCCTACCACGGGTTTAATTCATATTCAACACGAAAAGCAACTAACAGGCATACAAATTTTTGATATGGTAGGGAAGCTGATCATCAATCAAAAGTGTGAAGGCGAAACTGAGACGAACATAGATTTAGGTCATTTACCCAATGGGGTGTATCACGTCAGGGCTGCAGGGTATCAATCGGTGAAAGTGGTGAAGAACAATTGATAATTTTTGTCTTTTAAAATAATTAAAATGGATCTTTTGACCTTTAAAAAACGGACTAATTCTATTTCAATATTACTTTGCTTTAGCTTGTCAATGATCGTGAGCGTGAAATCGTTTGCCCAGCAGTTAGCTGCGATGACCGGTAAGGGACATTATGAAAACTACGCGTTTGGTTCTGCTATTCAATTAAACAATGGAAATTTATTATTTGCAAATGCAGATGGAGTTGGACCGGTGTTGAATGTTTTGCCTATGGGAGGTTTTTACAACCCGCAAACTATTATGACACCGGGAGCCGCTCCTGTTTTGATAAAGCACATGTCAGATGACCGATATGTAGTAGTATCCTATCATGACGATAATGATCCAATCAATGCTGTGGATACCATCGAAATCAGCAGGCATTTACCGGACGGAAGTTTGGATCAAAGTTTCAATGCGAGCGGTAGATTTCGATTCACTTTTTTTGCAGGGGAATGCGTGGATATTTCCTACCCATACGACTTGATTATTCTCGACGACCATTCGTTAATCATTACGTATGGCGAATGTCAATTACTTCAGCCAATCATTGCGTCCGCACTCAAATTGCAAGCTAATGGCAATCCGGATAGCACTTTTGGTACAAACGGACATCTTACCCTGCCACTACAATGGTCATTCAAGGCAACTTCTGGACAATATACTTACCGATGCCAGTCGATTCCTATTCTGGAAGATAATCATCAGCATATTTATTTTGGAGGCCGAAAAAATGGATTGCAATGTCTGATCAGATACAATGAATTCGGCATTTTCGATACTGCCTATGGGTACAAAATGTCCGCAGACAGTGGTGATATTTTGCGATTGTTTCTCGACTATTCGGGCGATATTATAGCTGTTGGATGTAATGTCATTTATTCGATGTGGACCAACATAACTCCCGTTGCATGGTTTGTCAGAAAATATAAACCGGATGGGAATTTGAATATGGCCTTTGGTACAAACGGTGAAACCACCCTCCCGAACGAAAATTTAAATAATGCATTTTTACAGCCGGATGGTAAAATTATGCTGATAGGTACGTATCTTAATCACTATTATATTCGTGGTAGGCGATTAAATGCAAACGGTTCAATCGATAGTTCATTTAATATTGAATTTGGTGATTACAACTGTTGTTGGTCCGAACTATTTTATCCCATGGGCACTTCTTTAATGGAAAGCGACGGTAATCTCATCATAGCCAATGGTATATTTTGCTTTTGCAATATAGACCAGTATAATATAATACGAATTACAAATAACCCCTGCGGCAACGGCAATACGCTTTCATCTTTGCCGGTATTAACGGCCACCGATCTAAATTTATGTCAGGGTGTTTTAGCGAATGATACCATCTTAATAGCTGGTAATTTAAACGGGGCATCATACTGGGAATATTATTCTAACCTGAGTCCGACTCCTCAACAGATATGCGGCAACTCATTTACAGTATCCCCCAGTGTTACTACTACTTACTATGTGCGCGGTGCCGGCTTTTGCAGTGGCAATGGTCCTGTAGACAGTATTACGATCAATGTGAACCCCCCTTCATCGAGTTATACGAATTCAACAATTTGTGTAAATCAAATCCCCTATGTATGGAACGGAATTACAATCGACAGTCAAGGAGTATATACAGCGATCCTAACTGATATGAACGGCTGTGATTCGACAGCCACCTTAAATTTAAATATCAGTGTATGTGGATTATGTCAAAATGGCTTCACGGCAAACTGGTCTCCGTTCACTGATTCGCTCGTAGAGAGTTCGACATGGATCAAAACGAATGGAACGGTATTGATTCCCTTTGGCACAAAAGTAAAATACGATGCCAATGTGGGGGGCTATGTACAAATAAATCCCGGTTTCAAAGCAGAATATGGTTCAGTGTTTGTTGCGCAAGCCTACAACGGTTGCACAGCCGGCGCTCCTCAATTACCGAATGCAAAAATATTTAGCGGTGAAAATCAATTGACAAGTGAAATTGTTTTATACCC
>CAZFKA010000238.1:0-4573 GCA_964519155.1 uncultured Bifidobacterium sp. | reverse complement strand
CGAACCGCGGACCCTCTGCTTGTAAGGCAGATGCTCTGAACCAGCTGAGCTATGCTCCCTTCCTGTTTGGGAGTGCAAATATAAATGAACATTTTACTTTAGCAAATTTTAATTTAAAAAAGTAAAAAAATACTGCAAGCAAATAAGCCGGATTCTGTTTTCCCGACTGGCGGGAAGGTTATCATTTATCTGCAGTGCAAGTTGCCTTACACTTGTATCTGTCTACCCATGAGCATCGAACGAGCCGTTCTCCAGCGCTCACTTATTTGACATTTCAGCACATAAGGTTTACCCCGTATATATGTTACCATACAACGCGTGAGCTCTTACCTCACGTTTTCACCCTTATCCACCCAAGGTGGACGGTTATTTTCTGTGGCACTGTCTGTACGATTTTTACACCGCACCCATCCGTTAGATGGTATGTTGCTCTTTGCTGTCCGGACTTTCCTCCCCGAATAATTTCGTGGCGATAACCTTGCTTGCAGCCCGGCAAAATTAGGCATTAATATGCTGGTTTCGCAGAAAAACCATTTTTGCTTTTGCAAAAAAAACACGCTGCCTCCATTTTCTTGCATTCTTCAAAAACAATTTACAGGAAACAATCCCCCTTTATTTAAACCAAATCGGGAAAAAGCCGATCCACAAACAATATATTTATGCCATTTGCGTTACATTTGTCATACGTCACACACCCATGCAAAGAAGCAATTTATTTTTCTCCTTGTTCCTGCTCTCCCTAACCGCTCTATTTAACCCCTTTACTTCCTGTAAAAAGGATAGTCTGCTGACCCGCGGAGGCGACCTTTCATTTTCGCGTGACACCCTCAAATTCGATACAGTCTTTACTACACTGGGCAGCGTTACCCGCTCATTCAAGATCTATAACAATAATAACAAACGAATTAAAATGAGTGAGATCAAGCTGCAAGGTGGCGATTCCTCGTTTTTTCGGATGAATATCGACGGCATTGCCACAAAAAATATTCAGGATGTCGAACTTGCCCCTAACGACAGTTTGTATGTTTTTGTAGCGGTCACCATCGATCCCACTAACGGCACCCTTCCATTCGTGATTGAGGACCGGGTAATGATCACCCTCAATGGGGTCACCAGAAACGTGGAACTTCAGGCGTATGGACAGGACGCACATTATCTGAACGACAGTGTACTCACCACATCACAGACCTGGATCAACGATAAACCGTATGTAATATTGGGCCCCGGCGCATTGATCGACAGCGATAAAGTATTGACCATACAAGCCGGATGCCGCATCTATATGCATGCTACGGCAAAACTGTATGTCAAAGGCACTTTAAAAACATTTGGCACCAAAACCGATAGTGTGATCTTTCAGGGTGACCGCCTCGACCGCGACTATTTTGGGTACCGCGACTATCCGGGCGAATGGGGTGGTTTGCATTTTTTAAGTTCAAGCAAACAATCTAATTTAAATGGAACCATCATTAAGAATGCAGGGTTGTATGATGCCGCGGTATATGTACAACCCCCTTGGGTAAATTTAGGTGGACCAATTGTAGAATTAAACAGTTGTACGATAGCGAATTCCGCCGGTTATGGCTTGTTGTGTTTCAACACCAATGTACGTGCAAACAATTGCCTGATTCATACCTGTGGCTTACAAAATGTCGCTCTTATTGAGGGCGGCGATTATGAATTCAATTACTGCACCATAGCCACCTATGGAGGTGTCGGTATCAATCATGCCCAACAACCAAGTGTCGCTGTTTTAAACTATCGTGATGTGAGCCTCACCGAATATGTGGGGGCAAACCTCAACGCCAATTTTACCAATTGCATTATTTACGGGTCGTTGGAGGATGAACTGTTTTTGAATAAAAAAGGAAGCTGGACGTATAATGTTTTATTGAAAAACTGTCTGTACCGTCGTATCAACGCCATTGACAACGCCACGCTGCAGGATTGTATCGCGAACCAGGATCCGCAATTTGAAGATATCAATAAATGGAACTACCATATCAAACAGAGTTCACCTGCCAAAGATGCCGGTGTGGTGATACCCTCACTGATCGTAGATCTCGACGGATTGACACGCACGGCTCCGACTAGCATCGGATGCTATGAAGTTCAATGATTTTTATTTTCCTGCACAAGCCATAATCTGCTTTTTTCAAACAGTAAAGGAAAAAATTCAGTGTATAAAAGTCGTAAAGGCTCATAGTGTGTTTCAAATATTTTTAACGCATGGCTGGCATCGCCTAAACGTGGATGACGTTGACACATTCCATTTACAGATTTCGCAACCCCTTCGATACTGCGGTAATGAAACAGCCAATTGTATTGCTTCATATAGCCAAAGAAGCTTAGCATTTTATCATCCAACAGATCTTGATGCGACTGCAAGCTGTGGTAGGTTTCTTCAGTAAACGTCAGCAACCCGGCTTCGGTAAAATACCGTACATCATTTGCCAGAAAATGATCGAAAAAAATGTCAGTGAAAACGCCTGCCGATAAGCGAAATTCCGGTTTAAAAAAAGCGGTAGCTTCAAACACTAAAGGATGTTCGTCTGTCCATCTATCGATCGCACGATGCAACAAAATTCCTTTCTGTATGAGAGGTGGAAATTTCAGGTAGTTTTTTCCTTTGACAAAATCACCCAGCATATTGCCAACGAGAATTTCTTCGTTATCGAGTGAAAGTAAAGCGTGTGCGAGATAGTTCAAGTGTTGACAAAACTACATAAATACAAGAAATTGTATAGTATTATATTCGACGAGCGATGTAATCGGGCAAATGATGAGAAAAAACAATCATTCAGTCCTCAGGGTAATCACACCCCGAGAATCTTTTCCATTATAGCGGTTGAAGAGTAGTTATCTAAAAAAGGAACGATGATGACCTCTCCCCCATTTGCTCTCACTTCTTTGGCACCTACAATCTGATCTTCGGTATAATCGCCCCCTTTCACCAACACATGGGGCTTTAGTGTTTCAATCAACTGCAAGGGCGTCTCTTCATCAAAAATAATTACAGCATCTACATAGGCATGTGATGCCAGATTAAGGGCGCGTGAATATTCGTCAATCACGGGTCTGCTTTTGCCCTTTAGCGCTTTCACCGAAGTATCAGAATTTACGGCCACAATGAGCTTATTACCCAGTTCAGCCGCTTGTAACAAATAGGTATTATGGCCCCGGTGCATGATATCGAAACAACCGTTGGTAAAGACAATTTTTTTACTTAGCATATGCCACTGGTGTGCGAGTCTCGACAAATGGTCGAGCGTAAAGATCTTCTGTTGAATAATTTCTAATTTATTGAGCATGTCTATTCTTATTATAAATCGGTATCATGATCAGCGATAATGTACCACCGATCAAAATGATAAGGGTCGGCACGAGCCAAATGATCCAGCTAATGGCTACACTGATCGCTTTTTCGATACCATAAAGCGAAACGATTTCCTCTACCAGCAGGGTATAGGCGCCAATGCCACCGGGGGTAACGATCATACCCACACTGCCGAACGATAATACTGAAAAACCCGTTTTGTAGGTCAGCATCCTGGTTTCTTCGATACTGTAAAAGCCGATCATGATCATACCCATATACATCGACCAGATTAAAATGGTATGAAAAACAAAACCCTTTTTATTTTTCATATGCTTAAAACTCATGATGCCACTCAGAATGTTTTTAAACACACCTTTGATTCGGATCACAAAACCGATATTCCCAATTTTCTTTCTGAAGAACCAGGTCAGTATGATGAACAGAACAATGCCGCCCAAAACGATCCAGCCAAAATTCCCTGAGCCTCCATCTTTGTTTTTGAACCGCTCGATGAGAGATTGCAGAAAGTCCCAAGCGAGATCGATTTGTACTAAAAAAGTGAGGAGAAATAAAATAAGCAGGCACAGCATATCAAAAGCCCTTTCAGCGATAATGGTACCCACCAGTTTATCGGCCGGAATTTTTTCATAGCGTGCCAGTATGGTGCATTTCAGCACTTCTCCCAAACGGGGAAACGCGAGATTGGCCAAATAACCGACCATTACGGCAAAAAGCGTATTGGCGGTGCTGGGTCGAAGATCTAGCGGTTCCATTAAATACTTCCATCGAACCGCCCTGCTCCAATGACTGACAAAACCCATAATGACGATAGGCACCAGCAAGAGATAGTTTGCTTTACCGACAGCTACACGAATCTTTTCAAAATCATCTTGTTTTAAATCTTTCACTGACAGCCAGATCAAAAAACCACATAACCCTAAAGTGAGTATATAAGTAATGATATTGAGTAGTTTACGGGGCAAATCTATTTCAGTTTATTATTCTCATTCGGGAAAATAATAGTGGGCTTAAATTTTTTGGCCTCTTCAAAATCCATTGACGCATAGGAAATGATGATGATGATATCATTCAATTCTACCAGACGTGCCGCGGGTCCATTCAAACAAATAGTGCCGCTGCCTCTTTTTCCTTTGATGACATAAGTTTCAAGCCGTTGTCCGTTATTGATATTGACGATCTGTACTTTTTCGTTTTCAATGATATTGGCTGCTTCCATCAAATGCTGATCAATAG
>CAZFKA010000237.1:0-4607 GCA_964519155.1 uncultured Bifidobacterium sp. | reverse complement strand
GTCTGATCGGGATAATGCACGGCAGTAAGGTCTGTCAAAAAAGTAAAACCCATCTCAGCATCGTCGTGCATAAAGGTGAGTACCTTCAGGTTGTTTTCTGCAACCGTTTCAAAAGTCAGCATACCATAAGGTTCGGTAAAATTATATACCAGATCCCCAAATTTTTCCGTGAGCTTTTGTTTTATACTTTCGTTTGTCATTGTCTGTATTAAATCGTTGCTGGGTTTACTTTTTCAATCAATTGTGTGCTTGGCTTTTAACGTATTTTCATGTTGTTGACGATGGGCGATCTATTGAATGCCGTAACTATTGAGTAAAGTCTTGTACTCATCACTCTCCCGTCGTCTGATATCCTCATGACGAATGAGATCCTGTATTTTCAAAAATCCGTCGATAATCGCTTCCGGTCGTGGCGGACAACCCGGTACATATACATCCACCGGAATCACCTGATCGATTCCCTGCAATACAGAATACGAATCAAATATGCCTCCACTGCAGGCACAGGCGCCAACAGCCATTACCCATCGGGGTTCGGCCATCTGCAAATATACCTGTCGAAGTACCGGTGCCATTTTTTTCGCTATCGTTCCCATCACCATAATCAGGTCGCAGTGACGCGGACTAAAACTTAAACGTTCAGCACCAAATCGGGCAAGGTCATAATGCGCCGCCATAGTAGCCATAAACTCGATACCGCAACACGAGGTTGCAAAAGGTAATGGCCAGATAGAGTTGCTACGCGCCAGCCCTACCGCTTCGCTCATCTTCAATGCAAAAAATCCTTCACCGGCAAAACCCTGGGGAGGTTCAACCATTTTTATTTTAGTATTATGTGTAACCGGGCGCATATTCTATTATTTTTTTAGTAGGTAACAATTGATTTTTCCTTCGCTCATTTTAGTCTTCCCACTGCAGTGCCCCTTTTTTGATGATATACGTAAAACCCATCACAAAGAAGCCAACAAACATGGCTACTGCGGCAAAACCTTCCCAACCCAGTTCTTTAAAATTGATAGCATACGGATAAAAGAAGATCACTTCCACATCAAACAACACAAACAGGATCGCTACGAGAAAGTATTTAACGGCCAAAGGTTGACGAGCATTTCCTTCCTGTTCGATACCGCACTCGAAATTTTCAAGTTTATCGGTCGTTTTTCTTTTCGGCCCCAGCCAGTGTGTGGCGCCCATCATAACGGCAACAAAGCCAATGGCTAAAACCAATTGGATCACAACCGGGGCGAAATTGATTGGCGTGTTTTGAATCTCGAGTAAATACATAGTTCCGGAGTAAAATGAGTGGCACAAATGTACAATAAATTATCTGTTTCTTTTTAATGGATTTTTACGAATTTGTTGCAAAAAATGATCTCTTTACGCCGCAAGGGTTTACGGTTGTGTTCGCAGCAACTATTTGACGCAATAGCTGATTTTGCATTACTTTAACGCTGGTTTGAATACATCGCTGCCGGATAGTGCCGTAGATTCGCGGCCAAATGAAAAAACTGTTAGCGGGTTCATTATTGCTTTTGCTTACTGCTTTGCTCCATGTGATGCAGCAAGGTTATGCAATTCGTCCGGCTAATATTGTTGCGGTATCACGTTTAATGGATGTTCATCATCAGGTGATTGCTGAACAGTCGAGCGCTTCAACGTATTTTCAAATCGACCCTTCTCGTATTGCGGGTAGTTGGATTCTTGCAACGGAAGAAGCTGAACTTGAATTTCCGGAAATAGATATTCCGGAGGAAACCAATGATAACGAGAGCAGTACCCGACACAGTGGTCTGCAAAATGATTATAGTAAATTCATTGCCCGCGCCAATGGTATTTTAACCTATCGGGCAGCCTGTTCGCAAAGTGGTAAACCTTATCGGGCATTAACTTCGCGGCAGTATATCCTACATCGCGCTATTTTAATCTGATTGCACTTTTGCTGATCCGTTTTCAGGATCAGGTAATCTTTTTTTACCGGGACGATCTTTGTTCCGGTGTTCGTTGCACGACCATTTACGTGGCAATATTTTTTCAACAAAGGCTTTTTTTAAAATCAAACAGTATGAAGAACAGGATTCTATTCATCAGCGTATGCGCATTGCTGAGCTTTGGCGCGTGCAACTCCCATCACGAAACATCAGGCGAAAAAACAAAACTGACCGTCACGAGTCCGGTGCTGGTTGACACAGCCATCGACCGCGAATATGTGTGCCAGATCAGGGCGATCAACCATATCGAATTACGTTCGCAGGAAAGAGGTTACCTGCAAAAAATTTATGTTGACGAAGGACAATTTGTCAAACAAGGTCAACCGATGTTTCAGATCATGCCTATGATTTACCAAGCAGAAATGGAAAAGGCAAAAGCTGCAGCCCATTATGCGGAAATCGAATACCAGAATACAAAAATTCTGGCGGATAAAAATATCGTGTCTGCACAAGAACTCGCCTTATCGAAAGCAAAACTTGACCGGGAACGTGCCGACCTGAAACTGGCTGACACGCATCTCGGATTGGCAACCATTAAGGCTCCTTTCAGCGGGATCATGGACCGCTTTCACATGCGACTCGGCAGCCTCGTGGAAGAAGGTGAATTGTTGACAACGCTGTCAGACAACAGTCGTTTGTGGGTGTATTTCAACGTGCCTGAATCAGAGTATCTCGACTATGCCCGTCGTCTCAAACAGGAAGGCCCACAAAAAGTGAAACTGCTCATGGCCAATAATGAGATCTTTCCCTACGAAGGAACCTTTGAGACCGTTGAGGCTGACTTCAATAATGAAACCGGCAATATTGCATTCAGGGCAACATTTCCCAATCCGGATGGTTTGCTGCGTCATGGGCAAACCGGTACCATTCTCATGCCTTCGCATATCAATCATGCAATACTTATTCCGCAGGAAGCCACCTTCGACATCCTGGACAAGAAATTTGTTTTTGTTGTTGACCATCAGGGGGTGGTGCAAAGCAGGCAGATTACCGTACAGCGCGAAATGCCGCATCTGTATATTGTCGCCAGCGGTATTAAGGAGAGTGATAAAATTCTGATCGACGGATTGCGTAAGGTTAAGAACAATGATAAGATAGAACCCATTTTTAAACCCTTCGACAAAGTACTGGATGAGTTGAATCATCTGGAAGCCGAATAAAATCATTGCAAAATCATGTTTAGTAAATTTATTAAAAGACCGGTTTTAGCCATTTGTCTTTCCCTGGCATTTGTTTTTCTGGGTTTGCTGGCAATAGTTACCCGACCGGTATCACAATTCCCCGAAATCGCGCCACCCCGTGTCAATATCTTCATTGAATTTCCGGGAGCCAATGCAGATGTATTGGTAAAATCGACCCTCACCATTATCGAACGCGAGATCAATGGGGTGCCGGGAATGCAGTATATGATGAGTGATGCTACCAGCGCCGGCGAAGCTGAAATTGAAGTAATTTTCGAACCCGGTATCGATCCAACCATTGCCGCCGCAAGAGTTAAAACCCGTATCGATCAGGTGTGGGCTAACCTGCCTGAGTTAGTCCAGAAAGAAGGGGTGATCATCGCACCGATGCAACCCAGTATGTTGATGTATGTGAACTTTTACAGTACGAAGAAAGAATACGATCAAAAGTTTTTGTTCAACTACGCCAATACCTATGTCGTACCTGAAGTGCAACGGATCAGTGGTGTGGCAAAATCGGAATTGATCGGTAGCCGGGCGTTTGCTATCCGGGTTTGGCTTAATCCTGACCGAATGCGCGCCTACAACATTTCTTCTGACGAAGTACTCAAAGCTATAGACGAGCAAAGTGTGCTGGGGCGTACGGGGCGCGTGGGCCTGAGTTCATGAAAAACAGCACAATCGCAGGAATATGTATTTACCTACCAAGGGTGGTACAATAAACCGGAACAATATAAAGACATTGTGATCAAAGCCAATGCTGATGGGGAAATGTTGCGCTTAAAAGATATTGCAACCGTTGATGTGGGCAGCGAATTTGTTGATATTTATACGAACAAAGATGGTTACGCATCTGCTTCAATGGTGTTGAAACAGAATCCAGGATCAAACTCCAACAAGATCATCGAACAAGTGAAAACCAAACTTGAAGCCCTAAAAAAAGATTTTCCTCCGGGTGTCGATTATGAGATCAACTATGATGTATCGAACTTTGTCAATGCATCGATCGACAAAGTTCTCCATACCTTGCTCGAAGCTTTCATCTTGGTGTCTGTGGTCGTTTTCATTTTTCTGGGCGACTGGCGTTCAACCCTGATTCCCACCATTGCCGTACCGGTATCTTTGATTGGTGCATTCCTCTTTATGCAAATATTTGGCATCAGTATCAATCTGATCACCTTGTTTGCGTTGGTACTTGCTATCGGGGTTGTGGTAGATGATGCGATTGTGGTGGTGGAAGCCGTCCATGTAAAGATGGCCGATGAACATTTGTCGCCATTTCAGGCTGTGAAGAAGGTATTGGGCGAGATCAGTGGTGCCGTAATTGCGATCACTTTGGTGATGACAGCGGTGTTTATTCCGGTTGCGTTTATGACCGGTCCGGTCGGTGTATTGTATCGACAGTTTGCGATAACAATGGCTTCTGCTATCTTGTTGT
>CAZFKA010000236.1:0-4611 GCA_964519155.1 uncultured Bifidobacterium sp. | reverse complement strand
GGAGCATACTATTCATCAATAAAACAGTAACTGTTTCGATAGAATAGTGCAACAGGTTCAACAGAGGATCAGCCAAAAAAGATTGCAGTGAAAGGCGCGACATTGTTGAAGAAAGTGACAAAGTTGGGCTCCAAAATTTTATTTCCCCAACCCTATTCTACGACCGATCTTTTTGATATAGGCTATAAAAAATGTAAACTGTCCTAACGGAATACTCACCAATAAGACCATTAAAGGCCACAAAAGGGTAATGAGTAAAATGTAGACAACAAGCCACAGCGCATTGTTATCGATAGAAAATAAAGCTAGAATCTTTCTTCCGCAATACCCGGTGAGGCTGCCCCCTATCGCAAAAGTGCAGAGGATAAGCAAAAGTTGCCACCCCTTGACCTTCCATTTCGATTTTAGTTTTTCAAACATTGCAAAAAAAGGATTTGACCATTACCAACTAATTGTTGCGGTTTCAAATAATGATCTGATTTTGAAAATGAACTATTGCCGTCAAAGCCTTTTATTTATTGACGTCGCTGACGTTATGAATATTCATCAATAATTTTGGTTCACGACCACCCATCACACGGGTCACGGTTTCGTGTCCGTTGATCGCTTTTACATAATGTCCTTGCGATATTACGCTATGTCTTTTTATCACCATAGGTCCTTCCACAACCCAGTCGCTTGTTTGTTTTTTATCAAAGCGGCAAGTATTGCAGATCCAGCCGGGTTTGCCGTCCTTACGGCTGTTGTCTACCTCACCCCATTGGTCTTTTCGCGCTGTAACACGCAATACATCATCGCCACGATACCACAGTGTAACCTCGCCACAACATTTGTCGCAATCGCGATGTGCCAGTACGGGTTTAGTAAACCATACCCTGTTTTTGAAACGGAAAGTTTTATCGGTCAAGGCACCTACCGGACACACATCAATCATATTGCCGCTAAAATCATTATCAATGGCTTTTCCGATCAGTGTCGAAATCTCCGCTTTATCTCCTCGTTCCAGTATCCCATGCTGCCTTTTGTCGGTCAACTGATCAGCTACATAAGTACAACGGTAACACAGGATACACCGTGTCATATGCAACTGAATATAGGGTCCGATATCTTCTTTCTCAAAGGTTCTGCGGTCAAATTCAAAACGGGTACCTTCCTTGCCATGTTCGTAGCCAAGATCTTGTAAATGACATTCACCGGCCTGATCGCAAATCGGGCAGTCGAGCGGGTGATTCATCAATAAAAATTCAACGACACCGGCGCGGGCATCGGCCACTTTATCGCTGGTGATATTTTTCACAACCATGCCATCCATAACGCTTGTACGGCAACTGGCCTGTAATTTAGGCATGGGGCGAGGATCTTTTGCTGAACCCGCTGCAATTTCCACCAAACAGGTTCGGCATTTTCCGCCACTACCCTCCAGTTTGCTGTAATAACACATGGCCGGAGGCGTAACATCACCACCGATCATACGTGCGGCATTCAATACGGTTGTACCCGGTTCCACTTCAATCGAAATATTGTCGATCGTAACGGTCAGTGTCGTTTTTACGGGTGTTTGTACTTCGCTCATGGGTAGAAAAATAAGTACGCAAATATAATTAAAATTTGTAAAGTGACTAAGGGAAAAATCACTGAACCCTTGCTTGCAACAAGTATAAAATTGAAGGGAAAAACGACCGTATTTGCCAGACTGCTGTTCCCGATTCGCGGATCTTAATATTCCGTATCAGCACTGTATTATAGGATCAGTACTACCCGCTTGCAAAAAATCATCCCCAACATCGAGTGCCGCTTTTTATAAGTAATGCAGGAGTTCTTTTACAGCGGTATTATTGCTGAATCGATCAAAAAGCAATTGCCGCGTGGCGAAATCGCTTGGGGTAAATTCCCGGTCGAAATATTGGACGATCTGCGCTTGAAAATCTTTTGCACTGCCTGCATACTTTACTTCTCCGGCCATTTCATCATCCGCGAAATGTTCATTACTGATGCAATGCCTTCCCGCAAAAAGGGCGTGTAAAATTTTCAGTTTGGTTCCGGTATGTTGGTATACCGGCAATACATGTATTTGTGCATCCTGCACCAATTGCTGCATGGTTGCTTCATTCGGATTCTGTATGATCCTGATCTTGTCGCTTTGTAGCGCGAGTAAGTCCGGTCCGGGGCTTTTACCGGCAATCACGAGCGGTATATTGAGTTCGCAGAATACTTCATTCGCAAGAAACTTCGCTGCACGTCTATTTTCAGCGACCTGTAAATTGCCTTGGTAAAGACAATAATTCCCTTTTCCGGTTTTACACCGCAATTCGCTAATGCCATGAAAGGCCGGCACATAAGTGACCGGTATGTTGGGATATATTTTTTGCAATTGCAAAGTGTCCGGTTTGGAAATGGCAAAGATGTGATTCAGTTGCTTTATCGTTGACTCATACCGGTTTAGCCGGGCCGATTCAAAATAATAGTACAGACGTTTTAAAAAAGCGCCCCCCTGCCCCGCTAGCATGCGATAATAATCTGATTCTATATTGTGTGCCCTGAGCCACTTAATACGATCATGCAAGGCCGGATGATGGTGCCAATAAAGACAGTGTAGCCCTTCAAACAATATGGGCGCCTCATCTTGTAGTAAATGCTGCAAAAGTTGTGGATCGTTTCGCGATGAAACAATATACGGTAAAGTAGCATGTAAGCCCTTCCAACCCATTTTACGGGGATAATAATATACCGCATGGCAGTAGCGGAGTAATTCGGGAGCGGCTTGTCTGCCGCCGTACTGAAAACAATGAAGCGTGATTTGAACACCGGCTTCAAACAGGGATTTTATTTTATACCATACATCCACCATTCCGCCATAATCTGGAGGAAAAGGGATGTCAAGGGAAACGATATGAAGTTTTTTAGGCAAAGATTTTATGGTAAAAGTTAATCAGTTTGATTTCTTCCTGTTGCCAGCAATAATGCTCTCGTGCCTTCAAACAGTTGTCTGACAAAGTTTTATGCAACGTAGTATTATTCAGTAATTCGTTTAACGCATGGCTTATGGTTTCCACGTCCGTATCCTTGACCAATGTAGCGATCTCAAATTGATCGTTCACATTTTTGTACTCCGGAAAAGCTACACAAACTTGTGGTACCGCTGCATGCATATAATCAAAGAAACGATTGGCCATCGACAGGAAATTGCTTTTACCCTGTCGTGTAAATAAGGTAATGCCGATATAGGCCTGACGGGTATACTGCCTCAATTGATCGGGTTCGACATATCCTTTAAAGCTAATTTTATCCTTGAGTTGATGTTCTTCTACCAGCTTTTGCGCTTGGGCAAAAAAGTTACCTTCCCCACAAATGATCAATTTTCCAGCTACCGATTTCATCGCCGGTATCAGGGTTTCAAAACTTCTGCCTTCGTTGACGGCACCCTGATAAAGAATATATTTTTCTCCGGACTCATCGGGAGGGCTTAAAGGTCGTAAAACTGTGGCATTTCTTACGACGGTGTACTGTACGCCGTACATGTTTTTAAATTCCTCGGCATAACAATCCCCTATCGTATAACCCAATGGAAACCGGGGAACAGCAAAACGCTCAATGGCCTTCCAAACCTTGTAAATAGCCGGTCGCGAAACAATTTCTTCCATTTCGCAAAAAAGTTCATGGGCATCGTAAACCCTTTTTCGATTGCGCAAAGCCGATGCAAAAAAGTTCGGCAAAATGGTATCGAGATCAATAGCGCAATACAGATCTGTTTTTACGAATAAGAGAAAAAAGAAAAGACGAATGTTATATTCAAAATAGAAGAGCTTTCCTTTTTGAAAAAAACAATACAATCGTTTCTGTCTGAAAACTTTTTGTTGTAGCGGATTTGAATTGTTCTTCTTCCTCCCGACCAACAAAACATCATAACCGCTTTGTTGCAAAGCAGTACAGATCCTGATCATCCGCTGATCAAAATTCAGATCATTGGTTACGGTGCACACGATCGTTTTCACTGCCATGTTGTGCTGAAATATATTTTTTGATCACCGATAAATGTAAAAGGAGGTTCGAATCCCGGCATGGAAGTCGCACGGATATGACGATGTATTTTTTCGGTATCCCAGTCAAGATCAATCTGTTTGATATCCTTGATTTCGGTTCGATAATGCAACTGAGTTCCACGTTCAGCCACGAGCGCCGACTGTGGTGTCAAGTGGTAATGCCCATGGATAATATCGTAGAGGGTTTCTTTAAACAAAGCCAAAGACGCCTGATAAGTTAACGCATACAGTTCGTTGATCCAACATTGCTCAGGTATGGCAAAGCGCTTTTCAAAAAGAATATCCCCGTGATCAATCCGCGGATCGATCTGGTGAATGGTGGTGCCAAACTCCTTTTGATTATCAAGCAGGGCAAACGAAAACTGATTGCAACCACGGTACTCCGGCAGGGGGGCCATGTGCAGGTTAAGGGCTATTTTTTTAGCTTTGGCAATATCGGCTATACTGAGAATTTGATGATATTGTACCGAATACAAAAAATCAGCCTCTGGCATTTCACTAAGGTTGGCAATCAGCGGTATTCCATTTTTTTGGGCCAATGCCTGCAGATCAAACTTGGCGGCGTTCATAC
>CAZFKA010000235.1:0-4644 GCA_964519155.1 uncultured Bifidobacterium sp. | reverse complement strand
CGTCCGGCCAGTGCTGTAAAGGAGATGCTCGAGAACGCGATTGATGCCGGTGCTACCCGTATTCATCTTATTATCAGAGATGCAGGTAAAGAACTGATACAGGTCAATGATAATGGCAAAGGCATGAGCCCGACCGATGCACGTCGTTGCTTTGAACGACATGCCACATCGAAAATAAAATCGATCGATGATCTCTTTGCGATCCGCACGATGGGGTTCAGGGGTGAGGCGTTGGCATCCATAGCAGCGGTGGCGCAGGTTGAACTCAAAACCAAAACAGCAGACGAGGAAGTGGGTACCCATATCCAGATCGAAAACAGTATCGTGAAATCGCAGGAACCTTGTCAAGCCTCCACAGGCAGCAGTTTATTGGTCAAAAATCTTTTCTTCAATGTACCGGCCCGCCGAAATTTTTTGAAAAGTACCCCGGTGGAAACCCGGCATATTGTGGATGAATTTATTCGTGTGGCTATGGCTTTTCCGCAGATCGCTTTTCAGTTTACCAACAACAATACCGATATCTATCATCTCGAAAGCGGTAAACTCAAACAACGAATCGTTGGTTTGCTCGGCAATAATTATGCAAGCAAACTTGTACCCGTAGATGAACCCACCGAAGCGGTATCGATCAGGGGTTTTATCGCCTCACCCGACATGGCAGCGAAAACCCGCGGCAACCAGTATTTTTTTGTCAATAACCGCTTTATCAAAAGCGCCTACCTCAATCATGCCGTAACACAGGCTTACAAAGACCTGATTGCAAAAGATGAATACCCGGCTTTTGTATTGTTTATTGATATTGATCCCGGTCGAATTGATATTAATGTACATCCCACCAAACAGGAGATCAAGTTTGAAGATGAACGCATTGTCTATTCTTTTGTCAGCGCAGCGGTTAAACATGCCTTGGGCAAATATAGCCTGGCGCCTTCGCTCGATTTTTCGTTGAATGCCGAAATCGAATCACTTAAATCCATCACACAACCTTTTTCGGTCAGCAAGCAAAATGAAACCCGTGGCGACTATTTGTATCAATCGTTTACCGAAAAAGGTAAGGCGCATTTTTTAGACAACAAACAAGATATGCGACAATGGAAAGAGTTGTACCGGGTACAAAATGATTTTTTGGCACAGGCCGCAAGCAAACAGGACACAGATCAAACCCCGTTGCCCGACACGGATGCGCCCACGGAAACACAACCTTTATTGCAAGAAGATTTCCAGCAACAGTTTTTGCAAATCGCACAGGGATATATATTGGCTACCACCAAGAATGGATTCCTGCTGATCGATCAGCATCTTGCCCACCAGCGTATATTGTATGAGCAATATGAAAATGCCGAAACGAATGCCCTGGCGATACAAAAATGTTTGATACCGCAAACCATCCACCTCTCGTCGCCCGATGCTATCCTGTTGCAATCGTTGTTGGAAGAACTGCTGCTGCTGGGTTATGAGATCGAACCCTTTGGCCATACCAGTTTCATTATACAGGGCGTACCGGCCGATGTACAAGCCGGGCAGGAAAAACAGTCGATTGAAAAAATACTCGAAGCCTATAAACACGAACAAAGTAACCTGAAGCTCGACAAACGGGAACGCGTGATCAGGACCCTGGCGATGCAAAAAGCCATGCATTACGGACGCAAACTCAACCTCGCAGAAATGCAGGAATTATTTGCGCGTTTATTTGCCTGCGAGCAACCGCAACTTTCACCGATCGGTAAAAAAATATTTATCAAACTCAACCTGAATGATATTCAACAGCTTTTGCTCCATGCGTAATGCGATCATCGTGCTGATGCTGATCGGCTTGACGGCATGCCGTAAAAAAACAAGAGATCTATTGAGTGAAGATCTGAGTATTGCAACCGCATCGTCGTTCAACGATGTGCGCTTTGTGGGCAACGCGGCAATCATCGTTGGTGGACAACGGTTTGACCAAAGCGATATTTACTACCTCGATGAAAATAAGGTAGCCCGCCGGATCGACTTGCCGGCCAATAGCACCGGAAAAGAACTGTATGGGATCGATCTCTCGGCTACCGGCACCCTGCTGGCTGTGGGCTATGATGCCTCTGTACTGTGTAGCCATGATTCAGGAAGCCATTGGCAATTTATACAAAACGGCACCTGGAAGATCTTTCAGGACATTGCCTTTCGCGATCAGGATACGGCTTTTGTGGTGAGCGGACTGGCATTTAACCAGGGTGGACTGGCTTCGGTAGACAAAAACGGTGAGGGATCTAATTTTTTGCTTGCAGAAAAAAATTTCGCCCTGGACGATGTCGAGTTTGTGACTCCACAAACCGGATATATGTGCGGATACGGAGCCCTAATGAAAACAACCGATGCCGGTAGGAGCTGGACGTTTACCACAGCGCAAAACGATTATTACAAAAGCATGAGTTGGAAAAATGAGCTGGAAGGAATTGCAGTCGGTTATGCCGGCAGTATTATCAAAACAATTGATGGTGGTCAACACTGGCAAACCTGCCGCGACGGCAACAATTTTTTCAAAAAGAAAATTCACTTATTGGCAGTTGCCTACAACGGACAGGGTACCTATCTCGCCTGTGGAGAAAACGGTTGTATGTGTATGAGCGATGATGAGGGAGAACATTGGCGCGAAGTCGAACACTTCAGCAGCAAAGACCTGCACGGACTGCGTTTTAAAAACCCCAATGAATGCTTGGTAGTGGGTGAGGAAGGCGGTTTGTATCTGTTGAAATTATAGGGAACGAATTAGCCTACAATGAAATCAGGAATTTTAAAATTTCATTACCGCTTGCGTAACTCACCGGTATTGAGAAAAATACTCACTTCAGCAATTGGTCGATCGTATCGAACACAACACAGTGGACTTAAAAAAGTAAATTGCAACCTACTGCCTATTGATTGTCCGGGAATGGGGGGCTGCGGAATTGTTTGATCGTTTGAATTTCTATTGCCCTTTAGTACTTTTACCGTACAATCGATCTACAATTCCGGAAATCACCATTTGTTGATCCATTGGGCATTTACACGCATTCGGGGGTATGTTTTGCAAAGACCCGCCACAACAGCATACACACGCAGAGCGGCCTGATCGTAACACAACATTGTAAAATTAAAACATGACAAATAATATAAAAACAATAGACAGCAGCCAAGGCCAAAAACTCAATATAGCCGGTGGGGAATATCGAATCATTATTTCAGGCGAACAAACCGATGGCGCATATGCAATCATTGAAATGACTGTTCCGATAGGTGCAGGACCTGTACCCCATTCACATCCAAATTTTGAAGAAACTTTTTATGTACTTGAGGGGGAATTGACATTCCTGTCTGAACGAGGTCAGTTCTTAGCAAAAAAAGGTGCTACAATTTCAATTCCCAGGGGCGGAGCGATTCATAATTTTAAAAATAATTCAGATAGATCGGCAAAAATTTTATGTACCGTTATTCCGGCAGGTTTGGATATTTTTTTGTAGAAGTGGATGAATTTATCCATGCAAATAAAGATACGGATATTGACCTAGCATCCGCTATCCAAGGCATTTCTGAAAAGTATGATCAAAAATTATACAGCCCGGATTATTGGGCCACGTATAATGGAGCCTAGCCAAATAATAAAGAAAGTTACAAACATCCATACCCGCTACTCTTATTTAAAGTAGCCCCCTATCGCACTTGCTTTTTCTGCAAATAGGCAGTATGTTTGAGTTTGAGAACCCTGGCAGGACAAGGTCAATTAGTTGAATGGCGATTGACCCCGCAGACATGGCTAGACATTTCACAGCACCTGTAGCGACAGACGATTTATAACACAGAACAGATATGAATGAAAACTTTTTAGACAGCGCAAAAAAACAATTTGCATATTACAAAATGCTCGGCGAAAAAACATTTTTGCAACTGACTGATGAACAACTTTTTATTCAATTGAACAAAGAGAGCAATAGCATTGCTACTATTGTAAAACATTTATGGGGAAATATGCTTTCGCGGTGGACCGATTTTTTAACCACAGACGGAGAAAAAGAATGGCGACAAAGAGATGCAGAATTTGACAACGATCTGGCGGACCGCACAGCCCTTTTAGCAAAATGGAATGAAGGTTGGAATTGCTTATTTCAAGCATTAAATGCATTGACAGAAAGCGATTTGACAAAAGAAATATCTATACGAAATCAAGGGCATACCGTCACGGAAGCGATTAACAGACAACTTGCACATTACCCCTATCATATTGGCCAAATTGTGTTTATCGGAAAACTCTTCTGTAATGAGCAATGGGTCTCCCTTTCTATTCCGAAAGGACACTCCAAAGAATTTAACGCTGACAAGTTTGCTCAACCAAAAAGTAAACAACATTTTACTGACGACTACTTCCATAAAAACGAATAAACCTTATGTAGCTCGCTGCTTGATGCTGAACAACATTGCTTAGGCTACACACATAGCGAAAAGCGATAAATGAGCTCTAACCTGCGTACGGATATTCCGGTTTATCTATATTTTTGTCCGGCAGGGCTCGTGCAGCGCAAAAGCAAGCCACAACAGAACGCTGCTGTAAAACCATCATCAAACAAAAAACTGAAAAAATGAAACTATCAAACAACAAAATTTTAATTACCGGCGGAGCAAGTGGTATTGGTT
>CAZFKA010000234.1:3712-4707 GCA_964519155.1 uncultured Bifidobacterium sp. | reverse complement strand
ATGCTATTGCGGTAAGTACAAGCGTATTCGTTATAAAGGTATCGTTTGTGACCGTTGTGGTGTGGAAGTAACGGAAAAGAAAGTTCGTCGTGAGCGTATGGGTCACCTTGAATTGGTGGTACCTGTTGTGCATATCTGGTATTTCAAATCACTGCCTAACAAAATCGGTTACCTGCTCGGTCCCGGGTCAAAAAAGCTGGAATCGCTGGTGTACTATGAAAGATACTGTGTTATACAGGGAGGTGAAGCCGATAGCATGATCCGTTCTGCCCTCACCATGAAAGAGAACGAAGATACCCACATGGCTTTGCTGACTGAAGATGAATACCTGGACATCTTAGATAAGTTACCCAAAGAAAATCAAATGCTCAGCGACGATGATCCCCATAAGTTCATCGCCAAAATGGGTGCCGAAGCCGTGCAAATGTTGCTGTCGCGTATCGACCTCGACGCGTTGTCGTATCAGTTGCGTAACGCGGCTGCCTTTGAAACGTCACAGCAACGTAAGGCCGAAGCCCTGAAACGTTTGAGTGTAGTAGAAGCCTTCCGTGAAGCCAATTCGCATATCGTGAATAAACCTGAATGGATGGTGATGCAATATATCCCCGTAATTCCACCTGAATTGCGTCCATTGGTTCCTCTCGATGGTGGTCGTTTTGCATCGTCAGATCTGAACGACCTGTATCGTCGGGTGATCATTCGTAACAACCGTTTGAAACGTTTGCTCGAGATCAAGGCGCCTGAGGTGATCCTGCGTAATGAAAAACGTATGTTGCAGGAAGCGATCGACAGTTTGATGGATAACTCGCGTAAATCGAATGCCGTAAAAGCAGAAGGTGGACGTGCCCTCAAATCATTGTCTGACGTGCTAAAAGGGAAACAAGGACGTTTCCGTCAAAACCTTTTAGGTAAACGTGTCGATTACTCCGGTCGTTCGGTGATTGTGGTTGGTCCTGAAATGAAATTGCATGAATGTGGTTTGCCCAAAGATATGG
>CAZFKA010000234.1:0-3702 GCA_964519155.1 uncultured Bifidobacterium sp. | reverse complement strand
GTTTAAACCCTTTGTAATCAGAAAATTGATTGAACGCGGAATTGTAAAAACCGTTAAGTCAGCGAAAAAACTGGTAGAGAAAAAAGAAGCGGTTGTTTGGGATATCCTCGAAAATATTTTAAAAGGTCATCCGATATTACTCAATCGTGCCCCAACCCTTCACCGTTTGTCTATACAAGCTTTTCAGCCTAAACTGATCGAAGGAAAAGCGATTCAGTTGCATCCGCTCGTATGTTCTTCCTTCAATGCGGATTTCGATGGTGACCAGATGGCGGTGCATGTGCCCCTGAGCAATGCGGCTATACTCGAAGCCCAATTGCTGATGCTTTCTTCACACAATATTCTGAACCCACAAAACGGTACGCCAATCACCCTGCCTTCGCAGGACATGGTACTGGGTCTTTATTATATATCAAAAGGTAAACGCAATCTCCCTAACGATCCGGTAAGGGGTGAAGGTATGGCCTTTTATAGTGCCGAAGAAGTAATTATTGCACACAATGAAGGCGTGGTAGATCTGCATGCATTTATCAAAGTAAAAGCCAATGTAAGAACACCTGAAGGCAATATTGAAAACAAACTGATCGAAACGACTGTAGGCCGCGTGATCTTTAACCAGAACACACCGGAGAAAGTAGGCTTCATCAATGAGTTGCTTACCAAAAAATCATTGCGTACCATCATCGGCGACGTAATTAAATATACGGATATTCCCACAACGGTAAAGTTCCTCGACGATATCAAGACATTAGGTTTCCGTACGGCCTTCCGGGGTGGCTTATCGTTCAACCCTGAAGACCTCATCATACCGGATGTAAAACAAAAAATGCTCGAAACTGCTACCAATGAAGTTGATGAGGTTTGGGACAACTATAATCTCGGTCTTATTACCAACAATGAGCGATATAACCAAATCATCGACGTATGGAGCCGTGTAGATACCCGTGTAACGGAAACCCTCATTCGTGAAATGGCTTCCGACAAACAAGGGTTTAACTCGGTGTATATGATGCTCGACAGTGGGGCGAGGGGTAGTAAACAACAGATCAAACAGCTTTCGGGTATCAGGGGATTGATGGCTAAGCCACGTAAAAGCGGCAGCACCGGTTCTGAAATCATCGAAAACCCGATCTTGTCGAACTTTAAAGACGGGCTAAACGTATTAGAATACTTCATTTCTACCCATGGTGCGCGTAAAGGGTTGGCGGATACCGCGTTGAAAACAGCGGATGCCGGGTACCTCACTCGTCGTTTGGTGGATGTAGCGCAGGATGTAATTATTCGCGAGGCTGATTGCGGTACCCTAAGGGGAATTGCCATTTCAGCGTTGAAAGAAAATGATGATATCGTAGAACCTTTGATCGATCGTATCGTAGGACGAACTTCCTTGCACGATGTACTCGATCCGTTTGGTAAACTCCTGGTGGAAGCGGGTGCCGAGATCACCGAAGACCTCGCCATGGCGGTTGAAAATGCCGGTATTGATACGGTAGAGATCAGATCGGTACTGACTTGTGAAAGTAAGCGAGGCGTATGTGCCAAATGTTATGGCGTAAACCTCGCCAATGGCAAAATGGCCCAAATGGGTGATGCGGTAGGGATCATTGCCGCGCAATCGATTGGTGAACCCGGTACTCAGTTGACCCTCCGTACCTTCCACGTGGGTGGTGCGGCCAGTTCATCAGCGATTGAATCGCAAATGATCGCCAAATTTGATGGTAAAATTGAATTTGATAGTGTGCGGACAACGAAATTTACCGCCAAAGACGGAACCGAAAATGTAGTCGTGATCACCCGTATGGGCGAAATGCGTATCGTCAATGACGAAGGCGTGGTACTGGTGACGAGCGAAATTCCTTACGGGTCGAACCTGAAAGTGAAAAATGGTCAGAAACTGAAAAAAGGTGATGAGATCTGCTCATGGGATCCGTTCAATGCCGTGATCATTTCTGAGATCTCCGGTCAAGTACGATTCGAAAATGTGGTGGATGGCATTACGTATCGCGAAGAGGTAGATGAACAATCGGGTCTGCGCGAAAAAGTGATCATCGAAACCAAAGACAAAACCAAAATTCCGGCCCTGCATGTCGAAGGCAAGGAGAACAAGTTTTACAATATTCCGGTTGGGTCGCACTTGATCATCAATGATGGCGACACCATACAGAGCGGACAGATATTGGTGAAAATACCAAGGGTGATGGGCCGTTCGCGCGATATCACCGGAGGTCTGCCAAGGGTAACTGAATTGTTTGAGGCCCGTAACCCGTCGAACCCGGCGGTAGTAGCGGAAATCGATGGCGTAGTTGCATTCGGTGGGGTGAAGAGAGGTAACCGTGAAATCAGTATTGAAAGTAAAGATGGAATTGTGAAGAAATACCTGGTACCGCTGACCAAACACATCATTGTGCAGGAAGGCGACTTTATCAAAGCCGGTACGCCACTGAGTGATGGATCAATTACACCAAGCGATATCCTCAATATCAAAGGGCCATTTGCCGTACAAGGTTATCTGGTGAATGAAATTCAGGAAGTTTATCGTTTGCAGGGGGTGAAGATCAACGACAAGCATATTGAGGTGATCGTACGACAAATGATGCGTAAAGTGACCATTGCTGATGCGGGGGATACCAAATTCCTTGAAGGAGATATAGTAGACAAATTAGAATTCCAGGAAGAAAACGATTGGGTATTCGACAAGGTGGTGGTAACTGACGCCGGTAATTCAGAGCGCATGGCACCGGGGCAAATCACTACCCTGCGTGATGTGCGGGAAGAGAATTCATTGTTGCGTCGAAACGATAAAACCCTGATCCAGTATCGCAATGCGCAACCGGCCACATCGAGTCCAAACCTTTTGGGGATCACCAAAGCCTCATTGGGAACCTTCTCATGGATTTCGGCTGCTTCGTTCCAAGAAACCACCAAAGTATTGTCGCAAGCGGCTATCGCGGGTAAGTCAGACTTTATGTGGGGACTGAAAGAGAATGTGATTACCGGAAACCTCATTCCTGCCGGTACCGGTATGAAAGAGTTCGACAACAATATGGTGGGTAGCAAAGATGAATATGAAATTCTGCGCAACTCACAGGATCTGTTGCAATTTGATGATGAGGAATAAGTGAAATCAATTCAACGCGTTAAATCACAAATACGCAAAATATAGTGCATAGGATTCGAACGAATAATCCCGGTTTAGGCCGGGATTTTTTTTAGGGGTTGTGGGTGAATTGGGGGGAGAATAGGGGAAAAACTGCGCCTGAATCCTGATGATGTGAATTCGAGAGTATAGCCGATAATATGTAAACACTCTATTACGTAAGGTCGTTAAAATTCAATTAGTGGAATAAATAAATGATAATTATTTTTACTTGCAGATGCAAATGAGAAGGCAAATTTTATTTATTGTCTCAAGCTGATATGAAGTTCTTATTGTTGATGAGGGATCTCTGTTGAAGTGAAAGAGATAAAAGCGCAAGGTTAGTTATTTGAGTTATTTTAGAATAGTATTGAACGATTATTTATTTTTACTCAAATGAATGCCTGTGTTTTCAATTGCTTTGAAATCTGTCCTAAAAAATAAATGTTCAATTAGCAATTGAACGCCTAAAAATATTGTCAGCGTCCCCTTTTTTCGGTCAATTCAAAATTAGAGGATTTGTTTGATTTTTCATTATCCGGCACCGCTTTATTCACTAAATCCCC
>CAZFKA010000233.1:0-4713 GCA_964519155.1 uncultured Bifidobacterium sp. | reverse complement strand
GGTTATAAAATCGCCTACACCCGCCAGTCCCAATTTCATTTCAATTTTGGTGGCTTCCGGATCACCCACAACAATAAACTGATACCAATGTCCTTCTTTCAGTTCAACGAAAATAGGGAATTCAGTATTTTTTTCCATTTTGATATTGCCACCTTTATAGGTCACAAATCCGTCTGTTTTGTACTTAGTATACAGTTCCGAAACTTTATTGTCGAATTTGTTTTTATTGCTTTCGAGCGGCTGAGCAAACAAACACCCTCCACACAGGAAAAGAGCGATAAAAAAGCTGAGGGTTTTCATGACACAATAGTTTTGTTAACAATTTGTAACTATGCTAACCAAATATTGTGCCAACAAGATTTTTTTATGCTTCGCACATACAGCTTTTGCCAGCACCTGCCTTTGGCATCCCTACAATTTTCAGTCTTTTACAGGGCATTTTACCCTAAAAATATGAGATTTCCGTACAAAAATGGATGGGAGCAGAACTTACTTGACAAATAATTAAATATGTTAATAGCGAAATTAAGCTTTGATAAAGCGTACGGAGACAAGGTTATTTTTTGGGGAATACCAGCAAAAATTCGGTTCGGCGGTTTATTTTTCTTCCTTCCGCTGTTTGATTATCGGCAATGGGGTTCATTTGTCCGTATCCAATGGCACTTATCCGATCAGCACTGATCCCTTTTTGCAACAGATAATTTTTGCAGGCATCAGCCCTTTGCTGCGACAGCAAAAGATTGCCATTTTCACTACCGACATTATCCGTATGCCCTTCAATATCGACTTGCAACAATGGTTCGTTCCGCAATACGTTGACGAGGGTATCCAATGCCGCATAACTCTGCGGATGAATATAGGCTGTGCCGGAATTGAATTGGACTTGTGAAGCGGCAGTCTTAACTTTCTCAAATTCGTTCTTCCAACGCGCATTGTCGTCACCACCCTCAACTGGGGCCACTTTTGTTGTGTGCTCGGGCAAGGGCTGGTCTATCGGGGGAGCCGAAGGAGGTACAGGTTCTGCATCAGGGCAACCTCCGGCATTGTTGCCATACACGTCAGGGCATTCGTCTTTGTCGTCGCGCACACCATCACCATCTTTGTCAGGGCACCCACGGGCGGCTTTGCTTCCTTTGATTTCCGGACAAGCATCTTGTTTATCAGCTACACCATCACGGTCAGCATCGGGGCAACCAAAAGTCTCCCGACGTCCGGGTTCCGTGATGCAGTTATCCTCGCTATCAGCAAGGCCGTCATTATCCGTATCCTGCATAAGGGGCACTGCTGCATTGTTTTCTTTTATGGGTACGATGGCTGACGTGTCAATTTTTTGTAGGGTCACTTTCTTTTTTCGTTTTACCGGTACAATCGTTTTATTGACGGTATACAATAGTCCGATTGAATATTGAAGATACGACTGCGCGGAATTGGTAATAGAGAAATGATACATCGCCGCCGCCTGCACATTTAATTTTGGTAAACAGCGAATGGTCAATGCCGGTCCGCCATGTATGTTGACACCATTTTGGGCGAGTTGCATATAATAACCACAGCCGGTTTGCATTTGCGGTATGAAGGTATGGGTGTTTTTATCCAGCAAAGACAGTAAAACAGCGGCATCAAAATTGACAAAAGCCTGTTGATTTTTTACGGGAGCTTGTTGCCGTTTACTTTTCAGATACGAGGTATCATTTTTTACCAAAGGCAATTGCAAGCTACTCAGGTTTGCCGACAAGTCAAGATCAAGGTGTGGGGTAATTTCTTTTTGCAAACACAGGCCAAATGCCGGGTCCCAGGTGATTGATTGAATACCCGCTGTGTTTTGAAAAAAATATTGACCGGTTTGCGGGCCGTAAAAATCAAGTCCGGCAAGACGAAAACCCAAACGTGTTGCCTTTTGTCCGTAACTCCTGATACCCAGGCTCAAGAGAATAGCCCATGCAAAAACCGTTTTATTGAGCATATATTTTTCTGCCATAAAGCCGTGCAATAATACAACCGAATGCAGCGAAAAACCAAATACCTCCAAAAGGCATGTCCTGACGCGCTTGCCATCCGTATGCACGCATTTGCATCGATGGAGTTATCCCCAATGTGAATTAAATACAGCTAAAATACCTCAGGCATCTGTTACCTTTGATGCCGGAAAACAAATTATTATGTCAAAAGAAGTTAAAATATTTTCAGGAAATGCGTCCATTGAACTGGCCAACAAAATTTCGGCATTCTATGGCCGAGACCTTGGCAAATGCGTCATCCAAAAGTTCAGTGATGGAGAATTTCAACCCAAATTTGACGAAAGTGTTCGGGGCGACTATGTTTTTCTGGTACAAAGTACCTATGCGCCTTCCGACAATTTGATGGAATTGCTCATGATGATCGATGCAGCCCGCCGGGCATCTGCGGGCTATATAACGGCTGTAATTCCGTACTTCGGATATGCACGGCAAGATCGTAAAGATAAACCCCGTGTCTCTATTGCATCGAAACTGGTGGCTAATTTGTTGGCCAAATCGGGTGCTAACCGTATCATGACGATGGATCTACATGCACCGCAAATACAAGGGTTTTTTGATATTCCAATGGATCATCTCGATAGTTCGGCCATATTTATTCCCTACATCGAAAATCTGAAAATAGAAAACCTCACTTTTGCTTCGCCTGATGTGGGGAGCACCAACCGTGTACGTGAGGTGGCCAGCTATTTTGAGGCGGAAATGGTGATTTGTGACAAACAAAGAAAAAGAGCGAATGAAATTGCTTCAATGACCGTGATTGGTGATGTGCGGGATCGCGATATCGTATTGATCGATGATATTTGTGACACAGCAGGCACCCTGACCAAAAGTGCGGCCATGTTGATGGATAAAGGTGCCAGAAGTGTTCGGGCATTTTGTACACATCCGGTACTGAGTGGAAAGGCTTATGAGAATATCGAAAATTCTGTATTGAGTGAATTAGTGGTATGTGATACCATTCCTTTAAAACAAGCCTGCAGCAAAATTAAAGTGCTCAGTACGGCTGAATTATTTTCGGTTGCCATTCGCAATGCACACGAAAATAAATCGATCAATTCGTTGTTTATACACAGCCACTTAAAAGAACGCAATCGTTTGAGCAATGTTGAACAATAGGTTTTGTTTGCTCCAAGCTCAATGGCTTGCGTGAAGGGATTCAACAGAAAAATGACCTTTTTTTTAACGTCTGTACCCGTATAAAATCCTTATTTTTACCACAATACTGTCTGCTGACCCGGACATGTTTATTCATCATTCAAAATTTTTTTCTACATGACCGAACTAGGATTGATTGGGTTGATCCTGATCGTGATCAATTTTATTTTTTCAGTTAGAGGATTCAAGGATCAGTTTTTTTTCGACCGTTACAAATTTGATGTCGATCGGATTTTGGTGGGCAAGGAGTATTGGCGAATGATTGCTTCAGGATTTTTACATTCCGGTTGGGTGCATTTGATTTTTAACATGGTGAGTCTTTACGCTTTCTGCCGACTGCTTGAATCGCATGTTGGCAGTGCTGCGTTTCTGGCGATTTACTTTTCCAGTTTGTTTGGCGGAAATCTATTTGCCCTTTATATACATCGTCATCATGGCGATTACAGTGCTATTGGTGCTTCTGGGGCTGTATGCGGCGTTATTTTTGCATCCATTGCATTATTTCCTTCGCTTCGCATCGGCTTTCCGGGTTTACCGGCTATTCCCAGCGGTTTGTACGTATTTCTTTTTCTGGCCTATTCAATTTATGGCATACGATCGCAGCGCGACAATATCGGCCATGAGGCGCATTTAGGCGGTGCTTTACTGGGCATGTTGACAGCCATTGTTGCGCGTCCTACTGCCCTTAGCGACAATTATTGGATCATTTTATGTATGACGGTCTCAACTTCGGTTTTTATCTATCTCGTGGTGACCCGTCCACAGATATTACTCGTTGATAATTTGTTTTTTAAAAAGCAAAAGGATTCTTATGACATCGATCATGAATTTAATGCACGTCAGGTGAATAAGCAAAATGAGATCGATCGCATACTCGATAAAATCAATAGCCGGGGCGTAAAGAGTTTAACAAAAAAGGAAAAAGAATTCCTCGAAGAATATTCAAAATAAAAGACAGCGTATTATCTTGGTCTTTTGGATTAATTCTATTATCATAATTACTTATACCATGTATAAAAAGCACACACAATTTAGCGCGGCTAGTATTCGCAAATTTACACTTATGGCATTGTTTCCCTTGATGGTTGCTGCCTGTAAAGATTCTGCTGAAAATCAATCAACAACCCCTGTTAATGAAGTAGCCACCCAGAAAGTGGAAGAGAAGCCGGCGCCGCCTGCAGCCGATACCACCCAAAAGCCTGAGGTGCTTACTGATACACTCGTTCGTACCGAAGCGGTTTTTGTAATCAGTAAGGATGGAGACGATGCCGAACCGAAATCGGGTATTGCGGTGAAAGTGGATGGAAAAAAAGTTAATATTGCTCATGTGGCAGGGGAAGCAACACTTTATGAGAAAAGTGAATATAAGGAAAAAGGAATACCGGCAAATGCGCTTGCGGCTTGTGGTGCCTGGTGGGCCGGTGCAGGCGATTATTTTTATCTGATCAAAGACGGCGAAAAAGTAGCTGTATATCAGGGGTGGATGGAAGAAACCCAGGCGGGGAACGACTACCATTGGAAGAAAGTCAAGGTATTGCCC
>CAZFKA010000232.1:790-4756 GCA_964519155.1 uncultured Bifidobacterium sp. | reverse complement strand
CTATACCGCATTAAAAGTGCTTATACCCTTATTGTGCATAAAGTATTTTTTTTATTCATATTTGTTTGGTAAATTTGTGCAACATGCTGGTTTATACTGGATGTACTAACATTTTTAAACAAAATAAAGCTATGTCGATTAAAAAATTTTTACTGTCTTTTTTAGCATTAAGCAGTGTAAGTTATGCAACCATTGCACAAGATCATCACTGTGGTAACGTTGCTGCTGAAAAAAAATTGCTGGAGAAGAACCCCCATCTGATCGCACCAATTAAGCAGTTGGAGGAGTATCTGAACAATGTGGATCTTTCAAAACTGGAAAAAACCAGATCCGGAAATTATGTGATCAATTTGGTTTACCATGTTTTACACAACTATGGTGCTGAAAATATTTCTGATGCCCAAATTTACTCGGATGTTAAGGCGCTAAATGACAACTACAATAAGCGAAATGCAGATACAAGTAATGTAGTGTCAGCTTTTAAAAACCACATCGCGAATGTTGGTTTCGAATTTAAATTGGCAAATCGAGACCCTGAGGGGAATTGTACAAATGGTATTGACAGAATCAATACGTACAAAACATACCTTGCGGATGATCAGTCGAAGATGAATCCCTGGAATAGGAGTGTATATTTCAATATTTGGGTTGCCCATACTCTTGAAAATGTAAATGCTGCCGCTTATGCATACAAACCCCCTACAGCACACAACATGTTTTGGTATGATGGGGTAATTTCGCGTCATAACTATATTGGCAGTACCGGAACAAGTCAGCCTGATTATTCGAAGACTACGACCCATGAAATAGGACACTGTTTGAATCTTGACCATACATGGGGTAGCACCAATGATCCTACGGTTGCTTGTGGCGATGATGGTGTGCAAGATACACCTGAAACAAAAGGGCACAATACCTGTACCCAGGCTGCTTTAGCAGATCAATTTTGCAACGCGGGCATAATCGAGAATACTCAGAATTATATGGAGTATTCTTATTGCAGTTATATGTTCACACCCGGCCAAGCTGACAGAATGCTCGCAGCTTTAACTTCTCCCGTGGCTCAACGTAGTTCTTTGATTTCGGCTCAATCACAGCATTTTGCCGGCACCGACGGACCGAAAATGGATTGTGCACCCAAGGCTGATTTCAATGCCAACAAGCAATTTACTTGTTTGGGAAATTCAATAATTTTTTCAAATAAAAGCTATAACGATACCACGATCACTGCAGCAGATTGGAATTTCGGGGCATCAGCTACACCAGCAACTTCTAATACAATTACCAATGTAACGACTACGTATAATACGACCGGTTGGAAAACAATTTCGCTCAATGCAACCTCCAATGCAGGTACGGGTGCTATTGTTAAAAACGATTACCTTTATGTTGCTGATCCTGTCGGCAAGCAAATTGTTGGTCAGATCAATATGTTTGAAGATGAAACAGCATTCAATAATAATTGGGTAAATTTCAATTATTTCAATAATCAGTTTAAATGGCAGCACTATAGCCTTGGCGGATATCTGGGGTCAAAATGCATTCGCTATCGTGGTTTTGATGATCGAGTTTTCCCTAATTACTTTACCGGTTCGGCCCGTAGTGATATAGATGAGCTGATCACTGAATCATACGATTTGTCATCATTGACCGTAAATAATGCTTATCTCAATTTCTTCCTCACCGGTGCTACGCGTGCCAGTATCAATGCTGATATCGATGATTCACTGGTGATACTTTACTCTACCAACTGTGGCGCAACCTGGACAAACTGGCAAAAATTGACTAAAACAGCTTTGATCAATATGGGTACGATCAATGCGGAATACAATGCAGACAATAATGCAGTATGGATGGCTAAAAGCTTCCCTTTACCACAGGCCGCCTTGAGCAGCAATACATTTTTTAAACTGCGTTACAGACCCGGTGACTTATCAAACGATGTCTATATCGATAACTTCGAAATCAACTCCACACCAGTTTCTGTAAAAGATCTCAACGCTGTTGGTTACGATTTCGAACTCGTGCCCAACCCAGCCACTTCGTTCTCAACGATTCATATAAACACTGCTGAAAATGCTGATGTGAAAGTATTTGTTACGGATTTATTGGGTGCCAAAGTGTGCAATTTCACGCAAAAAATTCAAGGGAATACGATCAATAAAATTGAATTGCCTGCGAATTTGTTTAACAACAAAGGCGTGTATTTTGTAAATATTGATATCAACGGAAAGAAAAGCACTAAAAAAATGATCATTCAGTAATGATATTATTATAGACTTCAATTAAGCCGATCAATCGATCGGCTTTTTTTATGCGAAATCGAACGGGGAGAAGCCTCGTCGCCACTGTGTCGGTAAAAATGTTTCTTTGCAGAACACTATGTAAACTCACTACGCAGTAGTATTCTATCTTTATCTTTTGAAAACTATGCAGCAAAAAATAAAAGGAAGGGGAGCCCAACTAAATCCTCATAACCGTTTCGCGGTCAATGAGTATAAAATTGAACATCCCGAAGCCATCGATGATTGGGAGCAAGATAAAATTCAAACTGAATTTTTTGAAGAAAATAGCAAGTCCATTGTCAACAGGGTCAACAGTCCCGATCTGGGTATGACTTTTTCAGTAAACCCGTATCAAGGATGCGAACATGGCTGTGTATATTGTTATGCCCGTAATTCACATGAATATTACGGTTTCAGTGCCGGCACCGATTTTGAAAGTCGTATTGTGATCAAACGAAAAGCTCCTGAACTTTTACGTGAACTGTTCAGCAGCAAAAAGTGGATACCCTCGCCAATTTCATTGTCAGGTAATACAGACTGTTATCAGCCGATCGAACGGAAATTGGAATTGACCCGCAAACTTTTGCAGATTTGTCTCGAATATAAAAATCCGGTTGGAATCATTACAAAAAACGCTCTTGTACTTCGCGATATTGATTTATTGCAAGAATTAAATAAATACAATCTCGTAAGTGTATACACATCGATCACATCAATGGATGAAGAACTCCGTCGGAAACTTGAACCCCGTACATCAAAATATGCTGATCGTCTGCGTATCATCGAATCCCTGTCGAAGGCGGGTATCCATACCGGAGTCATGAATGCACCGATCATACCCGGTATCAATGATTCGCATATGTATGAAGTTTTGCGCCGGGCTGCATTAGCCGGAGCGAAAAGTGCAGGTTATACCATTGTACGATTAAACGGTGCGATAGGATCAATTTTCAAAAATTGGCTGACGCTGACATTCCCCGATCGCGCGCAAAAGGTCTGGAATATGATTGCCGACTGCCACGGAGGTGAAGTGAACGATTCGCGTTTTGGGGTTCGTATGAAAGGGGAGGGACATATCGCCGATATGATCGATCAGCAGTTTCGATTGTATACACGGCAGTTTCAATTGAACCAGGAATCTTTTTCGTACAACCTATCCGATTTTGTTCGACTTCAACCTGGACAGTTGAGGTTGTTTTAATATTTGTTGACCACTGTGCAGCGATATACAATCATCTTGCGGATGTTAGTTCAATCACGGATGCGCTTTATTGAATTTCTTTTCAGGTAATGCAGTATCAACCCTTTCGCTTTCCTTAAAGGCTTCAACGAGGGCGCATTTATGCTAACTGTATCGATTTATGGTGCCGACTGCTTTTTTAGGGAAAGATATTTCGCCTATTCAATTATTCGAATTGATTTTGCAGAATGTAATAATGCATGGCTGAACAAAAAACAACAAGGATACAGCCTCGTTGATTTGGCAACTAATAAGTTGTAAGCCTAAGCGATCAGATTTCGTAAGTATGTAACGTGTGCCGGCGCGAAAATGCAATGTGATAGTAGATTTATGATGAATTAATCTTCATTGGATCTGTCAATTTTCGAACAATTGAAGGAGGAGATTAATGGCAAGTGCACAGACCATCCCTTAGACAATTTTTGATTCTTTTGCCGGTTG
>CAZFKA010000232.1:0-780 GCA_964519155.1 uncultured Bifidobacterium sp. | reverse complement strand
GTCGTATTCTTAGTCAACGCAGTCAGCCATAAGGTTAACAACGGTCTTTTGTAAGATAGTAGTTCGAAATAGCTATGGGTGGATAATGTTGTATATGGGGAATCGATTCAAGACAGAACTATGATGCAGTATAATTTTAAAATGCTAAATATTCGCGCACGCAAAAAACAAAGATGCAGCACAGACAAAAAAAAACTCCCCTTGAAAGAGGAGTTTTTTTATAATGAAAATCAATTCGTCTTACCAAGCTTAGTTTTTCTTCACTTTGCTTGTATGACTTAAAGTACTGTTTTCGTAAACGTGTACAGTATACACACCACTACTAATACCATCGAGGCTTAGTTTAATATTATTCATTCCCGTGGCTGATTTGGCCTGAACTTGCTTAATGATACGACCGCTCATATCCAACAGTTTCACGGTGGTATTTTGAGCAGATGCAGCATACAGATCAATGTTCAGCACATCGCTAGCCGGATTAGGATAAATATTTACTGAGCTACCATTGGCGCCCCAGATCAAATCAACGATTTGAGCATGAACACTGGTTTGTTTATCAAGATCAACTTGCTGCAAACGATAATAGTTATGACCCAAAGCCGGTTTGTTGTTGGCTGCGATATACCGAAGCGTTGAAGCGCTGTTTCCATTGAGTGCTTTACTATTTACTTTAGCGATAGTGGTAAAGTTCACTCCATCGGTACTGTGTTGGAGGTTGAAGTAAGCATTGTTTTGTTCACTGCTTGTTGTCCAACTCAATTCATCGCTGTTTGCAAGTTT
>CAZFKA010000231.1:0-4765 GCA_964519155.1 uncultured Bifidobacterium sp. | reverse complement strand
CCATAAATTTTTATTTAATTGTTAGTGAATGAATTTCACTTTAACCATAACAAGAACAGTATTGAGAAACTAGGGAGGGTAAAATAAAATACCGATTTCTCGGTATTTAGTGTTATTTATTAGACTTTTGGGCAGATTTAATCTTTTTCTTCTTGTCTTGAAGTTCTTTAATGCGTTCATTAAATCGCTTTACCCGTTTTTCTGTTTTCAAGCCAGCCTCATCTTGAATTTCACGAAGCTGGTCAGGAAAGTACTTTTCTGCAATAGCTAGACAGAGAGAGGCATCCATACTTGTACTTATCCCTGTCGTGCAATATGCAGGTGGTAATAGGGAGAGAAAGAAATACCGGCAGATTTTGCTGAATGTTTGAGCATCTATTTCAGGAAGCTTTTTTGCCTGAGTGCCAATTTTGAATAGTTTTCTAAAGTCCTCCTTTGCTTGCCAACTGAGTGTATTGTACATCGTTTGAGATATTGCCTGTATCTCTAATGGTGTCAATCGGCCGTTCATTTCCTCGGCATATTGGGCAGGTAGAAACTTGACCTTAATCTGATCCCACATTTTATTACCATCAAGCTCCTTTGCACGTTTTTCCCTGTCTTTCAGTCGCTCAATTTCAGTGTCGATTTCATCAAGTTCACTTGGTGCTGCTGGGCTGGCTACAGAATCGACAATTTTTGCATTTCCAACTGCTTTTCTTAGCTTGACATAGGTGTACTTACCTTTGTCATCTCCACCAACAACAAATGCTTTTAAAAAGCTTCCGTTTTCAATTTTCTTGTTCCACACATCCAAGTCTTTTTTATACTCCTTCAGATCCTTTTGAAATTCTGCTTCATCCTCCTTCTTCGTTTTATTATTGTTGTCATACGATTCTCTTTCAGGTAATTCCGGCATTGCTATTTCTTCAAAGCCATTACGCTCTATAATCCCATCAATATCTTTCATGAGCTGTTTGGTTTCATTACTCAATAGAGGCTCATTGGTTATCAGCACAATAGTAGGGTCTTCTTGTGCAAGCCCGAGGTGTAATTCAAACGACCTGTTTGCCTTTTCTCTGAAACAGGCAATATTTCCACAAGAAGTATTACCATTCGTATCAGGAAATAATTTTGAAACTGAGGAATTGAATTGGCACTGAGTACATGGTCCCATCCCCACATCTAATGTAGGGTCAGCAATATCAAACGGAGCAGCATCAAGATTCGCATTGTACTTACTCCATTGCCACTTATTGATAGTGAGGTGAAAATGAGGGTTGTTTATGGCATCTTCACCACAATCTTCCAATATCTGTTTTTGAGTTTCAATGTCTGTACGGGCAATATCAAGTGCTGTACTTATCTCCATTTGATGCTTGAAAAACAACTGTTGGAATGGTTCTATCAAACTATTGAGCTTGATGCGTTGCCTGACATAGTACGCTGATTTGCCTACTCGTTTTCCAATTTCCTCAAAGCTCCAGTCCTTTCCGTCAATTAATGACTTGAACGCCACAGCTTCTTCCATTGGGTGCACGTCCTGACGTTGGAGATTTTCAACTATTTGCAGTTGCAAGGCTTCTTCATCAGTTAGTTCTCTGATGACTGCCGGGATGGTGTTGCGCTCTTTGTGTTCCTTTTGAACTGTCATGGCGGCACGATACCTGCGTTCACCGCATACAAGCATGTATCCCTTTCCTTTGGGATTTTTTCGCACCAGTATCGGTTGCAATACTCCAGATTCGAGAACACTCTCTGTGAGTTCGAGCATGGCATTTTCTTCGTAGAACTTTCTCGGTTGGTTTGGATCGGGACTAATGTCCTTTAGCATAATGTTTTGAAATTGCAATTCTGAAGTTGAATTGTTTGCTTTCATTTCTCGTTTTGGATTCATAAATATTTATTTAATTGTTAGTGAATAGATTTCACTTTCACCATAGCAAAAAGAAAGCGCATGGGTAAGGGAGGGCAAATGCACTTTATATTTCTTTTTTAAGGATAATTATTCGTACATTTTTTTATATTGCAGTATGAAAAAAATATAATGCTTTGACACACAATCAACTTCTTGACGTAATTCTTTCCTCATATCTAGTCGGGTATATGCTAAAAAAAAGCAATGATCCCCGATACCAAAAATTAACTTTTAAGCTGGTAGCAAAGGCTATGGATCCCACAATTGAAGAATGGAATATTGGGTTTTTAAAGGATCGATTATTTAGTGATGGGTTCCTAAAAATTGCCGAATATGGAGATGAAGAACCATTTGAATTAACTGCAGAAGGCATTAAAGCAGCACAACAAGGTTGGTATAAAATGACTGAGAGCGACAAGGAGCAAGACAAGAAGATAAAAGCGGAAACACTAAAAAATCTAAAACGCTCAAAAGTTGCACTGTATATATCTATAATCTCGATTATTTCTTCGGCAGTAATTTCATTGTTTACGTTCTGGATGACTAAGCAATCAATTACTACAAAATTGCAAAATTTAGAAAATCGACTTCACGAAATGGAGAATGTACAACACGAAAAACAGACAGCGACTCCAGCTGTTGTTGCGCCTATTTCGCCGACTACAAGCACTCCGAAATAACAAAAAGTTAGATGATAAAAAATACTTGAAGTATGACAATGATAAGCAGGTTGGGATATAAGCCAATCAAAAAGAAAGCTCGTGTATCAAATGTTCTTTGTGACACTAAAGATATTACTATAATTATTCCAGTAAAAGATAATCAATTCGGTATAGACCTTTTTTTGAATACATTTTTCAAAACTCATTCAGAAAATAGTTATCCAAAAGAAATAATTATTGTAGACAATAATTCAAATCCTTCGATACAGATAAATACAATCTTTCCTATTCCAGTGAGACTCATAAAATGCGCAACAATTGGACCAGCTGCTGCCAGGAATTGCGGTGTAAAACATTCACAAACAGAATGGATATTGTTTACCGACAGCGACTGCATCCCAACAGACACATTATTGACTGGCTATATATCAGTACAGAACGGATCTATCGGTTATGCCGGAAATATTAGATCGTTTGGAAATGACATCATATCAAGATACTATGAGCAACAGGAAATACTTTTACCTCCTAAAGTCTACGAAAATAATTATACCCCTAGACCTGATTATCTCATCACAGCAAATTGTTTGGTTTGGAGACCTGCCTTTGATGAAGTAGGTGGATTTAATGAGAAAATATTAATTGCTGGAGGAGAAGATATTGATTTAGGATTCAAACTTCTCAATATTGGTCAACTCTCCTATGCGTTTGATAGTATTGCAAATCATAACTTCGGAGGAGGATTACGTGATTTTAGAGAACGGTTTATACGTTATGGCTATGGGAACAAAATCATTGGAGAATTATATAACCTTAATTTAAAACCAAGAATTTTTAAACCGAATCATTCAACATTTGTAAACTACCTTTTGGCTTTTATGCAGTACCTCTGGTTGAGCATTGGATATAGAAAGATGAACTTATAAAAAACAAGGGTATTAGCCCTTGTTTTTCTTTTGGTTTTGAAATAAGACTCTCACATGCACCACTGTTGCTCCAATTGCTTCAAAGAGTTTGATATAATACTTCTTTTTGTTTCTTCGTTCTTTTAAGTAGAACTTATAAAGCTCAGGGTAGTAATACACCAGCGATCTCATAAACCCATTTTTATCCATTTTTTCTTTCGGAATACATACTGATGGCAACTTCTTGTATGAATACTCCCACAAAGGGATTTTCATGGATTTTGCAAGTTTATTGATGCATTCATGTATCTTCTCAAAGCCTTCAGTTTGGTAATGATGCGGAGGTATTGACAAAACAATATCGGTTATGTCATAATCCTTCACGTAGGTTGCAAGGGCTTGACGTATCTGGTCACACTTAGCCGGTGTCCATCTGTCTTTGTAGAGCTTCATTGAGTAATCTACTAGATGATGAGACCTCATAACCGATAGCCCGAGTAATCTACTTGAAAAACTAACTCCGAGTACGTTCATCGTTTCCATATTGGTTATTGACGATAAAGGTGAATAATGCTCCGCGAGTTTTTTTTATTTGTTCATCAGGAATACTCATAACTCTTTTCAGAATCTTTCGTAAATGTTCATCCTTGTATTTTCTGACAAAACTTAAATACAATGGAAGCGACTCCCGATCATTCAACGTATCGGCTATCTCATTAGCCAATGTCAGTTCATGACTTTCAAATTCATTCATATTTTTTTCAAAGAATAATTTAACTACTAATCTATTTAGAGTATCGTTCGTAAAATCCATCGTTCGTATATAGCGAAGGATGGAAGGAGCGTTATATATTTTAAGATATATAACACGACAAGGAGTGAAGGAAGGAACGATAACGATACATCGTGTATGTCCTTTACGCTATTTCTAAAGGACATCATAAAGGACAATGTCCTTTATCAAAAATGGTGCAAAGCACCATGTATTTTTTACTTCATAGTAAATTGCATACACTAACCAATAATCGGAGACTCGACTACATCTCCTTAATTTGAGAATATCAATGAGAAAAAAATAAATATAGGGAGGGCAAAATGCGAATTGAAGAATTGCAATAAAAAATATTGAGTGTAAAGAATTTTCATTTTTCTTGCCCCTCCCTTACATAAATATCAAGCATTCTTTACAGTGTGAGTGTCAGCGTCCCGAAAATTGGTCAGTTTTAAATTAGAGAAATCTAATAACTTTAAACTGTCAAAAAATGAAACGAACAAAATTTACAGAGGCCCAGATCGTGGCC
>CAZFKA010000230.1:0-4795 GCA_964519155.1 uncultured Bifidobacterium sp. | reverse complement strand
CTAATTTCTTTTGCTTGCTGATAAGCTGATCGTACATTTCCTTAATTTTTGAGGGCGCAAATGTACAAATAAATTTGCTTTAACCAATAGCTTTCTGGTTCGAAATTTCCTTACGGGAATAGTAGAAATAAAACAGCGTATAGAGTATCACAAACACGACAGAAATGACAAACAAAGCCATTGTATTGTTGTAGCACAGAATCGCGGCCGTATTGAATATGATTACAATCGGATAAATCAGTAAGGTCGTTAAGGGATTGTTCTGTTTGGTAATATTCCGAAAAATCAATTGATGTACGTGTTTCGAGTCGGGATAAAGAGGAGATAAACGGTGAACCAGCGTACGACGAGTGAATGAAAATATTACTTCCCACACAGGATAAATAAGACTTACCAATGCAAACCAGGGTGAAATATATTCATGCGGGTTTTGCTGATTCGTATGGCGTTTGACCAGCATAATGGAAATCACCGCCAATAAAAATCCAAGGCTGTAAGCTCCGCCGTCGCCAAGAAAAATACGCCCTTTAGGGAAATTAAAAAACAGAAACCCCAACAAAGCTGCCATACAAATCAGGTTGATATACACCATTACCGAGTCGCCCACCTGATAACTCACTATCGCATAGGTGCCAAAAATGATAAAACAAACACCCGAAGACAGCCCGTTGAAACCATCGATCATATTGGTACCATTGATCAGTCCCAAAATGGCAATCATCGTAACAATGATGCCCACAAAAGTTGGCACACTGATAAAACTAAAATCAACCACTACACAATCGATGAGGTAAATGGCCATCACTCCTGAAATACTCATGATGAGCAGACGGCGCAAAGGCGATATTTTAGCATAAAGATCTTCGAGAAAACCGGCAAGAAATGCAGGAATAATGCACAAGATAATGTAGAGACCAATTTCGAAATCTTTGATCATAAACAGTATCGCCGCAAAAATACCAAGTCCGCCGATACGCGGTGTGGGTTCATTATGCAATTTTTGCGGTAAATCACTGTTGTGGTCATCAATAAACAACCCCTTCTTATGTGACAGATCAATCACCAGATACTGTGTTAACAAAGAGACGATAAAAGCACCTAAAACAAATATCAATAATTTACTGTCCATGCAATGTGGCAAATATAAACAATATTATTTCATATATACGTGCGATTTAGGCAAGTAGATGCCGTCAATGTTTGACCGATAAATAAGTTTTTTGAAAAAAACGAAACAACACCCTTCAAAATCCGCTACAAAAACTAAATTTGCCCAAAATTTTTTGAAACGATATGAATTTACATGAATACCAGGCGAAAGAATTGCTTAAGAAGTACAACATTCCGGTACAAAACGGTATCACTTGTTTCTCCGTTGATGAGGCGGTACAAGCCTATCGGGAAATCAGTACCCGTACACAAAGCAAATTTGTTGTAGCAAAAGCACAAATACACGCCGGAGGTCGTGGAAAGGGAACGATGAAGGAAGTACCGGAACAACACGGCGTGCAAGTCGTCAAAAGTGAAGAGATGGCCAAGACGGTTGCAGAAAACTTATTGGGAAATACGTTGGTCACCATTCAAACCGGAGAATCGGGTAAAAAAGTCAACAAGATATTTATGGCAGAAGATGCTTACTACGAAGGTTCAAGTCCGATTAAGGAATTTTATCTTTCTATCTTACTCGACCGCTCCAGTCAGAAATATGTGTTTATGTACAGTACCGAAGGCGGAATGAATATTGAAGATGTAGCACACAATACCCCTGAAAAAATATTTAAAGAATGGGTGAAACCGGGAAGCTCGCTGAAACCCTTTCAGGCAAGAAAGATCGCATTCAATTTAGGATTAAGTGGTGAAGCGTTTAAAAATTGCGTAAAATTTGTCACACAGTTATATCAAGCATTCTCAGCACTCGACTGTGATATGCTGGAAATTAATCCTTTATTTAAAACCAGCGACGACAAAATCATAGCCGTAGACTGCAAAATGAATCTTGAGGATAATGCTTTGATCCGACATGCCGACCTTGAAGAGATGCGTGACAAAACCGAGGAAGATCCTACGGAAGTAGAAGCGAGTGAAAGTAACCTGAATTATGTGAAACTTGATGGGAATGTGGGCTGTATGGTCAATGGTGCGGGCTTAGCCATGGCAACGATGGATATGATCAAGCTGAGCGGCGGCGAACCGGCCAACTTCCTTGATGTGGGTGGTGGGGCAAATGCGACAACCGTTGAAGCGGGATTTCGTTTGATTTTGAAAGACCCCAATGTAAAAGCGATCCTGATCAATATTTTTGGCGGTATCGTACGTTGCGACCGGGTGGCACAGGGAGTTGTGGATGCCTACAAAGCCATAGGTGAGATCAATGTGCCGGTAATTGTTCGCTTGCAAGGCACCAATGCAGCAGAAGCTAAAGTATTGATAGAAAATTCAGGCTTGAAAGTGCAAAGCGCCACTCTGCTGAGTGAAGCAGCGGCATTGGTCAATAAAGCGGTTGCCTAAATTAACCCAATAAGGAATAAAATTAATCATCACGTTTGTGATAAGGATATAAAAAAGGGGTGGAATTTTCCGCCCCTTTTTCTATAAAGTTTGTTTCGATCAACGAACACGATTTAAAAACTCAAGGAAATCATCTTTGCTACTTTGGAAAGTAAACAAATCATTGATTAAAAACGCATTTCGCTTATCACTGAGTTTACTGTAATTATCTTTCGCGAATTGCAACTTGGTACTTTCAAAACTGAGTTCTTTCAACATCCCACTCATCTGTGCAACAGTAAAAGTTGTATTTCGGAGCATCACATTCAGCACATTCACTTTTGACGATTCAAAACTTGCTTTACGTACCTGATCGATGAGTTGCAAATAGCGGCTATTGCTGAGTCCGCCATTGAAATGCGCCCATTCATTCTCTTCATAGTGGCGGGCATCATTATCGTCGTTGTAATTGTAATGATTATTATTGTTCCAACGGTCATCACGATTCCATCGGCGGTTATTGTTCCAGGTATGTGACTCTTCATCCCAATTGTCCCAATTATCGTTATTATTCCAGTGACCGTAATCATCAATACAGCAATTCTCTTCCACATCCATTCCCCGGTCGATCACTGAGCAATAATAAATACTCCCGGGGTTAACGGTAATATTCCCTTGATAAAGCAGAATTCCGTTTCTGTAGCCGTATCCATTACTGTTATAAGTGAACACCTTGATCATATGTCGTCCGGGTTGTACATTCGGAATAGACACTGTGCGTCCGATCTTTTGGTAACGTTGCCCATCGATGGTTACAGAAATGCTTCTGCCTCTTTCTTCGCGCACCCTGATCATTCCCTTATTCCATCGGGCGAATGTATTACCCGCTGACAATAAAAAAATGAGCAGCAGTATCCATTTACTTTTGCCCATTCCGCAACGCAATTGCTCCTTTACACATTGTGTCGTTTTGTTGAATTTCGATTTCATATAGTTTGCATTTTTATTAAAAAACCGGGCCCTAAGACCTTACCGGCTTTCAGGGGTTTAAGCGACAAAAATAGAATAACTTTTTCATAACAGCACAGCAAATTATTTCCATAAACTATGACAAATTATCCCGGCTGCCACTGCTGCATTCAAACTTTCCGCCTGTCCGAATCGAGGTATACTGATTTGCTCTTCGCACAAAGCCAATACGTTGCTGCTGATCCCTTTTGATTCATTACCAATGACCAGAATTCCATCAGTAATTCGATTGATCGATCGAATATCCTTGCCTCCCAAGACGCAGGCATAAGCAGTTGTTTGCTTATGCTCTTGCAGGAACTTTGACAGTTCGGTGTAATAGCAATTGACCCGAAATACGCTGCCCATGGTCGCTTGTAATACTTTGGGGTTGAAGCAGTCTGCCGTATTTTCGCTGCAAATAATATCGCGAATTCCAAACCAGTCTGCAATTCTGATAATGGTTCCGACATTTCCCGGATCCTGAACCTGATCTAATGCAAGGGCTTTACTGATCACCCGATCCGGTAGACACTTGGGAAGCGAAACAAGTGCCAATACTTCATGCGGTGTTTTAAAACTGCTGATCCGGCTGAGTTCCAGTTCATTGATCAAGGTGACTTTCGATGCAATTTCTGTAGGCAACTGTTGTCGCTTTATCCAACGATCCGTCGCATAAATATGCTCGATCTCCCATGATGAGGCCAGCAATTCGCTGAGCATTTTTTCGCCCTCCACCACAAACTGTCCACACGCGTAGCGGTTTTTTTTATCATCTAATGAGCGAATATGTTTAACTTGCGACTTCGAAATCATAGAGGGTTTAAAGATAGTGTCAAAATTCAAAAGCCAAATACAGTTTTTTCCGCTCATAGTTCTCGTTGTATCGATGCTGAATGCCTGTCATTACACTAAACACCTGACCAAAGACCAAACCCTGGTTGGCCAGTCGACCCTGACATTGAATACCCAAAAGCCGGTAAAATATAAAGGTGAACTTAAAAGCGCGATCATGGTATATGCGTTGCCCAAAACCAATACACATTTACTGGATCTCGATATCATGCCGAAGTACAAACTTTGGAAGTATAACAACAATTTTCAGAAATACAAAAACAATCCGCTTCACGAAAAAGTAATCAAACATAAAGTAGAGCCTCCCAGCCTGATCGACACCAATCTGATCAATAAATCGATGTTGAACATGAAACAGTTTATGATCAATCAGGGATACTTTTACGCCACCGTCAATGCCCGTATCGTTTCAACATCAAATCCCAAAATACAGGATATCGAATAC
>CAZFKA010000229.1:0-4808 GCA_964519155.1 uncultured Bifidobacterium sp. | reverse complement strand
GGATTCGTTTGCCATGGTTTATTTCACCGATACCAATAATGTGGGCCGTATATTCAGTAAACGATTGACCTACGACAAAGGCAGTGCTGTAATTCATACCCTGCGCTTTGTATTGGGCGACAGCCTTTTCTTTCAGGGATTACGTGATTTTCAATCGACCTTTGCCTTTGGTACTGCCGGTATAGACGATTTGCATATTTTGCTCGAGGGAGTCACCAATGTTCCCCTCAACGATTATTTCGATCAATGGTTGTATGGGGAGGGCTATCCCGTCTATTCAGGGGAATACTACAGCAATGGCAGCCATATTTTTCTGAAAATTGATCATACAACTTCTTCTGCCGTAACGCCATTATTCAGAGGGCCGCTTGAAATAAAATGTCTCAGCGCCACCGGAGATACCATCGTTCGGGTAAACATAACGCAAAACAGCAATACCTTTATCATTCCGTCAACGAAGACTATCACAGGGCTACAGTTTGACCCGAACAACTGGCTGTTGAATAAAGACAGTACGGTGGTCTCCAATCCGGCATTGGTGGGTCTTTCTGCCGGCGATATGGTGTTGGGCAATCAAACCCTGCTGTATCCCAATCCGGTAACGGATCGGCTACATGTTAGCAACCCGGCCATCACTCATGCCCGATTCAGTTTGCAGGATATGCAGGGCAGGCTTTGTGCGCAAGGCGAATTTGATCAACAAACGCAAATCGACATGCGTCAGTTGCCGAAAGGTATTTATTTGCTCGACATCGTGAGCGCAGAAGGAAAGATCAGTCGTAAGATCAATAAGCAATAATAGAAAGACGTACAGCAGGCAGTGCATTTTGTTCGCACGCAAACGGTCATTGGCGACTGTTGTGCTGTTGTTCACCAAAAAGCAAGTAGGGAGCACCAACAATTTCCCTGTTTGAAAATGAAGGGTTTAACCGGGAATTCTTGAAATGTATTTGTCCATTTCTTTCAACTGATTCACGATGGTTTCGTTTTTCGATTTGCAGGCTTTCGCTTTTGCATAATAATGTTTCATACCTTTAAAATCGCGTCGTTCTCCACAGATACTCGACAATTGCAGGTAAGCTGATGCTTCGGTATCTTTATCGGGTAAACCAAGGCTAACCGCTTTGCGCAAATTTTCATAAGCATCTTTTTTGTTTCCTTTTTTATAGGAGATCATCCCCAACTGCAAGTAGGCTCCGCCTTCTACATTTTTGTCTGTGATTCCGGCAGCTAAACTTTTTCGGATGTCCGCCTCTGCATCTTCGAAGTTTTCAGTCATGGTCGAAAAATTCGATTTCAGCATATAATACGCTGAGCGAACAGGCTTGTACAATAAATTGGGATATTTTACTTTGGCAAGTAAGGCCTGGGCGCCTTCAAAATCGCCATCTTCCACATGTTTCTGTATCAGGGTGATCGGCCCGATCATAAAATGCGCCACCACCATCAAAATGGCAACCAGAAAAAAGATCCAACTCACCCAGATCCCGTTTTTGGTTTGCACAGTTAAAAAAACACCTAAAGCAATCAGCGCCAACGCTATCGGGATACGATATAAAACTAAAATTCTTCTCAGAACGGCCATTGTGATGTATATGTTGAATGAGGTGCAAACCTACATTTTTTTAAACACAATAAAAAGGAGAAGTTTTAGGGCTGTTTATCTGATTTTTGTCCATATTCCATCTGCTTGTAATTTGAGAATGCTGGAAGGGGGACGTAGGCTTTCATCATCACGTCGCCAGTGAACGATATAATCAGCAGCATTTTTGATCTCATCACTGATTTGGCTATAAATTGCTGCACCACCTGTTCCGCTGATATTGGCGGAGGTAGACACCAGCGGAGCTCGCAAACGTTTGATAAGCGAACGACAAAACGGGTCGCGCGTAATACGAACCGCGATGCTCCCATCCGCAGCCAGTAAAGCATCCGGCAGATTAATGGCATTTTCGTACACCACGGTGGTTGGCTCAATAAATTCTTCGAGCAAGCTATCCAGATCAGGCAAAGGATTAGCAAGATATTTCGACAACTGACGCGTATCAGTCATGAGTACAACAAAACTCTTGTGTGGGGATCGTTTTTTGATCTCAAAAATTCGATCGATCGCTTCCGCTTGATGAGCATCGCATCCCAGGCCCCAAATCGTATCTGTCGGATACAGAATCACTCCACCTTGGGTCATGCTTTGCACGCAGGCTTTGACATCACTTTCGTAAGGTGTTTCCATGCATTAATTTTTACGCAAAATAAACTTCTCTTTCCTAAAAAATTAAATTCTTTATGTTTGCATCCTGACACAGAAACTACAAACGCTATGCAACAACTGATCGCCGAAGCATGGGCAAACCGTGAATTGCTCAACCAAAAAATATATGCTGATGCCGTACGTACAGTAATAGAAGAGGTCGATAAAGGGCGTCTGCGGGTGGCCCAACCCCTCGCCGAAGGCTGGCAGGTCAATGAATGGGTCAAACAGGCTATCCTCATGTATTTTGCCATTCAGCAAATGGAGACTTATACATTGCCACCCTTTGAATTTTAAGATAAAATGGCCTTGAAAACAATCTATGCCGCACAGGGTGTGAGGGCTGTACCCCATGCCGTAGCCCGTTATGGTGCTTATTTGGCCAAAGGGGTAATACTGATGCCCAGCTATGTCAATATTGGCGCCTATGTTGATGAAGGTACGATGGTTGATACCTGGGCAACTGTGGGGAGTTGTGCGCAAATTGGCAAACATGTGCACCTCAGCGGTGGAGTGGGTATTGGCGGTGTACTCGAACCCTTACAGGCGAGTCCGGTGATTATTGAAGACGGCTGTTTTATCGGTAGCCGCTGCATAGTGGTGGAAGGTGTTCGGGTAGAAAAGGAAGCGGTATTGGGTGCCAATGTGGTACTGACGCAGAGTACAAAAATCATTGACGTCAGTGGGCAGGAGCCGGTCGAATACCGGGGGAGGGTACCGGCGCGCAGTGTAGTGATACCCGGAAGCTATACCCGGCAGTATCCCGCAGGCGAATACCAGGTGGGTTGTGCCCTCATTATCGGACAACGCAAAGCCAGTACCGATTTGAAAACCAGTCTGAACGATGCATTGCGCGATTTCCATGTCAGCGGCTAACTAAAAGCGATCTTTTCAGTTCTGCTGTACAACAAAAGCAACATGAGTTGTTTACGGCCGTTTTATTTATGACGGAATTAGATTACTTTTGCACCGGAAAAAATTTTGTTCACCTTATCAGTGTCCTTAAAATTTAAACACTATGGCATTACTTCATAACCGCATTTCGCATAAGGAATTGCGTGAGCAAATGTTGAAAGAAACATTTAAGCGAATTACGATTTCCTTTTACAAGTATTTTTCTATTCCTGATCCGCAGCAGTATCGCGACAAGTTGTATCAGGCGTTTAAAGCGTTGGATATTTTTGGCCGGATCTATATTGCCAAAGAGGGTATTAATGCCCAAATCAGTGTGCCGGAACATCATTACGACGCCTTTGTTCGTTATATGGATGCGCAACCTGAATTTGAAAATCTCAGAAAAAATATTGCAGTAGAAAATGACGTTCGTTTGAACGACCCGGTCGGACAAGGCAAATCTTTTTTTGTCCTCAAAGTGAAAGTCCGCGATAAAATCGTGGCCGATGGTATTGAAGATGAAACCTTTGACCCGTCAAAAACAGGCAAATACCTGAATGCAAAAGATTTCAATACCCTGACCAGTAACCAGGATGTCGTGATTGTAGATATGCGCAATCATTACGAATACGAAGTGGGGCATTTTGAAAACGCAATTGAAATTCCTTCCGATACTTTTCGCGAACAATTGCCCATGGCGGTTGAAATGCTACAGCAACAAAAAGATAAACCGATGATTATGTATTGTACAGGAGGGATTCGTTGCGAAAAGGCTAGTGCCTACATGTTACACAAAGGGTTCAAAAATGTTTATCACGTCGAAGGGGGTATCATTCATTATGCCCGGACAGCGAAAGAACAAAATCTCCCGGTAAAATTTATCGGTAAAAATTTTGTCTTTGACGAACGCCTGGGTGAACGGATCACTGAAGATATTATTGCGCAATGTCATCAATGTGGCAAACCGGCCGACACCCATACCAATTGTAAAAATGAAGCCTGTCATTTATTGTTCATTCAGTGTGATGCCTGTGCTGCCGACATGCATGGCTGCTGCAGTGTGGAATGCCGTGAGGTACTGGCCCTGCCTGAAGAGGAGCAAACTGCTATTCGCAAGGGTATCGACAAAGGGCAGATGATATTCAACAAATCGCGCCAAGGTAGATTGCGCCCACGCCTGAATGAATTGACGCCGTAAACCTGTTATAAACTTCTCCGATCAGTTTTCATTTATCTGTTTTTTTTCGTAAACTTGTTTTTGCTTAATATCAGGTTATGTATATCTATCGCAACGTACCGTTTGAGGTCATCTGGCGTTTTGGCTGGAAAAATATTTTATTTTTTATACTGTACAGTTCAGCGTTGTGTGTTTTGCATGCTTACGTCGACGAAACCGCGGATGTTCGAGTGCATCTTCCATTTGTGATCATTGGTCCCATAGGTGTGGCTGTGGCTATTTATTCGAGTTTTAAAAACGGACAATCGTACGACAGAACCTGGGAAGCCCGTAAAAACTGGGGCATGCTGACTTCAGGCGCGAAAATGTTTGCCAACCAACTGAGTGTATTGCTCGGAAAATTGTCACAAGAAGAATTTAAGATCATGATCGACCGTCAAATCGCTTATCTGAAGGCACATAAACTGCAATTGCGTATGCCTGCGG
>CAZFKA010000228.1:0-4811 GCA_964519155.1 uncultured Bifidobacterium sp. | reverse complement strand
GATCTACCCATTTTAGCAGCGTATGCGGGTAAATGGCAGTGGCAGGTCAAACGTCATCTTCAACCGAAAGTTTTCAAGCAATTGTCTGCCGGCATGATACAAAAGTATGCCGATATATTTTCAGTCTCCCCCGAGGAATTGACACATTTCGCCGGTAGGCATGCGAAATAGGAAAAGGTTCATCAACCAATTATTTTCACCAGCATAGTGCTGGAGACTGGTTTTGGCGTTTGTGCACGTGCACTCTTTTGCTGCAATAGGCCATCATCAGAAACTTATTTGCGCTTTGCCGGAAATTCAGTTATTTAAACCATCTTTACAAAATGATAATTCCTTTCGCGCACCAGTCGCAGGCCCATTGCGAAAGTGGGGTCAGCAGTAACCTCCTTAAACATTACGGACTGCCGGTATCTGAACCCCTGGCTTTCGGTATCGGTAGTGGTATATTTTTTGGTCACTTGCCTTTTATTAAAGTGAATGGAGTGCCCGGTACAACGTATAGAATTTATCCCGGCCAAATTTTTAAAAATGTGTGCAAACGACTTGATGTACAATACGATAGTGTAAACTTTGGCAATGTGAACGAAGCAATGGCCGCGCTTGATCGAAATTTGCAAAATAATATCCCAAGCGGTTGTCAGGTGAGTGTTTTTTTTCTGCCCTTTTTACCAGAAGTTTTTCGCTTCCATTTTAACGCGCATAATCTGATCGTTTACGGCAAACGCGACAATATCTATCTCATTAGCGATCCCGTAATGGAAAATGTTACCGAGATACACAGTGAAGATCTGGCTAAAGCTCGTTTCGCAAAGGGCTACCCCGAACCTAAGGGAAGAATGTACTTTATCAAATCGGTACCTCCGCAACTGAATCTGGAATCAGCCATCAAAAAAGGTATCGGACAAACCTGTTTTTTTATGTCGTCGCCACCGGTACCTTGGTTTGGTGTAAATGCCATAAAATTTTTGAGTAAAAAAATAATGCAATACCCACAAAAGCTTGAGGCACGCAAAGCCACGTTGTATCTGGGAAATATTATCAGGATGCAGGAAGAGATTGGTACCGGAGGGGCTGGGTTTCGCTTTTTATATGCTGCATTTTTGCAAGAAGCGTCAGCGATTACGGGCAAAGAAACCTTGAGCGCATTTTCAGAACAGATGACGCAAATCGGAGATCAATGGAGGAATTTCGCCTATCAAACTGCAAGAATTTGTAAATCACGTACAACCGATGTGGGCAATTATACCGATCTGTCTACATTGCTGATGCAGTTGTATACTGCGGAGAAACAATTTTTTGCAGAGCTCAAAAAGTTTCACAAAACGATGTAGTCCAACAGTCTAAGCAAGATGAAAACTTAAGGTAAACGTACTGCCTTTGCCGGGGTCACTTGCCACACTAATCTTTCCTTTGTGGGCGTCTACAATATTTTTTACGTAAGTCAGTCCTAAGCCGAATCCTTTTACATTATGCAGATTGCCGGTATGGGCCCGGTAAAATTTTTCAAAAATATGTTGCTGCGTTTCTTTGTCCATACCAATTCCATTGTCTTTGATTGCTATTTGTATGGTGTCACCGGTATTGAATGTACTGATATCGATTACCGGATTATCTTTTGAATACTTGCCAGCATTGTCGACCAAATTAAATAAAATGTTTGTGAAATGCACTTCATCAGCATTGATCACGTCATTGCCGGCATCCAGGTGCAAATTGATCTTCGCACCGATTTCTTCCATTTGCAATTGTGTATTGTCGGCAACTTTTTTCACGATCTCATTGACACTGATTTTTTTGTACTGCAGTTTGATTTCGTCTTTTTCAAGTTGTGCTGCCTGTAATATTTTCTCCACCTGCTTATTCATCCGGCGGTTTTCCTCCCTGATAATACTGCTGTAGTATTTTATTTGTTGTTGGTTCGAACTCACTTTTTCATTATTCAAGGCGTCAGTTGCCAATTGAATGGTAGCGATCGGCGTCTTAAATTCATGCGTCATGTTATTGATAAAATCAGATTTGATTTCCGACAGTTTACTTTGACTTAGCATTGTTTTTAATGTCAACACAAATGCTGCAATGATCACCGATGTAAAAAAGGCTGCAAACAACAAGAGTTTGGCCATATGGTTTTGGAAATAATTATCCTGCTGGATGTATAGGTATAAACTCTCTGAATTAACATACACCTCAGGGTCGAGGGCAAAAGGACCATGAAGATTTTCGGATTCAAAAAACTCATCTTTAAAGCCCGAGCTGAACAACAATGCAGTGGCCATGCTGTTGTTGATGCAAAATTCAAAGGGCTGCCGGATATTGTTTTTACGGAGTTCTGTTTTAATAAGGTTTTGCATTTCGTTATTATTGAATGCATTGGTCACCGGTATAAATTTGCCGAATGACATCGGCTGAAATTGTAATTGAAACCCAAGTATGGATTTGTCTTTTTTATCGCGAATGGCTGCTGTAATCCCGTTTACACTCGATTGTATATCGTCGATATAGTGTTCCCGTTTGAGTTTCATCGTTCCACTGATCCAGTCGATTTGCAGGTAAATGATGCCCAGCAACGACAAGACGATCAAAGAAATAATGACCGGGAAGATTTTTTTCATAGGAACAAATGTAGACGCTCAGGTTTACATATTTCCGGCTTTCAAGTTATTTTAACAAAGGCAATGGTATGAAGCGATCACCTCAAAATTGCTTATTTTTGCGAATTATTTTCCGGGATAAAAACCCGGCATTTTCTATGACCAAAGACATACAAATTTCAATACCGGCGATCGATTTTCACGATGAAAGAAAATTGAAAAATGCGATAGCTGCATTATGCGGTTTAACTGCCGGAAAATATTTTGCGTACCAAATCATCAAGAAGTCGCTTGATGCACGAAGTCGGATCATCAAGTATAACCTGCAATTGCGGGTAACGACAACTGAAGAGAAATTCGCATCTGCAGTTTTTCCGTTTTTACCTACTGATGTGCATCACGCAAAGGCCATCCATATCATTGGGGCCGGGCCTGCCGGTCTGTTTTGTGCTTTACAATGTATACAACATGGATTAAAACCGATCGTTTTTGAAAGAGGGAAAAATGTCCGCGAAAGACGTCGTGATCTCGCAAAACTCAATAAAGAAGGGGTATTGAATGAAGAAAGCAATTATTGCTTTGGAGAGGGGGGGGCAGGTACTTACAGCGATGGCAAATTATATACCCGTAGCAATAAACGCGGTGAAATGAAGAAGGTATTGGAGTGGTTACATGGTTTTGGTGCAGCAGCCGACATTCTTTACGAAGCCCATCCGCATATCGGTACCAACAAATTGCCGCATATCATTGAAGCCATCACAAGCACGATCAGACAATGTGGCGGAGAAGTAAATTTTAATTCGAAACTGACTGATCTGAAACTTACAAATGAGCGTGTGCAGTCGATACGGATCAACAACGATCAGGAAATAGACGTAGATCAACTTGTACTTGCAACAGGGCATTCAGCAAACGATATTTATCAGTTGCTGCATAATAAAAAGATCATGCTTGAAGCCAAACCCTTTGCCTTAGGCGTGCGGGTAGAGCATCCTCAGCATATCATTGATGAAATTCAATATCGGTGCACGACACGTCCCGATTATTTACCCCCGTCCAGTTACAGTTTGGTTGAGCAAGTGAACGATCGAGGGGTATTTTCGTTTTGTATGTGTCCCGGTGGTATCATTGCCCCGGCTTCCACATCACAAAACAGCGTGGTAGTCAATGGCTGGAGTCCTTCTAAACGAAATAACTCCTTTGCCAACAGTGGCATTGTCGCCAGTGTTCAACCTGCCGATTATGCACAACGTGATGCACTGAGCGGTCTTGATTTTCAGTTGTCTGTTGAGCAAAAGGCTTACCGTGCGGGTGGTGGAAAATTTGTTGCCCCGGCGATGCGACTCACCGATTTTGTGCAAAATAAAATGTCATCATCACTACCTCCTTGTTCCTATTTACCGGGAATCAGCGCTGCAATTTTGTCGAGTGTTTTGCCCAACAATATTTATGAAAGTCTGCGGATGGCTTTTTTACAATTTGGAAAAAAAATGCCCGGTTACTATACTCATGAAGCAGTGGTGCTGGCTACGGAAAGCAGAACTTCGTCGCCCGTACGGATACCGAGAGATAAAGAAAAATTGCATCATATTCAACTTTCGAATTTATACCCATGTGCCGAAGGGGCCGGTTATGCCGGGGGCATAGTGAGTGCTGCCATGGATGGGATGAATGTGGCCGATCGTATTCAACAAATCAGGTAATTTATAGGGTTTACTGTCGGTAAATCTTTTTAAGCGATTATATTTGTCCTACACCAATTTCAATGTATGACAGAGCCCAAAAAATACGCCCTATTTTCGGTTGCGCGGGGTGCCGAATTGTTTAAAATCTGGATTGTCAATTTGTTGTTGCAAATTCTTACACTCGGCATTTATTATCCTTGGGGAAAAGCCAACCAATTGCAATACCTCTATGGGCATACTATGTTTGAGGATGATCCATTTCAGTTTCACGGTACCGGTGCCGAAATGTTCCGGGGATTTATCAAAGCTATTTTGTGTGTGTTACTTGTTTATGGCACATTTTTTCTTCTTACCTTTTCAGGGTTTCCCATCATCGCGCTGCTGGTCTTTATGCTTTGTTTTCTGGCTGTTGTTCCCCTGGTATTGCATGGTTCTTATCGCTATCGTATGTCGCGTACATCATGGCGTGGCATTCGTTTCGGTTACCGGGGCAATAAAATGGAACTGTATAAAATTTTTTTTAAAGGTGTACTCT
>CAZFKA010000227.1:0-4871 GCA_964519155.1 uncultured Bifidobacterium sp. | reverse complement strand
CAGTCATCAATTGGGGCTACACGCGGCCGTGCAAAACGAATTGCCGCCTTCTGTAAATTTAGCCTACGATATGCTTTCAATCGCCATTTAATTGCAGTACATTTACCGGACAAACCGTGTTATGGACATCCGCAGTAAACCGATCATCAACGTATCGTATTCATACAATCCGCTCGAAGAAACGCTCGAGTATGAGATGAAAAAAAAATCTGTGTTTATTGGTATTCCCAAAGAGAATTCTTTTCAGGAAAACCGCATCGCCCTTACCCCACAGGCAGTAGCGGTTATTGTCAGCAATGGCAATCAAGTTGTGGTAGAGCATCATGCCGGTATCGCCTCTTCGTTTAGCGATAACGAATATTCAGAAGCCGGTGCCAGAATCGTATATGATAAAAAGGAAATTTTCAACGCAGATATTATCCTGAAAACCGCCCCCATCAATCATGAGGAACTTGACCTACTCAAGGAAAATCAGATCATTTTTTCCCCTATTCATATCACGTCATTGACCCGCGAATATTTACAAAAATGTATCGACAAAAAAATCATCGGTATTGCACTCGGTAACATTAAAGATGATGCCGGTAATTACCCTATCGTGCGTTCAATGAGCCAGATCGCCGGTGTTGCATCTATACAGATCGCTGCACGCTATCTCAGTAATAATTTTGATGGAAGCGGTGTTTTGATGGGGGGAATTGCTGGAGTTCCACCGGCCAATGTAGTGGTGATCGGAGCCGGAATGGTTGGTGAATATGCGACCAGAGCAGCTTTGGGTAGCGGGGCGCAGGTTAAGGTTTTCGACAATTCTATTTACCGTTTAATGCGGCTGCAACGGGTTGTAGGGCAAACGGTGTTTACCTCGGTCATTGATCCGATACAACTGGGTTCTGCTTTACAAGATGCGGATGTGGCAATCGGTGCGCTTAAGCCACACAAAGGTATCGTACCAATGGTTGTAACTGAGCCTATGGTGGAAAAAATGAAACCGGGTGCTGTGATTATCGATGTCAGTATTGATAACGGGGGATGTTTTGAAACATCTTGTCTGACGTCGCATGAAGAACCTGTGTTTATGAAGCATGAAGTGGTACACTATTGTGTGCCGAATATCGCATCCGGTGTGTCGCGTACAGCCTCTACCGCTATCAGTAATATTCTGATGCCCCTGATCCTGTCGTGCGCCAATACCGCCGGTGGAGCGAATACAATAATACACAATAAACCGGGTTTACTGGCTGCAACCTATTTGTATAAAGGAAAAATGACCAGTAGGATTCTTTCACAAAAATTTGATATAAAATACACAGACTTAAACCTTATCTTGTCGACCAATTTATGAACTAATTTATGCCGTCACGACGATACAACAAAACGATTGCAGGCTACCATATCCTGATGATTTTATCAGCACTTGATTTCGAATTTCATATCGAAGAAGAAAAAATTATACGTGAATATCTTTTCCAGGAGTTTCCTTTTCAGGTAGACCTGGACCGTGAGATGGAAGTTATCAGTTCTTTACGGCACGATGAATGGCTGGCCCATATGACCAAATGTATCGACGACTTTTATGCAGATTCCACGGAGGAAGAAAGAAATAATTTTCTGAAGTTTGCTGTCTACCTCGTCAAAGCCGATCAGGAAATTACCGAGTCAGAAAACGAATACCTCAAATTACTTTTCGACGCTTGGGATTTTGCCCGCGAGTAATTTTTCTTTTCGATAAAAGAGCAGCAGAGCGATACTCAACATAAGAGCACCGGAAGCGGAATAGATCAGTACAAAATCGCCCCCGAAAGCATACCAAAAAAATCCGGCAATTGCATTGGCGGCCAGCAGGCAAAAGCTATTGAGCCCTTCATACAAACCCACAGCGTTTGCTTTTTGATGGGCATTCACTTTTTCGATCAATAATACTTTAATCAATCCCTGTGAAAAAGCATAGTATAAGCCATAGAGGCAAAATGAAAATACCAGCAGGGGGACAGATGACGTAAACGACATCAGTAAATAGGTCGTCGAATAAAGCACCAGTCCCAAACACAAGACATAGATCCTGTTGATGCGGTCTGCCAGTTTGCCCACCGGGAAAGCTGTAAGGGCAAACACCAGATTAAACAAAATATACAATTGGAGGATTTCCGTTTCGTGCAAACCCACTTCCTTGGCGCGCATCAGCAGAAACATATCAGAACTGTTGATCAGCGAAAAACTCAATACAAAGTACAAAAATATTCGATAGGGTTTTGGAGCTCTTTGATGAAACGAAAAATGATCTTTCAGGCTGAATGTTCCTTTTATATTCACCGTGTTTTTTCTTTTCTCCCTAATCAACAATGCCCATACTAAAGCCAAGCTACCCGGGATCAACGAAATCAGAAACAAACGTTGATAGTTTTCAGGGTAGACCCTTAAATATAACAGGGCGGCGAGAGGCCCTAAAATAGCACCTATGGTATCCATTGAACGATGAAAGCCAAATATTTCTGCTCGGTTTGCGCTGTCGCATTCGTCGGCCAGTAAGGCATCACGGGCGCCGGTTCTGATTCCCTTACCTATTTTATCAATACTGCGACCCGCCAACATCACGGGCACCAATTGGGTAAGCACCATCAGGGGGCGCGACAAAACACTTAATGCGTAGCCCCAATAAACAAACGGTAAGCGACGTTGGAGCCGGTCAGACAAGCTACCGGTATAAATCTTGGTCATGCCGGCGATCAGTTCTGCCAAACCTTCCAACACACCGATAAATAAGCCGCCATACCCGATTTGTGCCAGATAAAGTGGAATGACAGGATAGAGCATTTCACTGCTGAAATCGTTAAATAAACTGACCAGCGATATGAGTAAAACGGTACGCGAAATATACTTGAACACGATTTTTTTTTGGTTAAATGGGAAGGTTCGGCAGACAAAATAAGAAAGTATTGCCTTAAACCAAGGCGCGGATGTCTCGGTTTTCCAGAATATTTTTTGCCTGCGGGTGAAGCCCGGTCTGAAACATCACCTTGGCAAGTTCGGTTGAACGAATGCTGAAATTTTTTCCCAACAATGCGATGAGGGGATAACAACTTCGCATCAGGCGATAGAATGCATTTGGCTCCTCACGCTTTTCTACCGGAAAGATATAGGCGGGTCGGAAAGCATAACAATGCGCAAAATTTTGGCTGAATAATTTATTTTCAGCCATTCCTTTGTATCGGGCAAAAGCAATACGGCTTTTTTCAGTACGGTCCGCACCTTGTCCACTCATAAAGCAGACGGTAGCGCTGGGGCTTTGTTGCGCAAGGGTCTCTGCAAATGCTACGGTATAATCGACTGTAATTTTTCTGAACTGTTCATCATCGACCGCCCCCGTATACACGCCTACACAATAAAAGGCAATGTCGCATTGTTTGAATTCGGATTTGATCGCTGTGAAATCGCTAAAATCCTTGTGTATGACTTCCCTGAGTTTATGATGCTTGAGGTTGCCTGCCTTTCGGACAATGGATACAACTTGCTGAATAGCTGCAGCATCCAGACATTGTTTTAGTATCAAACTACCGATCATTCCTGAAGCGCCGATGATCAAAACATTTTTCATATACCCAAGAATGCTAGTTACGTGAACGTAATATTGAGTTAAACATAATTCCGTTGGTCATGGGTATTGTCGAAGATCGCCTGAAAAATTCGGGCATCCACGGAAGTGAAGGGCAATTGCCGGCGCGCAAATACCCGTTCCGCTGTTTCTGACGCTTTCTTTAATTGATACTCCATAAAACCGTTGGCACTGCCCCAACTGAATGAGGGGATAAAATTGCGCGGGAAACCTGCTCCGTAAACGTTGCAGCTAAATCCGATCACTGTACCGGTATTCAGCATAGTATTGATACCGCATTTTGAATGATCGCCCATGATGAGTCCACAAAACTGTAAGCCAGTTTTGACAAACGATTTTTTATGTTCGTTCCAAAGCTTGACTTCTTCATAATTATTTTTCAAATTCGAATTATTCGTATCCGCACCCAGGTTACACCATTCACCAATCACAGCATTCCCCATAAATCCATCATGTGCTTTGTTGGAGTTGGCGAAAAACACGGCATTATTGACCTCACCACCTACTTTACAACCCGGGCCAATGGTGGTTGCGCCATAAATTTTGCTGCCCATCTTTAATACCGAATGTTCGCCCATGGCCAATGGTCCGCGAATCATACAACCTTCCATGATCTCTGCATCTTTGCCAATATATACTGGTCCGGTAAGCGTATTGATGATGGCGCAATTGATTTGAGCACCTTCTTCAATAAACAACTGATCGCCAAGTACAGTATTTCCTGCCGGCAAGGGTTGTGAAGTTCTCCCTCGTGTGAGGCGTTCAAAATCATCTTTGATGGCTTTATCGTTCAACGAAAAAATGTCCCAAACATGATTCAACATCATGAGGTCTGCATCAAAATTCTTTTTTGTACAGTTGAGTAAAATATCTTGCGTATTGAAGCGTTGCGCTTGCTCGAAACTTATTCTGGCCGCGAGGAGGAGTTGGTCTTTTTGCAGACATTCGCCCGGCTTCAACGATAAAATTGCTTCAGTGATCTCGTTGCCGGGGAAAATGGCTGAATTGATACAAATATTATCTTGCGCCAGTTCGAGGGGATATTTTTCCTGTAAGTATTTTTGCGTAAAATAATGCACCGGAACGGCCAGTACGTGTCGCCACTTTTCATGCATGGTAAAAATACCACAACGGAGTTCAGCTACCGGTCTCGAATGGGTAAGCGGAAGAAAGTGATGAAAGCGTTCATCGTCAAACAAAATAAAATTCATATCATTTTTATTTTTATGATCACTGTCTTTATTCAACTTCAGTATGATCC
>CAZFKA010000226.1:0-4933 GCA_964519155.1 uncultured Bifidobacterium sp. | reverse complement strand
CTTCAATGACCAGTACATTATCTTCGAGTGCGATCGGTTTGATCGGTTCAAACCAGGTTCTGTATGATTGCCAACTGATATTATCTTTTATGATCTTCAAACAATTTTCCCATATTTTCTCAAAAGATTTTATCATGTGTGGTTATGTGAATTTTAAACGGGTCTGACAATAAATTTTCGATTATTTTTTTATCAAGGAAATGTGAATAAATCATTTTCCTTTCAAAGAACGAAAGTGGTAATTTTTTGTTGAAAAAAAAAATTTTATGTGTGAATTTCTTTCACTTCCAAAGCACTAAAATCTGAAACATAGTCATAGTGCTGTCTATTATCAAAAAAAATATTTATTCGCCCGAGGTTGATGCCAGCCCAGCCAACCTGATTGATGATCACCTCTTGATTTTTTCGATTTTTTACCTTATGAGGTTCATTCAAAAAGGTATGTGTATGCCCGCCAATGATCAGATCAATATGGTCGGATTCACGCGCAAGCACTTTGTCTGAAACCTTGTCATTACTATATTCAAAACCGAGGTGCGACAAACAGATCACATAGTCGCATCGTTTATTTTGTTTCAACAAATTTGCAACCTCATTGGCATGCATGATCGGATCCCGGTAAACAATTTTTCCAAAAAGATGATCAGGTACTAAACCGTTCAATTCGATCCCCACCCCCAATATTCCAATCTTTATTTTACCTTTTCTGATTAGGGTGTAAGGTTTCATCAAGTACTCGAGGGCAGTTTCGCTGAAGTCGTAATTACAATTTACAAAAGGGAAGTCAGCATGTTGCATTTGTTTGACCAAACCATCTATTCCGTTGTCAAAATCATGGTTGCCGATCGTTGCGGCTTCATATCCCAGCAGACTCATTATTTTCATTTCGGGTTCACCTTTGTAGTAATTAAAATAAGGTGTTCCTTGAAAGATATCACCGGCATCAAGCAATAAGGTATTTTCCTCCTCCTCTCTGATCTTGCTGATCATTTTTTCGCGCGCCACTACCCCACCCAAACCTTGATATTTGCTACCATCCATGGGAAAGGGGTCGAGGCGGCTATGCACATCATTGGTGTGTAAGATAGTCAACTTTTGCCTCTGCTTTTCTGCCGCCAAAGCTGAAAAAGGAAACTGCTGGGTGGCAAGCAACGTAGCGCCCATTGCGGCTTGTCGGATAAATTTTCGTCTGCCTGAGTGTACCATAATGCAACTATTGCGTTTTGATTTGATAAAGATTTGCCGGATAAACGGTCTGGTGGAAACGAATGAATTCGATTAAGAGGTCGCGAATCAACAGCCCGGTGTTTCTCCGTTTACATTGTTTAAGAAAAGAGCAATTGTCGCCACCGTTTGCCACATAATCGTTAGTTGCAATAACATACACTGCGGCGGGGTCAATTTGCGGTTGTATGACCGTCACGCCGGAGGTATCGATCCTACCCTGTTTAGTTTGTCGTAATTCAGCCCCAGGTTGATTTGCTCGGTCATCGAATGACTTCCATACCGGCCATCCTCCGGCGCTATCGATAAACTGAAGCCATTTGATCAGGATATCCCCCTTAACATCCAATAGCACCAGTTCATTGTCGAAAGGCAATAGTTCAAATATCTTACCCACTTTGATCGGGCCTTTTTTCATTTCCGGAAGTCGAATGCCACCGTAATTGCAGATCGCATGGCTAACGGTAGAATCCAGGTCACGGGCTTTTGCCGACATGGCGTCCACCACCAAATAGCCGAGCGAACCGAAAGGCCTTTCCTTCTTGAAATCGCTCCCTGCATCCCCTATCACTTCATTCATTTTTCCCGACAGACTATCACGATAGGGACGTAAGATTTGTTCTATATCGGAAAGGGTATCCCCTGCTTCCGTCCTCACGGGTAATAATGCCGCTTGGCTTGATTCTACAGCGAGCGGAATCTTACAGGACAGGCTGAAAAGCAAAAACAACAACCCTAAATGTGTATAAGTTTTCATCAGGCAATTATTCGGTAAAATACTAAAAAAAAGTAACTTCGTCGCTCAATTAAAAAATCATTCAAAATTATGGCTTCATTTGAAATCACAGGTAAATTAAAAGTAAAGAATAATACACAGGTTGTCAGCGACAGGTTTTCGAAAAGAGATATGGTGATTGTTACGGAAGACCAATATCCGCAATTCATCTCCTTACAGCTCACACAGGATAAATGTGCCCTGCTTGATGCCTATCAGATCGGCGACGATTTGAAAGTCTCCTTTAATTTACGCGGAAGAGAATGGACAGCCGCTGATGGTACCGTTAAGTATTTTAATTCACTGGAGGCCTGGAGAATTGAACGTACCAACAGTGCACAGCCACAGCAAACGAATAATAGCGGAATGAATCCTGCTGCGCAGGAAAGTGTGATTGGCTCTACAGAACAAAGTGACGACCTTCCGTTTTAATCGGTCTATAATATTTCAATCAAGAGGCCGTTGCATGACGGTCTTTTTTTTTGCCCCGGTAATGGGGCTGCAAGGTCGCTTTCCTCACGTGATGACATATTGTAGGCATTTATTATCTTCTTTTAAAAAGGTTTACAAAAAAAGCCGGCACTGTTTTTCAGCACCGGCCTTCAGTATGTATGACAGGCAAACTATTATCGCAAAAACAACATTTCGCGGTATTTCGGCAAAGTCCATAAACGGTCGTCAACAATCAGTTCGAGTTTATCAGCATGATAGCGGATCGTTGTAAAAAACGGTTTCACCTGATCGCAGTAAGCCACGGCACGTTGATGCATATCTTCGAGATTATTTGCCGCTTTTCGGGCTTCGATCATTTTTTCCACGTTATCGCTGATCGCATTGATATGGGTAGAAATGACCTCAATAATTTCAAGTTGCGAACGATAAGATTCCGGTTTCAAACCGATTTCTTTCAGCCCTTTGACATTTTCGATCAGGGTATTTTGATATTGGATCGCCGGGGGCAAAATGGAATTGCTCGCCAGATAACCCATTAGTCGTGCTTCGATTTGTACTTTTTTTACATATTCTTCCAGCATGATCTCATGACGGGCTTCTGTTTCTACATGGGTAAAAATGCCATGGTTTTTAAACAGGTTTTTTGCCTTCTCCGTGCCGAAAACATCCAATGCCCTGGGAGTATCTTTGAAATTGTTGAGTCCGCGTTTTGCCGCTTCCTGCGCCCATGCTTCACTGTAGTTATCTCCTTCGAAGCAGATATTTTTACTTTCAGAAATATACTTGCGAATAATTTGCAGAATAGCGATCTCTTTCTTGTCGCCTTTGTCGATCAGGGCTTCCACTTCCTTTTTGAAATTGATCAACGTATCGGCCATGATGGTATTGAGGATGGTCATCGGCCAGGCACAATTTGCAGAAGAACCTACTGCCCTGAATTCAAATTTGTTACCGGTAAATGCAAAGGGACTGGTTCGGTTTCGGTCGGTATTATCCATCAGCAACTCCGGAATATTTTTATGAATATCCATTTTCAGGATCACTTCATCCTGCTCAGAAAATTTACCGGTCACCCGGGTTTCTACTTCATTGAGTACATCTGTCAGGTATTTTCCGATAAAAACAGAGATGATCGCCGGGGGTGCTTCGTTGGCACCAAGACGATGGTCGTTGTTCGACGATGCAATTGATGCCCGTAAAAGGTCGGCATGATCATGCACAGCCTTGAGCACATTTACAAAGAAGGTCAAAAACATCAGGTTGGTTCTCGGTGTCTTACCCGGAGCAAGCAAATTGATGCCTGTATCGGTGGCAAGACTCCAGTTATTGTGCTTCCCACTACCGTTTACACCGGCAAAAGGCTTTTCGTGAACCAGTACTTTTAATTTATGACGTTTGGCAACACGGTTCATCACGTCCATAAGCAAAGAATTGTGGTCGACAGCGATATTGACCTCTTCGAAAATGGGCGCACATTCAAACTGTGAAGGTGCCACTTCATTGTGACGGGTTCGTAAAGGAATACCGAGTTTGTAAGCCTCTTGTTCAAAGTCTTGCATATAAGCAAAAACCCTTTCCGGTATCGCTCCGAAATAATGATCATCCAATTGCTGTCCTTTTGCGGGTGTATGACCATATAAAGTTCGACCGGTAGCCAGAATATCCGGACGGGCATTGGCCAAGGATTCTTCAATTACAAAATACTCCTGCTCCCAACCCAATGTGGGTGCCACACGGGTAATATTTTTATCAAACAAATGACAAACATCCAATGATGCTTTGTTGACAAGGTCGAGGGCTTTTAACAACGGTGTTTTGGTATCAAGCGATTCGCCGGAGTAGGAAATGAAGATGGTAGGAATACAAAGGGTTTTGCCCATGGCCGTTTCGAGAATAAAAGCGGGAGAGGTTGGATCCCAGGCGGTATAACCACGGGCTTCAAATGTTGCACGTATGCCCCCGTTCGGAAAGCTTGACGCATCAGGCTCTTGTTGGGTCAGTGCGTCACCATCAAAAGTTTCGAGCGGAGTTCCATCACCTTTCAGCGTAAAAAAGGAATCATGCTTTTCGGCTGTACCACCGGTCAGCGGCTGAAACCAGTGTGTAAAATGGGTAACCCCTTTCTCCATCGCCCAGGCTTTCATGCCATTTGCGATCTGCTCAGCCATTTTACGATCGATTTTGCTACCCGTTTTGATACTGTTGGTCAGGCTTTTGTATGCTTCGTCGCTGAGGTATTCACGCTGTTTTTTCGCCGTAAATACATTGCTTGCAAACAGTGCGGTTATCTTTAGATTATCATAACCCAATATTTCCTTTTCGCCATGTTGAAGGTTGTGGATGGCATCGAAACGCAAATTACTCATATATATATTTTTTTTGCAAATATTACATATTTCAAATAAAAATGCAACTATTTCAAAAGAATTGTTCAATTTTTTACGTATATATATTTTTATAATTTGTAATTCTCTATTAAAG
>CAZFKA010000225.1:0-5021 GCA_964519155.1 uncultured Bifidobacterium sp. | reverse complement strand
CCATTGCACTTTCGTTTTTACTGATCGCCCTACTCTCTCCCTTTCTGTCGTCAATTGCTGATTATAAAGGAAATAAAAAATCCTTCATGAAGTTTTTCTGTTACCTGGGTTCGGCATCTTGCTGCGCCATGTTTTTGTTTAAGAAGGACAGCAGTGGTGAAGCCAATATTCTGTATGGGTTAAGTTGTTCGGTACTCGCTTCTATCGGCTATTGTGGCAGTATCGTTTTTTACAATGCATTTTTACCGGAGATCGCCAGCAAAGACCGTCAGGATGCTGTAAGTGCAAAAGGTTTTGCTATGGGATATATCGGCAGTGTGATACTTATGCTGGTGTGTTTTGCTTTTATTTTGCTCAACGATCAACTGCATTGGAATTTACAGGATATACCGGCGCGGTTGTCGTTCATACTGGTGGGTATCTGGTGGGCAGGATTTGCACAGATCGCATTCAAACATTTACAGGAAACAAAAATCAACAATATCGGTTCGCCCAAAGGCGGAATCATGGGGAATGGGTATGCCGAACTTCGAAAGGTTTGGCATGAACTCAGGCATTTCCCCGTTTTAAAAAAATACCTCCTTGCATTCTTTTTTTATAATATGGGTGTACAAACCGTCATGTATATGGCCACGTATTTTGCAGGCAAGGAATTACAAATGAGTGCTACCCAATTGCTGAGTGTGGTGCTCATCATACAATTGGTGGCTATAGGTGGTGCCTGGCTGTTTGCTAAGCTCTCCGATCGCTATGGCAATAAAATTTCTTTGTTGTTATTGATCGCGATATGGATCGGCATTTGTATAGCCGCCTATTTCGTACAATCGGTCATGGCCTTTTATGCCCTGGCATTCGCCGTAGGGATGGTGATGGGTGGTATACAGTCGATGTCAAGGTCAACTTACTCTAAACTGATACCCGATTCGGGTGACCCGGCATCCTATTTTAGCTTTTATGACGTTTGCGACAAAACCGGTATTGTAATCGGCACCCTGTCCTTCGGGTTGATCGCTCAATTGATGGGTGGTATGCGGAATTCGACATTCGCCCTGTCGTGCTACTTTATCGTTGGCTTACTGCTATTGTTGCGTATACGCCGGGCAGATCTCGATCGGACTTGATCAGTCGATAAGCAATTTATGTTGATCCCGTTTGCCATTCTTCAGGTAGATATGTACAAGATACAAGCCCCGCGGCAGGGAAAGTGGAATTTCTTCGGCAGACGATTGCAATAAGGTTTTGCCAAACAAATCGCTGATACAGAGATGATGATAGGGTGCGCTAATCAGGAGTACATTGTGGGCCGGATTCGGGTAGATCGTAAGCAGAGCTGATTCAATATCCTCCACTGCAGCCGGCATACATTCTTCATAGGCACCGATATCTATGGCCGCATTTACACATCTTGCAGCATAATTTTGGGGATGCACATAGATCTTATCGGCAGTGAGTGAATAGGTACCCAACATACCGGCCTGGGTGCCGGTGTTAAACAAGGGGCTGCTTCCATAGGTCGGAAAACTGATCTGGTATTGATAGGTAGCCGGGTTTTGAAACATCAGGGCCGCGTACGAGTTGACCAGATAATTTTTTTGGGTATCTAATTGTAAGGGTGAGTTGGTATAAAATGTACCCATACCGGCACAAACATTGTTATAGGCTTTAAACAATTCGGTACCGGGGTCGAGATCGAAAAATGACCCGACCGTCTTTTCGTTGATCAGGGTATTGTTGATGACATATAATTCGTTATACGCTGCTGCGGCCGGACCTTCAAGTCCGTAACCCACGAGATTGTTATTTTGTGAAGCGGTTTGTTGATTGATCACATTCCCAATAATAAAACTACGGCCACCGTTCGGCAGATCGATATTCCGACTATCGGTGCCGGCCTCGGAAGTAATGCGGTTGTAAAGGATATAATTATTTTTAGCCCGACTCTTCACTTCATGCCCCACATCCGCATCATGCGAATAATTGTATTGAAACACAAACGTATCGATATGATTGACATACACATTATGGGTATATCCATCACCGTATCCGTTATACGCTAATTCACTTTTTTCGATCACGATCTTACTCCCGGTGATATCGCCGGCCAATAATCCCATTTCGTTGTGATGAAAAAAACAATGCACCACATGCAGGTTAAAACCTTCCTGCCGAATACCGGCTCCATTATGATCAGGCACCGTACAATGACTGAATTCGATATTTTCAACATACGTATTGTCTCCACCGATCACCCAGATTGCTTTCCCGCCATAGGCTGTGTTATTGGCATCCAAATGGGCATATCCCGGTCCGTTGCCTTTCAATACCAGATTGTTTTTGCCCCAATAGCAGACATCAGCCGTGTAGGTGGCAGCGTCGATCAGTACGGTATCGCCGTCATTCACCAGTGCGCTTACCTGACTGGGTTTTGTATACGTTTGTGTAGGTCCTACAAGCCAGGTTGTTGCAGTAGCCATGAGGGGCGTCAGTAAAAAGAGGATCAGCCATTTTTTCATCGCGGTAAATTTTTTATTGATGCACACAAGATAAGAAAAAAAAGCGAGTCGATTTCCCTTTGCGATTCAAGGAACGACCGTCTGGAGAGCGCGGTAGAGCGCACCGGCAGTTTGCATAGACCTAAATAGCTGTCTTCCTTCGCTAGGCTGATTGACAGCTTTTAAATTTGGTGTTAAACTTATGGCCAAAAAACGTTGAATAAGATAATCCGTTTATCTTGGTTAAAATTTCATTCACTACAAAAAATAAACAAATGAAAAAGATAATTTCTTTTGGTCTCATTATGATGCTCGCCATTCAGTTTGCAAAGGCCCAACAAATAGAATTTCCGAAGAAGGTCATTGATTATGGCACCATCAAGAAAGGGTCGGAGCCTGAACGCGAACTCAGTTTTATCAATACAGGCACAGCCCCCCTCACCATCACCAGTGCAAAGGGAAGTTGCGGATGTTTGGTTCCTACCTGGCCAAAAGAACCCATCATGCCCGGAGAGACTGCAAAGATCAAAGTGCGTTATGATACCAAGCGCGTTGGCGCCTTTACCAAAATCGTATTCATGACAACAAACAGTATCGATAACCCGGAAATTCAAATTCAGGTTATCGGTAACGTAGAACCAGGGGAGGATGCAGTGCCGGGTGGACAAAAGTAGCGATAGAACTGCCTGAAAATATTCAAAAAAAAAAAGACTGACGTATTGCTTGTGTCAGTCTTTTTTTTGTATAAAGGGGCAGGACAGATTAATCGAGCGCAGTGATCTGCCAGAGTTGGCCACTCACATTTTCAGACGGAGCGAGTTCAACTTTATCATTTTTTCCATCATTCACCACATCGAGTGATTTTTTGGGTTGAAACATAGGCGATAAGCGATAGTATCCGTCAGCTCCAGCCACCGGGGTGATTTTCCAGTACTGCCCGGTAACGCTTTGTGATGCATCCAGCCAAACCTGGTCGTAATATTTTTCATCATTCACTACATCGAGACATTTTGAGGGTTGAAATTCGGGTGATAATTTGTAATAACCTTGTTGTCCGGCCACAGGGGTAATTGTCCACGATTGCCCGGTAACATTTTCGCTACGGGCCAGACATACCTGATCATTGTATTTGCCATCATTGACCACATCAAGCGATTTTCCGGGTTGAAACTGAGGAGAAAGTGAATAATGGGTATTGCGGTTGAATTGCGCATTGGCGAGACTTCCGGCAAACAGGCAAAGCAGGAGGAGTAAGAAGTTTTTTGTCATGTTGTTTTTTTTGTTGTTTGTTTATGGTGAATTAAAAATTGTGCGTAAAGCAATTGAAAAAGGCAGTTTGCCATTTGTATGGCGTAAAATAAGAGGAGTTGTAAACCGGGGTGGCCAGCCCATAAAAGCCTTTCCAATGAGATATTTCAATTGATGGTGCCCGAAAAGCGCAACAAAATAAATATTAAATTGAAATTTTCAAAACGGGAAGTGGAAAGAAGTTCGCGAGTACTGTTTACAATTCAGTGAACTGCAAATACGAAAAAACGAAAATTCATTCAAATGAGTTGGGGCATGTTATGCAGTCAAGCCAAAAGACCCGTTACTGAAGATACCTGTTTATAAACCACTTCTTCAAATTCATTAAAGTGTTCCTTGCCGCATTTGATTTTCTGCTTTTCACTTTTTAAAAGTTCCTGCCCCTCACTCTTGGTTTCTGCTACAAAGTATATTTTCCTTTCACCTTTTAAAACCACTGCCCAATCGGGATTATAGTTCCCAATTGGTGTGGGGATTTTAAACCAGTTTGGTAGTTTAAAATAAAATTCAATATTCTCACTTGATTCACAGTCTTTGGCAAATTGATTTTCTACGCCACTGTCAAGCGGAATAAAGTTTTCATAAATGGTCTTGTTGGCGTCTGTTACTGAATGCGTGAAATTGTCAAGATAGATTTCAAAATCCGTATCGTCAAACAAAGTCATTTCATACATTTTGCTGCCTATACTTTCATATTTAATGCCGTCAATCATCAGGTCATACAATACGCTCTTTATTGCATTTGTTGTATTGTCCATAAACATTTGCGGATTGATAAGCACTTCGTCAATTCTCCCTGACTTTTTCAAAACTTGAAGGATTGTATCCCTTGTTAACTCCGTCTTACTTTGTATGTAGGCGAGTAAGTCTGGGATTTCGATATTACTTCCATAATCATACAAAGCACTGTCGCTTAAAAGCTGTCCGGAAACACCTTCATCAGTTATCAGAACCTTTTGTTTTGTGCTCCTTACAGTCGGCTTAATAGTTTCCGGCATGTCTTTAACCGCTTTGCCTGCAAAGGCAATTAGGTCGTGTGTTTGGTAAGAAACACTATATTTTGTTTTATACTTTATATTCTCCCAAATCTGTAAAAATTTCGGGTCGGCTTCAAATCCTTTTCTATAATTTACCTTTTTACGTTCTGCTTTGTTCTTAATCCTGTTTGCATGCCGATAATTTTGGAAGAGATGGTATTGAGATCAATGGTCAGTACAGTAA
>CAZFKA010000224.1:0-5027 GCA_964519155.1 uncultured Bifidobacterium sp. | reverse complement strand
ACCCTCTTATATTGATTCATCTGTTAGTCCTGCAGACGATTTTTACACCTTTGCCGGCGGTAATTGGATGAAAAAAAATGCGATTCCTGCTTCTGAAACCCGATGGGGTAGCTTTAATCTGCTGGAAGATTTTAATAAAACAGCCTTAAAAGGATTGCTCGAACAAGCGGCTGCCGCTAAACAAGCCAGTAAAGGCAGTGCCGAACAGATGGTGGGCGATCTGTATGCTTCAGGCATGGACACCGCTGCAATAGATAAAGCCGGTATAAGTGCTATCCAAAGCGAACTCGAAAAGATCAATGGCATCACCGACACAAAAACATTGATTGCAGAGATAGCCCGCGAAAATCAGTTGGGCTATAATCCCTTGTTTAGTCTGTATGTAGGACCGGATGATAAAAATGTAACCCGTAATATTTGCAATCTTTTTCAGGGTGGTTTAGGCTTACCTGACCGTGATTATTATTTCAAAAATGAACCCCGCGAAAAAGATATTCGGGCAAAATATGTTGTGCATATTGCCAATCTGCTGAAACTCAGTGGCGAATCGCAGGCCGATGCTGATGCCCATGCAAATACCATAATGGGTATGGAAACGGCCATGGCCAACGCCAGTATGGATAGGGTAACCATGCGCGATCCTTATAAAGTGTATAACAAATTTTCACTGGCCGATCTCAGTACCCAAACTCCCAATATCGACTGGAAAGCATTTATGCAGATGATCGATATCAAAAATGAAGATACCGTATTGGTGGGTCAACCCTTGTTTTTTGCAGCCCTCGGCAATATGCTGGGCAAAACGCCTATCAACGATTGGAAAGTATATCTTAAATGGCATTTGTTGAGCAATATGTCGCCTTACCTGAGCAAAGACTTTGATATGGAAACATTCAATTTCTACGGCAAAACCATGCGGGGCCAGCAGGAGCAAAAACCCCGTTGGAAAAGAGTTTTGGGTGTTGTGGATGGATCAGTTGGTGAACAACTCGGAAAAATGTATACCGACAAGTATTTTACGGCACAAGCAAAAGAACGGATGATGGAGTTGGTGAATAATCTTGAAAAAGCTTTTGAAGCCAGAATAAAAAAACTTGACTGGATGAGCGACAGTACTAAAGCAAAAGCCGAAGGAAAACTGCATGCCTTCATTAAAAAGATCGGGTATCCTGACAAATGGCGCGATTATACCGGACTGGAAATCGTACGCGACTCTTATATCAAAAATATTTTATCGAGCAATCGCTTTGATTACAATTTTATGATCAGCAAATTGGGTAAACCGGTTGATCGAAATGAATGGGGCATGACCCCTCCAACGGTAAATGCATATTACAATCCTGCATTCAACGAAATCGTGTTCCCGGCCGGAATTCTACAATATCCGTTCTTCGATCTGCAGGTTGATGATGCTGCATTGTATGGTGGTATCGGTGCGGTGATCGGACATGAAATGACCCATGGATTTGATGATCAGTGATGCCAGTATGCTGCAGATGGAAACCTGAAAAACTGGTGGAGTGCAGAAGACAAATCACGTTTTGATGCAAAAACCAATATGGTAAAAACACAATATGATGCTTATACCATTCTCGACAATAAGCACGTGAATGGAGCACTTACCCTTGGCGAAAATATTGCCGATTTAGGTGGGGTAACCATTGCATACGACGCCTTCAAAATGACCAAACAAGGTCAGGGAAACGAAAAAATCGATGGATTTACCCCCGATCAACGGTTCTTTTTGAGTTGGGCACAAGTTTGGCGTCAAAATATCAGAGACGAAGAGGCGGCACAACGCCTGGTAACCGATCCACACTCGCCCGGGCAACATCGTTGTAACGGACCTTTGTCGAACTTTGCTCCTTTCTACGCTGCGTTTCAGGTAAAAGAAGGCAACAAAATGTTTAAACCCGAAGCTGAACGCGCAAAAGTGTGGTAAACGCTTTCCGTTCATATTGTCACGTCAAATAAAAAAGGTATTCCCTTTTTGTATACCCGGATCATCAAGGTCCGGGTATTTTTTGGGCTGACCATGGGTTAATTTTTGAAAGTCATGTATTTTGCGGGTTTATCGCTCATTGCTTCACATCAATTCACAATCATGCTTAGTATCATTATGCCGGTTAAAAACACATCGCCTTTTTTGCGTGCCTGTTTAGATTCGATTGTGCAACAAACATGGGTAGCCTGGGAACTTTTAGCGGTTGATGATCATTCAAGTGATGATAGTTTGCAGATCTTAAAAGCATACGCTGCTCAAGACAAACGAATACGCGTTATATCCAATGAGGGCAATGGTGTAACAGCGGCACTGCAAACCGGTCACAAACAGGCGCTTGGCCAATATATTACCCGTATGGATTCCGATGATATCAATGAACCGAATAAGTATGCCCATATGATCGGCCAACTGCAACAATTTGGTGAAGGATACATCGCGCTGGGCCAGGTCAAATATTTTTGCGATCAGGGACTAGGGGAAGGATTCCAAAACTATGCGCTTTGGATCAATGAACTGATTGCGCAGGGCCGTTGTTTCGAAGAAGTATATAAAGAGTGTGTAATTCCTTCTCCCTGTTGGATGTTGCATCGGAGCGATTTTGACAAAATCGGCGCTTTCAATACGCCCTTGTATCCCGAAGATTATGATCTGTGTTTCAGGATGTACCGGCAAAAACTCATTCCGATTCCCTGTGCCGACCTGCTGTTTCATTGGCGCGATTATCCGACCCGAACAACCCGGATACACCTGCAATACCAAACCGATGCCATGCTTCAATTGAAGTGCCACCATTTTTTAGCCATTGACCATGACCCGCAAAAAAATCTGGTCATCTGGGGAGCAGGTAAACGTGGAAAAACAATTGCCCGTATGTTCAGTTCTAAAAAAATTCAATTTGCACTGGCCTGCAATAACCCCAATAAAATCGGGCATCAAATATATGGCACCCTGACAATTGACGAGGCAGCATTGCATACCATCACCAACAAGCAAATCATAGTCAGTGTTGCGAATAGGGATGAACAACAAGCCATCAAAAAAATTTGTCGTGGTCAGCAATGGGAAACTTTTTTCTTTTGTTGATCGGCTAATTGCAGCCCATAAACAATTGACGCTACCGAGTGCTAACATTTAACCCTATAATGTTATTACATTTGCCGATAATTTTCTGATCGAAATCAAAAAGAAATCTATACCCGCTAAAATAAACAATATGTCCCTCATTTCACTACAAAACTACGCCGAAGGCCATTGGATCACCGCCAAAGAAGAAGGTGAGATTTTATATAATGCCATAACAGGCGAACCTATTTATACCGCCAGCAGCGCGGGCCTCGATTTTGGAGCAATGATGCATTATGCCCGCACAAAAGGAAGTGAAAAATTGAGACGAATGAGTTTTCAGGAAAGAGGCCTCATGCTGAAAAAACTGGCTTTTCATTTGCTTAGTAAAAAAGAATATTTCTACCAAATAAGTGCACTCACAGGAGCAACCCGATCAGACAGTTGGGTAGATATCGAAGGTGGTATCGGCAATCTTTTCGCCAATGCGAGTTTACGCCGGCAATTTGGCAACGAGTGGTTTTATGTAGAAGGGGATGTGGCCAAACTCTCCAAACAAAATACGTTTATCGGTCATCATATTATGGTGCCCAAGGAAGGAGTTGCTTTGCATATCAACGCGTTCAATTTCCCGGTTTGGGGCATGCTCGAAAAAATTGCAGTAAATCTGCTTGCCGGCGTACCGGCCATTGTAAAACCCGCGACACTTACCAGTTACCTTACCGAAGCCGTTGTTAGAGAAATCATTCAGTCGGGAATCTTGCCCGAAGGAAGCTTGCAACTGATTTGTGGAAGCGCCAGGGGGATACTGGATTATTGCGAAATGCAGGATACAGTGACCTTTACCGGAAGTGCCGAAACCGGAAAAAAATTGAAAGCCCATCCCAATCTGCTCGACAAATCGATCCCATTCAATATGGAAGCCGATTCGCTGAATGCTTGTGTACTCGGCGAAGACGTTCAACCGGGTATGCCCGAATTTGATCTGTTTATCAAAGAAGTCGTTCGGGAGATTACCACCAAAGCCGGACAAAAATGTACTGCCGTGCGGCGGATACTGGTACCTGAACACTTGGTGGAAGATGTAACCATAGCACTCGGAAAACGCCTACAAACCACTACAATCGGTGATCCGGCTATTGAAGGTGTTCGCATGGGCCCGTTGGCCGGTATTGGCCAGCGCAACGATGTGATGGAAAAAGTAAAAGCACTGATGGATGTTCAACAACTGGTGATTGGTGATGCGGACGATTTTGAAGTAAAAGGAGCCGATAAACATAAAGGCGCATTTATGAGCCCGATGATCTTTCTGAACGATGCTCCGTTTGAAAAACTCGCCTGTCATGAAGTGGAAGCGTTTGGTCCGGTGAGCACAATTATTCCTTACAAAAATACCCCTGACGCGATAACCCTCAGTAAAATGGGAAAAGGGAGTCTTGTTTGCAGCATCGCTACCGGCAGTCCCGATATAGCCCGCGAATTTGTATTGGGTGCTGCCACTATGCATGGCCGTATATTGGTGATCAATACCGAATCGGCCAAAGAGAGTACTGGGCATGGGTCACCAATGCCGTTGCTGGTACATGGAGGGCCAGGACGTGCAGGGGGTGGCGAAGAAATGGGAGGCAAACGGGGTGTATTGCATTATATGCAACGTACCGCCATACAGGGTTCACCCACTCTGCTCACAGCAATCACCCATCAGTATCAACAAGGAGCAAAAGGCCATATCGATGGTGTGCATCCATTTAAAAAATCATTTGATGAGCTAAACATTGGCGACCAGATCGTAACGAAGAAAAGAGAAATTACCAGTGAAGATATCGATCGTTTTGCCGACCTCAGTGGCGACCATTTTTATGCCCATATGAAAAATACTGATTTCACCGGAACGATGTTTACCCATCAGGTGGCCCACGGTTACTTCATCATGAGCCTGGCGGCCGGCCTCTGTGTTGAC
>CAZFKA010000223.1:3797-5037 GCA_964519155.1 uncultured Bifidobacterium sp. | reverse complement strand
GATGTCACCGGCAATGCTGCTCAGCTCTTCATCTGCCGATTTTTCTTCCTCCAAAGTTTCTTGCAACAGTTCTGCCGATTCAGTTTCCCCCAAAATTTCTGCCCAAGCGGCCAAGGTGCCATAAGATGCTATTTCGTAATGTTCCACTTTTTGTGCAGCACCAATCATGGCAGCATCCCGTACTTTGCCTTCTTCAGTACTTTCCATTATTTCCTGGGCTTCTTTGAGTAATCCTTCCATTGCTTCGCATTTTTTTGCCTGCGCTTTTTTGCCAATGAGTTCAAATACCTGTTCAAGTCGATCAACTTGTCCCTCAGTAACGGCCAAATGATCTTCGAAAGCAGTACGGAGTTCTTCTGTCGACGCATTTTTAGCCATTTTAGGTAAGGCTTTCACCAATGCTTTTTCCGCCCAATAAATGTCTTTGAGTTGTTCGGCAAAAAGATAGGCTAATCCTTTCGCTACATCTTGTTGCGCACTTTTTTTAGTGGCTGCCTTTTTAGGAGTTGCTTTTTTTGTGTTCTTATTTTGTTTCATGACGATTTGTTTTTAGAACACAAAATTGCATAAGCCGGATACTCCTGCTGTTACATGCCGTGCCAAAAAAGTTATAAAATTCTCAGGAGCAGTTGAAGCGATCATCGCATCGAATGCAAGCGAGTCGTAGGAGTGCCATGCGATTTTAGCCGGTGATTTTATCTGAGAGATTCGAGCTGTTTCCACCTCATCCATCAACAAGCTAATATCGAATCGTCAATTGCGGGTAGTGTTTTCTACTACACATTTGCTAAATCAAAGTCCGATTGAAGGCCAAATTTTTTAAGCGTCCTGATATGCGATTTCAACGCAGCAAAGTAACTCGGATAATAATTGTACGGGATATCAAATTCCTGTGCAGTTGATTGCACAATGGATGCAATTTTAGGATAATGTACATGGCAAATTTCTGGAAAAAGATGATGTTCGATTTGATGCGTTAATCCACCAGCATACCAGGTCAGTAATTTGTTTTGGTGTGCAAAGTTGGCCGTAGTTAACAACTGATGTATCGCCCATTCATTGTCCATCTCGTTTTTATCATTTGGCATTGGAAATTCAACACTTTCCACTACATGAGCCAACTGAAAGATCGTAGATAAAATAAATCCTGCCACTGCATGCATGCACAGGAATCCAACAGCGATCAACCAGCCTGGGTACCCCAGTATGCCTATCGGTATTACGATCAGTAAGACGATAT
>CAZFKA010000223.1:0-3787 GCA_964519155.1 uncultured Bifidobacterium sp. | reverse complement strand
ATTATAAAAAGATCAATTTTACGATACCCCAATAAAATTCTTTACGACCGGCTTTATTCACTCCGTTTTGGCGGTAAGTAAAATATTGTTTGTAATCTTTTATTAAAACCCAATTGAGCGTAGAAATGCAATAGGTTGCGAATGCATAAATATATTGAAATCGTTGCACGGCATACCATTTAGAAAATGGACTCCATCGCATTTTTAAGCGTTGCTCAATGTCCTCATCAACATGGGTAATATTGGTAAACGCATGATGCAACACATTGTGTTGTAAACGCCAATTTACATCGTATCCACCCAGTATATTTAAAGTGCCTCCCAGTACCATATTGATCAATTTGTTTTTACTGTAGGCGCCATGATTGGCATCATGCATCACACTCATGCCAACACCGGCCAGTCCGAGACCGGAAATAATAAAACAGCAAACAAGGAGCCAACCTTGCAAATGAATCATGTAAAGCATGCACAAAGGAATGAGGTAGGTACCCAACAGCAGGACAGACTTTATGACCATGCTGCTATTGGCTTGTCGATGTATATTTTTTTCGAGAAAATAGGCATCAATTCTTTTTCGTAAAGTTTTTAAAAACTGCGTGCCTTCCCGATTGACAAATTTAACTCGCTTTTTTTTCGCCATATTGAATAGATAAATAATAAATGACACGCTAAAAATTGCGTGGGTTACTGATAATTGAATTTGTAATCTTGGATTTTTAGGCGTTTATGCACTATGATTTCCGCACATCATATGCCTGATCTCCCCTGACAGTTCTTTCCTTTTTGAAGGTAACCGCGTCATTAACGTTCACCTCTCCCAACAGTTTATTGATATGCACAAAAATATTTGCACGGGTTTTATCTTCTGTAATAAACCCATAACCTTTATCTTGAAAAAAAAGTGACAATACCCCTGTAGCTTCTGAAGGTTCGTTTGAACGCTCATGGGAAAGAATCTGATGGTCCGGTATTACTTTTTTTCTGACCTGCTTGTCAGGAGGAATATCCGTCAGATTGCCATTGTCATCAAGGTAAGCCGTCATTTCTTCGAGGCTCTTTCCCTTTTGATTTTGGGCTTTCCGTTCTTCTTTCTTCTCTTCTTTATCTTGTCTTTTTTTTGCGCGTTTCTTTTCTTTTTCTTTTTTTGCGAAAGATTCTGCCATAAATATTATGCTGTTTCGTAAGGAATATGGGAGCCGGGAAGCGAAACTGAGCAATCAGAAATATTTTCAGATAAGCAGGCAGACACCTATTGATTATAGCGAATGTACATCAAAATGTTCAACTATTGCTATTTATTTTTTGGTACTGTTGCTTTCGATGTCTGCAATGGACCATATAAGGTAATAGGCGGGTGAAAGAAATGGAAACAGATGTAGCGTGAGAAGTGCGAAACGGTCGCTATTTTGGAGAGTGGGCAGCAAACGAACAGTAATGCAGTTCTATTTCAATTTCAGGTAAACACCGGTATCCCGGTAATCAATTTCAAAGCGATCGATATCCTTAATCAAGGAAAGGAGTTTTGGAAATCCATAATTACGGGGATCAAAATCCGGTTTCTTTTTTAAAATGTAGTGGCCTATACTCCCCAGAAAAGTCCAGCCCGTTTCGTAAGCGAGGTCATTTACACTTTCGGTGATAATCCGGATCGTTTCAGCATCAACTTTACTTACTGATTCTTTTTTCTTCGACTTCGTATTGCTTTTAGTATTTTGACTCGATTGTATGGTTGGTGACTTCAGAATTTCGAGATATATGAATTTATCACAAGCTGAAATAAAGGGTTTAGGAGTTTTCTTTTCGCCAAAGCCGATCACCATCATCCCGGCTTCTCTAAGTCTTGTGGCCAGGCGGGTGAAGTCACTGTCACTTGATACGATGCAAAAACCCTGTACCTTTCCAGCGTACAAAATATCCATCGCGTCAATAATCAAAGCACTGTCGCTGGAGTTTTTTCCGGTAGTGTAGCTGTATTGTTGAATAGGGGTAATTGCATTTTCAAGGAGTACATTTTTCCAACCTGTAACACCTGATTTGGTCCAATCAGCATAAATTCGTTTGATGGTCGGCGTACCGTTTTTGGCAATTTCCTCCAACATCTCTTTTACGTTTGCGTAAGGCACATTATCAGCGTCGATCAATACAGCCAGATTATCTTCCGTCATATTATTTTTTTTGGTGTATTGGTAAATATACGACTCTCTGCGACAAACGCTCTATTTGTCCGATTAATGTTGCAATAAAGTCTTTCGAGATACACTCGTCAATCGATGCAAAAGATTATACAACATTAAATGTCAATCGGGTAAACGTGTTCCTTTCGGCAGATAGACATTTGTGTCAAATGTATCAAAATGAAGTCTATACCCCTTACGCTTATAACCGGCGCTACAAAAGGAATGGGCAATCGTATGGTGAATTTGTTTGCAAAGGATGGCTTGCGATTCGTCATTGCTAATAAAGACGAAACTGAACTCGATAAACTTGCTGCCATGTTGTCGGCAAAGGATAATATGAAATAATATCAATGTTTAAAATCTAATAGAGTTTTTCCAAGGGAAATAGTATTGGATATTCTAGATGCCATTTTGCCCATGTTCTCTGCAACTTTTTTAAGATTAACTTTTCTGATTTTTCAAATTCCGCTAATAGTTTACTTAATTGACTAACTATTCATTCTACCTGAATTGAAAAACCATTTTGCCTTCTAAATTCATATATTTCAGCACGCATACTAAGAGTTTATTATGTAGCACTCATTCATTCAATTAGCCCGCCACTTCCACGGTATGCAGTGACAGAAGCTGTGTTGATGATCGAACTTCCCTCCCGCATATAAGGCAATACAGCCTGGGTACACCAGAACATAGCAAATACATTGACAGCAAATGTTTCGATCAACTGTGCTGAGCGAATATCTATGAAGTTTTTCTCAGGATAATGGACACCGGCATTATTGACCATAACGTCAATGTGGGTGAATATGTTGGCTATTTTGTGTATGGTGGTCAGGCAATTTTTTTCTTTCGAAAGGTCGGTGGCAAACGTATGACATTGTTGGTTATAATAAGAACGAATATGCGATTGCGTTTCATCTGCATCTGACTGCTCTGCGGGGAGATGAATGATCGCCACGTCAGCCCCTTCCTTCGCAAATGCTACCGCTATTGCCCGTCCAATACCACTGTCCCCGCCGGTAATGATACATTTTTTACCCGCCAGGATTTGTTTTCCGGCATGATAGGTATCAAATACCGGTACCGGGTCCATTTTTGATTCCAAGCCCGGATGAGGCTGCTGCTGCGGCCTGAATATCTTTTTTTTGGGGTTGCTTTTCTGCATGGCGATAGGTCATTTTTTCTTTTTTCCCCTCGCTTTCGATTGGCCTGATTCACTCAAGGCAATCGCTATCGCTTGTTTACGGTCGTTTACTTTCCCACCTTTGCCGTCTTTGCCCGATTTCAGTGTACCTTCTTTGAACTCATGCATGACTTTTTCGACTTTTTTATCAGCTTTCGTTTTCATGATGCCAAAATTTAATTGTAAGAAAATTTCCGTACAAAGTTCAGCGCATAATAAACACCGATGTTATACGATGAAATAAAATAGTTGCATGATTTGCAGGGAGACGATTCTCGTCCTGAATTTTACTGCGCGATCTTTTGCATAGCCCAATCGTAAGCGATTTGTAATTGTTCGTGCATAGTCAATTCACTGTTGTCGAGCACCACGGCATCATCGGCTTTACGAAGAGGACTGGTTTCGCGGGTTGAATCTATGGTAT
>CAZFKA010000222.1:0-5037 GCA_964519155.1 uncultured Bifidobacterium sp. | reverse complement strand
ACTGACTGGACCGTTGCCCACGTTCATATCGGTGCATTGGGTTGGAATGGCTTCCTCGTTTTTGGCATGTTGTACTACGCGATACCACGGATGTGGAATACAACGCTGTATAGCCGAAAACTGGCTAACCAACATTTCCTGATCGGTACGGTAGGAATACTGCTATACGCGATACCCATGTATTGGGCAGGATTCTCCCAAAGTCTGATGTGGAAACAGTTTTCAGAAAGCGGACAATTGCAATATCAGTTTATGGAAACAGTTACCCATATCGTACCAATGTATATACTGCGGGGTATTGGTGGTTTGCTATACTGGTTGGGCGCATTCCTTGCGATATACAATATTTACAAAACGATGAAACAGGGATCGTTTGTGGCCAATGAAGCAGCAGAAGCCGTGCCTTACAAACAATTGCAAATGCCACAAACTAAAATGCACTGGCATAGCTGGATTGAACGTCGCCCTATACAAATGCTGGTATTCAGCTTGATCGCTGTATCAATCGGCGGACTGGTTGAATTGATTCCGACCTTCTTGATCAATGAAAATGTACCGGCAATACAATCGGTAAAACCCTATACAGCGCTTGAATTGCATGGTCGTGATATATATGTCAGAGAAGGATGCTATACCTGTCACTCACAAATGATACGACCCTTCCGCGATGAAGAAGCCCGCTATGGTGAATACTCAAAAGCAGGTGAATTTGTATACGATCATCCATTTCAATGGGGCAGTAAACGTACCGGCCCCGATCTGGCCCGTGAAGGTGGTAAATACCCGGATAGTTGGCATTACAATCATATGCGTGCCCCATCAGATATGACCCAAGGCAGCATTATGCCTGAATATCCCTGGTTGATTGATGATGTGTTAGATGAAAGTACTACGGAAGCCAAACTCAAAGCAATGAAAAAACTGGGCGTACCCTATACAGATCAGGATGTACAAAACGCATTGGACGACTTACACAAACAATCTGCTAAAATCGCGGATAACCTGAAAAAAGATAAAATAAACGTGCAAAGCAATAAAGAGATCATAGCCCTCATTGCTTACCTGCAACGTCTGGGTACAGATATTAAAGGAACCGCTAAAAACTAAACAAAAAAATGAAATTCAAATATTATCTGGAAAAAATCCATCACGCTGAAATCTACCCTATGCTATCGATCATCATTTTCGGCGCCATTTTTCTCGGAGTGATCATTTATGTGTTTACTTCCGACAAACATACAATGAACGAAAAAGCAAATATCCCTCTTCATTAAATCCATTAATCCCATGAACAAATTAAAGATAAAACTGATCAGTGCAGCGTTGACTGTTTTCGGCTGTATCGGTCTGGCAACAAATGTTTTGGCCGAAGAAAAATTACCGGCTGCGGCCACTGAGCCTTCTTGGTTTACTGAAGATAATTTGCCACGTTACCTGATGATCATTACCTGCGCCCTATTTCTGATCATCATCGCGGTACTGGCCAAAGCAATTCGGGTTGCCGGCAAATCGTATCTCACAAAAATTATCAAAGAGCGAAAAGCTCCCGGTAAAGCCGCCCCGCTGATTTTGTTGATGCTGACCTTTTCTTTAGGCGCATCTGCAGCCGATCCGGCTACGGCTAACACGGGTGAAAATGCATTCTCCAACCTTGATCTCTATTTGATGGCCGGAGCGGTACTCATCCTCTTTATAGCCGTTCTCACCCTTGTCAGGGCTTTGTTTGTGCTGATGGGTATCAAAGCAGTGCGTGAAGAATCGTTGTCAGCCGAACCAATTAAAGTAAAAACATGGTTTCAACGGCTTAATAATACAGTAGCCATTGAAGATGAAGATCAACTTGACCTGCAACATGATTATGACGGTATCCGTGAACTCGACAATAAGGTGCCGAATTGGTGGAGCTGGACATTCTTTGCGTCTGCTCTTTTTGCCGTCATCTATTTATACCGCATGTTTGGTGCCGAAAACCTGCCTAAACAACTCGAAGAATTGGCTGCTGCCAATACCGCTGCTGAAATTGAAAAGGAAGCCTATCTCAAAAAGAATGCAAACATGGTGGATGAAAATTCTGTTGTGATGTTGAGCGGAGCTGACCTTGCGGCCGGAGCCACGATTTATGCCAGTAATTGCCTCGCCTGTCATGGCGATAAAGGCCAAGGTGGCGTAGGACCAAATCTCACTGATGATTATTGGCTGCATAAAGGCGGTATTAAAGATATTTTCTATACGGTAAAATACGGCTGGCAGGAAAAAGGAATGAAAGCTTGGCAGAATGACTTGTCGCCCCAGCAAATGGCACAGGTCAGCAGTTTTGTAAAAACACTGCATGGCACGCAACCACCTAATCCGAAAGAAAAGCAAGGGGAATTGTATGTCGACGAAACGGCGACCTCGCCAGTGGATAGCGCAAAGACAACCTCACAACCCGCTGCTGCCGGTTTAAAACCTTAATCTCACAAAATCAGCAACTAGCTGAACTATCAGTATGAACAAGCAAATTGGAGACCCGGAACCGAGTTTCAGGGATAAGATTTCGACGGTCGACAGAAAAGGAAAACGCAAATGGATGTATGTGTTTCAGCCGCAGGGCCGACTCTACAATCTTCGCACGATATTCAGCGTGGGATATCTGCTTCTCTTGTTCGGACTACCCTTTATTTCCTATCACGGCAATCCGTTATTTCTGTTCGATATCACCCATTCGAAATTCATTTTCTTTGGACAGGTTTTTCTGCCACAAGATTTTATGTTGTTCGGTATCGGCATGCTGGTGTTTTTGTTGTTCATCATCGTTTTCACCTTAATTTTCGGCCGGGTATTTTGTGGATGGGTTTGCCCACAGACGATCTTTCTCGAAATGGTCTTTCGACGTATCGAATACTGGATCGAGGGCCCGGCGCATAAACAACAAGCAGCAGATGGTAAACCATGGACCACTGAAATGTATGTGCGTAAAACGATCAAGCACATTCTCTTCTTTGCCTTCTCTTTCCTCATTGCCAATACATTTCTATCCTATATCATCGGATTGAAAGAACTGATGAAAATTGTGCAGGAACCCCTTTCAGCGCACCCTGGGGGGTTTGCTTTACTCATGTTGTTTACTTGCCTCTTTTATGCCGTATTCGCTTTTGTACGTGAAATTACCTGTACTGTTGTTTGTCCCTATGGACGATTGCAGGGTGTACTGCTTGATAAAAATACCATTGTAGTAGCTTACAATTATTTACGAGGCGAACCCCGAAGTAAGAAAAGAAATAAAGCAGAAAAAACAGGCGATTGTATCGATTGTGGCATGTGTGTTAATGTTTGCCCGACAGGTATTGATATTCGCAATGGTACCCAACTGGAATGTGTAAACTGTACCGCTTGTATCGATGCCTGCAATATGATGATGAATCGAGTGGGACTTGAACCAGGACTGATCCGTTATGCCAGTGAAAACAATATCGCCACCGGTACTAAGCTAAGTTTTACCTACCGGATCAAAATGTATATTGCCGTTTTGTTGGTACTAACTGGTATTCTGGTTACCCTGCTCATCACACGAACCAAATTTGACGCAACAGTATTAAGAATACCCGGTCAAATACTACAGGAAAACGCAGATGGCACCATCAGTAATTTGTATAAAATTAAAATCGTGAGTAAGAGTGGCTATACTGAACCATATCATTTCGAACTCGAAAACAAAAACGCATCGGTTATGTATGCCGGAAAGAAACTCGATAGTCTTTATCCGGGTGTTGCAGCAGAAGAAGAGTTCTTTGTGAAAATACCGAAAGACAAAATCAATAAGCGTAAACAATCTTTCAAACTCTATATCATGAGTGGTAACGAAATAGTTCAAACGAAAAAAATATCCTTCATCGGACAATACTAAACAATGAAAAAATTATTACACCCCGGAAATATCATCCTCACAGGATTTGGATTGATGATCATTTTTATGTCGTATCTGGTGTACAGTTGCACCCAGCATCCCTCTGCTCTTGTGAGCGATAAATATTATGAAGAAGAATTAAGTTTTCAAAAACAAATTGACGCGCGTCAGCAATTCGATCAGTTGAAGCAACAGATCAGTATCGACCGAACGATAAACGAATTGCAAGTTCACTTTCCGGACACGCTAAACCGCCAGGTAGTGCAAACCAAATTTACATTCTACCATGTAGCCAACAGTCATAAAGATTTTTCAAGTACCTTACCGCAAATCCCCACCGGGATCTATCACTTTCCGATTCAGCAAATTGCACCCGGAAGATACCGTGTAAAAATGCAGATCGATGGATTAAGGAATCAACATTTCTATCACGAAATTACAGTGACGATCTGATGTTACTAATCGTGCCGGCATTGATTCTGGGATTGAGTGGAAGTCTGCATTGTATAGGCATGTGTGGACCCTTGATGATGCGTCTTCCTTTTGTAAACAGTAAAAATACTTTTCTCAGTCTCACGCTCTATCACGGTGGTAAAACACTTACCTATGCGTTAGCGGGTGTGCTATTCGGGCTAATGGGTCAAGGCTTTACGTTGATCAGATGGCAACAGGGGCTGTCAATAATTGCCGGTTTGGCTCTTTTGTTGATTACATTTTTTCCGGTAATCAGGCATCACTTTTCTATGGGTAATCGCGTGGCTATGCTGTTTCAGCAATTGCAAAACAGACTATTAGGTAAAAACGAAGCCTTGTATTTCTTATTATCCGGAGTAGTCAACGGTATGCTACCCTGCGGACTTGTATATGCCGCACTGGCGGGTGCTGCAGTAAGTGGAACGGCTTTACAGGGCGCGGCCTTCATGACTGCTTTCGGTGTGGGTACGATTCCTTCATTGACTTTACTAACCCTATTTGGACATAAACTAAAACTCAGCAAACAACGGATATTTACCCGTACTACTTTTTACATTTCAATTTTTGTAGGGGTGTTATTAATCTTTCGCGGATTGAACTTGGGTATACGGTATATCAGTCCTTCTTTTGATCCGGTGAAAAAAGTAATGAGTTGTTGCCACAAAGCGAAATAGCAA
>CAZFKA010000221.1:0-5051 GCA_964519155.1 uncultured Bifidobacterium sp. | reverse complement strand
CTTCTACGTTGCCCAAACTTTTCGCCAATAAAGATGCTGCAGTCCAATTGAAGGTACTGGCGTAACTGGCTCGCAGGGTGGTCCAATCAAGCAGTGGGAATTTATTCAAAGGCACGTTATAATTAGCATTGAACGATTGGTTGTATCCCGTATTGCGACCAAAGCGACTGAGATTAGTCCAGAAAGTATCTTTTTTGGCCTTGGTATCGAGTCGTCCATAGGGTTCATCAATCCTTGAATTATTATTGGCCGAATAATCGAACGAAAGTGATTTGGTGAGATCCCACCTGATGTTATAGGTTCTGTTCCAGGTGAAGAATTTATAGTAATTGGGTTCAATAGGATAAGCTCCTTCATCGATGTTACGCACTTTTGTTTCCCCCACTGTACGATTCAACGTATTGCGCATATTGAAATTGGCCGGTAAGAGATTGAAATTAAAATCCCTGATCAATTGAAAGTACTTTCTTTTCTGCGGGATCAACTTTTTAAAAGGCTCAAGCGATTTCCCTTTGATGAGATACGCATATCCAAGCGAAGCATGGTGCTCATCCAGTTGATCTTTTTCGATAAGCGGATTATGCATATTGGTTTGGGTATACGAATAACTCACATCGAAATTTTGCAGATCCCAGGGCTCTTTGCGTTTGTTTTCGACCGGCGCGATCCGAACATTTTGAAAATTGATACTTTTGATCGATTTAAAATCCTGTGCAATTTGTTTTACAGAATCTTTCTGACGTCCGCTGTACCCTTCAACTTTGTCTTTATATTTAATATCTAAATCATAAGGATCATAAATCGGGTTGCTGATCGATTGCGAATACCCGGCAAAAACGGGCAATTGTACCCCCCATGATTTTGGGGCCAGCTTACCTGCATTTATATTGGCAGAAACATCGAACTGGGTAAAATTATCCCGCGAACGCTGATTCACCTTTTGATCGATATTGCCATACCCGGCCGTATGCATATTGCCACTCATTTTAATGGTGCCTAAATCGGCCAGTTGTACTTCCACCCTACCCACGGCTGCCGATCCACCCGACTCGTCGAGGTTAGAGAGCCGTAGCTCGTTAAACCACACTTCCGCACATTTTTTATCGCCGAGATCACTCGGGTCATTCGGTGTCTTTTGTGGATTCAATACGCCCACCATAGCCATTTTCACATCACCAAGATTCGGATTCCCCACGATCTTGATATAATTGCCTTTACTATCCTGCACCACATACGGGATGGCAAAATTGGCTCCACTCTTATTTCTTTTGAGCTTGGCTGCAACCAATTCTTCAAAACTTATATCCATTTCATTGGCTTCGGGCCAAATTTGATTCGGATCGCGGCTACCCCAGTCGGTAAATGTCAACGGAATTTGATATTCATAATAGTTGCCAACAAAATCGCTTCCGAGACGGATAAATCCACGCAGATCGCCCTTCTTGATGGGCGCAGCTTCAGCATTTTCGGCATGAATAAACATTTTCAGGGCTTTAAACTGACGCATATCCATCCCCAAGGATTTAAATGCGCCTCTTGAATCGCCATCATCCAAACCACAAACCTGTATCGATAAGGATTGTTCGTTTTGTTGAATAGTTTGTCCATTCGATACTTGCTGTTGCTGACGCTGTATGCCGGGTGGTGTTACATAAGGAATAGGTGCCCGACTGCTGTTTTCCTCTATACTAACGGAATAAAGATTGAAAGCCGTTGCATTATTGTCGTCATTCGGAATCATTTCACCCGGGTTTTTCAGGGAGAAATTGTACCGACGCCATTGATTACGTCCCAGTTCAAGCCGGGCGAAACGAAGAATAATACTATCCTGGAAACCGGTTAAAAACATACGCATAAACCGAATCGATTTGAAATCGGGTATAGCGCCTACCCTGTCTGTATATTCTCTGATGGGTACTTTAAACTGATACCAGGTTTCATTTTCCGTATTGCCGTTGGGTAATTTTACGGAAGTAACTTGCTTATTGACAATGAAGTTGGTTCCTACCTGCATATTGGGTTTCATATCAATACGATATTGAAAATATTGTTCATTTTCATTTAAGGTATTGTCACGGTTAATATCTTCAGACTCAGGTACATTGGTAAACGCATTTGAATATTCCGTATTGTTATTGGTTACCGGTGAATTTCCCTGGGGGTTATTGAAACGTCGATAACGTTTAAATACGGTGACTTTATCGTTATCGTAATCATCGCCCCTGAAATGGTGAAAATCGTCGTTCGAAGGATCGTTGAGTGCTGCCTGGTAAACGGCAGAAGCGGCTCCAAAATTTGTGTTCAACTCATTGAGGAACGCTTTAAACTGTTCAGCTTCTTCTTCATTGGTCATCCCATCATAACCTATATCCTGCGCAGCTCTGGCAGAAGGGTCATTGTCGAAAGCCGGGGTGATCTGTTGCTGAAATTTCGGGATTTTCGACCAGGCCGAATTCTCCACTTTCGAATTATCGATCGGATAAGGCAAGCCATTTTCAAAAAATTTCCGTGAATCTTTTAGGATATCCTCCGAAATATTACCCAAGTTGATATAAAAACTACCCCCCGGATCTAAAGGATTTTTGATGAAGGGGTCTAGCACCCAGAATTCAATAAACTCTACATTGGCGGTTTCGAAATCACTGTAATCGATCGCACGCATAATGCCGCCCCATCGACGGCTGGGATTCAACAACTGCCCATCGGCTGTAACACCCGACGCATCGAAATTATAAGGGCCTCTTTCTTTGGGATAAAACGCCAAATCGAGGGTCGGCAAATTTCCTTGTAAAGACGTATACGATTTTAACGGAAACACATCCTGCTGTTGCACCAGTCGCAAATAGTGATTCGACAAACCGGTAAGCGAACTGGTATCTTTTCGCAGATATTCCGGACCACAATTTTGACGTGGATCTACCAAACAGGGGTCAAGGTTATACCAAGCCAGTTTTGCCCGATTTTTTCCATAAGCCAGATTATTGACCAAGGTAGCCTCAGGAAATAAAACATTCCCAAATTTGTCGGTAGCTTCCTGCGGTGTACTCGCAATTGCCCAGGTAGTTACCGGAAATTTTAGATCGTAACCACTTCGGGTGCCTTCAAAATCGTCGATATAAATATTGCCTGCCCCATCCTGATCATCGATGAGTTTGCTATGACCCGGAATGATACGCGCAACCTCACCGGTAGCCAGTACCATAGACGGCGTAGTGGTTGAGATCAAAGGTAACTTATCAAGGAATCGGGTAATACCCGGCATATCACTTTGGTAATTGGCATCCAAGCCGATGACCGTGTTCTTGATGGGGTCTTCTCCAAAAGTTACCTTATTGAAATAAGGCCTTTCGGTCAGTCGAAGCATGGTGCCACCAATCGTAAATTTATCATTGATAAAATAATCGAAACGGGTACCCAGGAAATTCTGTACCTGTGCGCCAAAAACTGCATTATTTTCATAGGATACATTAATGGGAATACCCGAATTTAAAATACCGGCATTGATCACTTTCAGTTTTCCTATGCCATAGTCAATGGTATAATCTACGTTTTCGGTGAGTTTGGTTCCACCTTGAAAAACACTGACCGACCCTTGCGGAATATTGAATCCACCCAAATAAATTTCCGAACCGTTAGCCGACTTGTACGACCCTTTGAGTACATAACGGTTGTATTGCGGAAACTGTATTGCGACATTCTTGGTTGAATCGTATAACAATGTATACAAGTATTTTTTTTCAAGTTGCTGATTACCACCAAAAACCGATCGCAGGTCTTCGCCAAAAGGCTCCAATACCGGAAAGATGATTTTCCCTTGTTGTGGATTAATGGTTGTGCCCTCAATATAATCAAACCGTCCATCGGGTTGCGGATCATTCTGATTATTCAATCGATCGAGGTTCAACAAAGTGATCAATGGTTTGCCGGCATTGGGTCCTTCAGGCAAATATCGCTTTTCGCCACCACCGGGATCGAGGTACATGATATTTAAAATAAAGTCTTCCTTGCTGACCCCTGAAGCGCCTAACGCATACACATTCTTCATCATCAGGTCCCAAAGCGGAACCGTTGGATCAGGCGAGGTAGATTTGAGCATTTTTAAAAACAGAACTTTGGGGTTGGTACTGTCGGGGGGCAGACTTTGGGCAAACTCCCCGATCTGGTACACTTTCCCATTGTTAGTATATTCAAACGCAACGCCAATCACATCATCGGGTTGCAATTGTGTATTGACAGAAATAAAGCCCAATTGAGGGTTATACGTAAACTCACTCGGATTCAATTTCCGCGCAAATGTCTTTTCAAAATCAACACGTCCTTTGAGTCCTAAAGCCTGTAATGAACTTACCACATTACCGATATCTCTGCTGCCGGGAGCTTGTATGACTTGTGTATAAAGGGTATTGGCATTATTATCGGCCTGACCATTCGAAGGTTTAAAGAAATTGGTTCGATAGGGATTCGGCTCACCGAGATCCTGGAAGGCCACCACATCACGGGCATTTTCTGTGGCCCCGGTTTTGTTGGTGATCCATACTTCAATGCGGTTGATGTTGTTCAGCGACTGAATGACCGGAAAATTCTTGAGGGCAGTATTGTAATTATTTCGGAACGACTGCGTCAGCAAAAAGTGTCTGAAATCTTCGTAACCATCGCTCGAAATTGAAAAATTCTGTGTTTGAGATCCACCCTTAATGGCAAAACTCTCTTTTTTTGATTTTTGTTGTGAAACAACCGCGTTCACCATCAACCGACCAAATTGCAACTGTGTTTTTACGCCAAATAAGGATTGTACACCTTGTATCAACGTTGTGCGTAAAGGGAAACTGATATAACCCGCCGAAATATTGCGAATGATATCATCTTCCTGACCGGTATAATTTAATTTCAGTTGATTTTCAAAATCGAAGGTGGCTTTGGTATTGTAATTGAAATTAAAACGCATTTTTTCACCAACCTTGGCCAGCAGGTTGATATTCATATTCATGTCAAAATCAAAGATGCCGTATTTCTGTGCGCTTTGCACCAATGTCGGATTTTTTACATTTTGC
>CAZFKA010000220.1:0-5069 GCA_964519155.1 uncultured Bifidobacterium sp. | reverse complement strand
CCGTAATACAGCAAAAAAGTCAACACCAATCCGACATATAAAGGGAAATGGGTTTTGAGTTCGGTCTTTTTTTCAGCAAATAAATACAAGGAAACCGGTATCAAAATAAGCAGCGTGGCTCCATATTCTTTCGAGAGTAAGGCACATAAAAAGCAAATACAAATCAACAACAGCGTCTTCAGGGTATGCTGTGCAGCGTAGCGGTGGGCTAACAAAAGCGTAAGAATCATAAATAGAAAAGACATGATTTCGTCGCGGCTTTTGACATTAGCCACCACCTCGGTATGAATGGGATGCGCCAAAAACAATAAAGAAATGATCAATGCCAATAAGCGATTTCCTTTAAATACAACCGTACTCAAAAAAATAAACAACAATGAAACAGACAAAACATACAACAGTACATTATTGACGTGCCGCATGCCAAAGCCTTTTACCCGGTAATCTTTATCATTAAAAACTCCATCACCATTCACATCTTCCTGAGGATCTTCGATACCGTTTTTATTGACATCCCAGATATTTTTCTCAAAGTTCGCATTGTCGCGGGTACCAATTATTTCCTGTTCGAGTGCGAATGTAGCCACAGATAGGGGACGATACCGACCACCTGCGAGTTGAGCAGTAGTATTCATTTGTTTGTAAAAACTGTCAAACAGATCTTTGCTGAAAATATCGGGTAATCCGGCGGTGCCCTGCAATACATATTCATTTTTACAGATCACAATATCGTCGTCGAGTGCAAATTGTGCATTGAAGGTATTTGAATAAATGGCAAGCCCCAACACTGCAATAATGATATAAGGAATATAGCCACGCGTTATTTTGTCGACCCACGACGATTCGGTCGTTACCGAAGCAAGCGGCATGTCCGTTTTGCTCATCGGGTTCTTCACCGTTGGCTGTGTAAGCGGTTTTTGCTGTGTTTGTGTTTGTTGCTTTTGCTTATTTTTACCCATATCAAAAATTTCAGATTTTAAAAATAGTATTGATTCACGACTTTTTCTAATGGCGTTTATTTTCAAAATATCGATAAGCATCTGCCAGAATGAAAAAGCTACCGGTAACCAACAAGGTGTCGTCTTGTTGTAACTGATCCATAGCGCTTTGTATCGCGATCTCTATTGAGGGGAAAACCGATCCTTCAAGCCCTGCCTTTGTAGCCAGTTCAGCTAATTCGTTTGCAGATAAAGCCCGCGGCATATCAGCTTGTACAAAATAATATTGCGCATCCCTCGGAAATAATTTCAGGATCTCCCTGATTTCTTTGTCTTTTACAAAACCGGTCACAATATATAGTCTACCGGACTGCCGCTTGTTGATTTGGGCAAACAACGCGCTGATACCCGCTTCGTTGTGCGACACATCAAATATAACTCGGGGTTTCAATTGTATGAGCTCGAATCTTCCGCGTAATCCACTTTGACCGGCAACATCCGAAAAAACATTTTCATAGTGCAAACGCTCAAACTTCCAACCCAGATTCTTCATCACTTCCAATGTCATCATCACCGTAATAATATTTTTCGCCTGGTAATGCCCCATCAGGTCGGTGTAAATATGCAACGATTGTAAGGCACTTTTGTCGATTATCTTCACCATCTGCTTCCGCCCTACATCCTTCACCTGCACGGCCTGATATCGCTGGTCGGCATAAAATATCGGTGCCTGGCAAAACAGCGATTTTGTGAAAAAAATCTTTTCCGTTTCAACTTGCGTTTCACCGATCACCACCGGTATACCTTTCTTGATGATGCCCGCTTTTTGGGTGGCAATTTCCTCAAGGGTATTTCCCAACAGATACGCATGATCGTTGCTGATATTGGTGATCACTGATACTTCGGGCAAAATAATGTTGGTACTGTCGAGCAAACCACCGAGTCCCACTTCAATCACAGCTATATCGATCGATTGTTCGGCAAAATAGCAAAACGCCATGACCACGGTCAATTCAAAAAAGGAAGGTTTGATATCGTCGATATGTTTGCGGTTTTTTGCAACAAAATCAATCACAAATTGTTGGCTGATCATTTCACCATCGATTCGAATACGTTCGCGAAAATCGACGATATGTGGGCTGGTGTATAAGGCAGTTCGATAACCGCTTTTGCGAAGGGCTGTTGCCAGTAAACTACTACAACTACCTTTGCCATTGGTACCGGCTATATGAATACTCTTAAATTTATGCTGCGGATCACCGTTTTTAGCCGCCAGCAAAAGGGTATTGTCGAGGTTAGGTTTATAAGCGGCTGCCCCCACCCTGGTGTACATGGGTAATTGACTGAACAAAAAATCGAGTGTCGATGCATATGATTGAGCTTCGCTATTCATCGTTTTTCAAAAAGCGGTTTAAGGAGATGTTCGAGTTCTGAAATGATCATGGCAGTAGCGCCCCATACCAAATGATCGTCGGGTAAAATATAAACGGGTGAATGCAGCGATAAGCCGGTCGACGTTGTAATCAGACGCTCCTCTTTAATGGCGTCATCGAATAAAATAGTCAAAGGCACAGCGATCAATTGTTGAACCTCTTGCGGCGAAACATTGGTTTGTAAATTGCCGGATAGGAATCCCATGACAGGAGTTACCTGAAAATTGCTGGGTGGAATATACAGCGAAGATAATTGACCTAATATTTGTATTTCCTCTTGCTTGATGCCGATCTCTTCCTCCGTTTCCCTCAAAGCTGTCTCTTGCAAATCTTTGTCAGTATGCTCTTGCTTCCCGCCGGGAAAACTGATTTGCCCACTATGCGTACGACCATCAATGGTGCGTTGCATCAACAGGGTATGCCAGACCAATTGATGTTGATATAACAGGACCATCACTGCACTTTGGCGCGCATCGGCCGGTGGAGTCAATGGGTTGATACGCGTGAGCGGTGCCATTTTCATCTGGGCGGGGCTTCCGGGTAAGGGTTGCGCCATACGGTCTTTGATCTGATCAATCAATGCTAGCATAATATTCTGGTTTCAAATGCATCAACACAACATTCTCAACATGATGCGTATGGGGAAACATATCAACGGCCTGCGATTTCATCATCAAATATTTTTTTGATAAAGACGCGAGATCTCTGGCCTGGGTAGCAGGATTGCAACTCACATACACAATTTTAGGTGATTGTATTTCCAATAATTTTTCAATCAGCGTTTGATGACAACCGGCACGGGGCGGATCGATAATGACTATATCCGGTTGGCCATGTTGAGCAAAAAAGGCATTATCGCAGATCTTTACGACATCTCCGGCAAAAAAACAGACCTGTTCGAGTGCGTTCTTTTGCGCATTTACGCGGGCATCAAATACTGCATCTTCAACCGTTTCGACGCCTATAATTTTCTTGACGTGCTTTGCCAAAAATATACCGATACTTCCGGTGCCACAATACAAATCATATAAGACTTCATGACCCTGACAATCAGCAAAATCTCGGGCTATGCTGTAGAGGTGAACGGTTTGCAAGGGGTTGGTTTGAAAAAACGATTTTGGACTGATTATAAATTCCAATTCACCAAGCCGCTCAATGATATTTTTTTCTCCGGCAAAATTAATCACATACTGATCGTAAAGGGCATCGTTCATTTTCAGGTTCACTGTATAATGCCATGACGTAACATCGGGGAATTTCTCCAGCAGTTGTTGCATAACGAACCTGATCGCGTTTTCATCATGCTCTCCAAATACAACATTAACCAACACCTGCGCAGTGCTGCTTACCCGAATCATCAGATTACGCAACAACCCGGTATGCTTTCGAATGTCGTAAAAGCTCAATTGGTGGAGATAGGCCAATTCGCGGAGAAAATTTTTGATTGCATTGCTGGGCTCGGGTTGCAAGTGACAATTGTCGATATCAATCACTTTGTCGAAAAGCCGAGGTGCATGAAACCCCAGCACATCCTTGTCGAACGAAAGACCGGCCTGAAGTGCGTCAGACGGCAAATACTGTTTGTTTGAGAATGTAAATTCAAGTTTATTTCTATACAAACGCGTTTGTTGGCAACCCTGAATGGGCAGATATTCTTTAATGTCAACACCACCGATTCGACGCAGTTGGTCTTTGACTTGTTGTTCTTTATATTGCAATTGCTTTTCATAAGGAAGCATTTGCCATTTGCAGCCGCCGCACACACCGAAATGCTGACAAAAAGGATCCACTCGATCAGGCGATTTAGTGGTGATCTCTTTAACGATTGCTTCAGCCCAGTCCTTTTTATTTTTTGTCACAAAAACAGTTGCCCGATCGCCCGGTACCACGCCTTCAACAAAGATGATTTTCTCGTTGTAACGGCCGATACATTTCCCCTCGGCTGCATAGTTTTCGATCAACAGATCTTCAATCATGAACTTCTTTCGTTTACCCATAATGTCTTATTCTCCTTTTTAATATCGGTTCATATTTTCAGTGAAACACTGCGTTCAAAACGCCAAACAACAGTGTAAAAAAGGCAATCACTTGTTTTTGGTTAAAGTGGTGCAAATGTAACAACTACTCACTTTTTTACTTCGTCTATTTTGAGTATTTTCGTTCACTTTTAAAAAATTCAAATGAATTCAGAGAAATCCGCATTGTCCGGAAAGAAATGCAACGCTATGCAATTTCCTTCCCCCAAGATGTTTACAAAATTTTTACTCACTTCATTTTTCATCCTTTTATTTTTTATTCAGGCAATCGCCAAAGACGGCTACCGCATCAAGGTTAAGTTTACAGATGCACACGACTCCCTGATCTATTTATGTCATTATTATGGCAAAGGTAGTACTGTGTTTAAAGATGACTCACTTAAGCTGAGCAGCAATGGTGAAGGGGTATTCAAGTCTGACAAAAAAATCGTAGGGGGTATTTACATGCTGTTGTTTGCAGATAAAACGGCATCTATGGAGCTTATTCTCCTGAATGGTGACGATTATTCGGTAGAGGTTACTAAAGCGGATATATACCAGACAGCCACTTTCACAGGTAATTCTGAAAATACGAGCTTCTATAACTATCAGAAGTTTCTGAGTGCTTACGGAAAGCAATATCAGGCTATTGAAGGCAAAACTCTTGCTATTGAAAAGCTTGA
>CAZFKA010000219.1:0-5072 GCA_964519155.1 uncultured Bifidobacterium sp. | reverse complement strand
TCCTGTAGATTATTTACACAGTTCTGCAAGTTTTTATTTGGGAGGTGATACAATCCTATATCCAGTAGAGCATATTATGAATATGAAAGATATTAACTTTGAGAAGCAAGCAGATAAATAAGAATGAAATTATGCATGCAAAATATACATATGATCATTTCGTTCGGAGAGCCGCAGAGTCCCGAGGCGGAGACTCTGAGGGGACTAAGCACTCCTGCCGAATAGCCTAGGCAACACACTTGGCAGCGCGGACTAGTCCTGTCTCTGGGCGGGGCATAATTGTACAGAAGAAGGCAGTGCTGCCAAGGCGAATAGCACTTTTTATGATAGTGCTCCGGCTTTTTGACCCGATAACGCTGTTCTACAAGTATGGCTTTCGCTACCCACAACACTAAGTGAACGCCAAAAGGACAAAAATCCCATTTTTTTCCGCGGAGGGACTGTTTGCTGACCAGAACCTGCCATCCTTTCATCCGGAGATGCCATCCTTTCATCCGGAGAGACTGTTTGTTCACCCGGAGAGGTCGTTTGTTTATCCGGAGAGTGTGTTTGGCCATCCGGAAAATGTGTTTGGCCATTCGGAGAGGTCGTCTTTTTACATGGAGAATGTGTTTGGAAAAACGGAACGACATCTCCCGGACAAAAGAGGCTTATTCGGAAGATGAGAAAATAAGAGAAGAAACGAACGATAAAAGAGAAGCTACGTATTTTATTTATACAATTTACAGAATCACCATTTCAAAATCAAAAAACTTTATAATCAGTAGTATTCATACGCACATTATTTTTTGTTCTACATAGCCATCGGCATTCACTGTAATCGTAAGATCGCTGATACTTAATTGCTTGTGTATTCACCTTCTCCATCGGTCAATGTCTCAACAGCCACTTCACCTGCTTTTGGACTTTTTACCACTGCGCCGGACAACGCTATGCTTGTTCATTTCACTTTTACAATTCCTTTCACACCGCTAACAGCTGCGTTCATCCATGCTAAAAATGGTATAAAAACAAACAAATTCTTTGCTTCCGTTTTTTCCGAAAATATCAACAGCCTATCTGCCATCATATTCATTGCCAATGTAAAAAACGCATTATTGGCTTTTGTTTGGGACGCGGTAGCTTCCCTTGTTTCATCGGCTCATTTAAACCAAGCTATTTGGTATAAAAATTTGCAGCAGCCAGATCAAAAACAGGAAAAAAGGTGTCGGGCATATTATGCTTCCGACTTGATACGATCTGCGAATATTCGTGAACAAATATCTTTTGCAGGCACTTTATTTTTTAAGATGTGCTTCCAGAAACTGATCCTGTTCCCACAGCAAATGCATAATGTTTTCGATGGCAGCGTAGCCATGACTTTCTTTTGGCAACAATAACATTTTTACCGGTGCGCCCAATCCTTTCAATGCCTGAAAATACCGTTCGGTTTGTAAAGTAAACGTACCCGGGTTATTGTCGGCTTCCCCATGTACCAATAACAAAGGTGTCTTCATTTTTTCGGCATTCATAAACGGCGACATTTTATTGTATACGTCGGGGGCATCCCAATAATTTCGTTGTTCACTCTGAAAACCAAAGGGTGTAAGCGTTCGGTTATATGCTCCGCTACGGGCAATGCCACAAGCAAACAAATTGGAATGGGTCAACAAATTGGCGGTCATAAACGCACCATACGAATGTCCGCCCACGGCTACCCGTTTACGGTCGATATATCCCCGTTGATCTACGGCATCGATTGCAGCTTCAGCATTCGCAATCAATTGCGGTAGAAAGGTATCATTGGGTTCTTCCTTCCCCTCGCCGATGATTGGAAAAGAGGCATCATCCAGTACGGCATATCCTCTGGTGACCCAATAAATAAATGATCCATAGCTAGGGTACGTAAACTCATTGGGGTTTGATTTGTTTTGTCCGGCACTGCCTTTATCTTTAAACTCTTCCGGGTAGGCCCAGATCAACAAGGGCAATTTTTCTTTCTTCACGGTATCGTAGGCTTCCGGCAGATACAAGGTACCGTTCAGTTCAACGCCGTCCTTTCTCTTGTATTTGATCACTTCCTTATACACAGAACGTATACTGCTAAACGGATTTTCAAAATGCGTGATCTGCTGCAAATCTTCTTTCGCGTTGATATTGCGGAAATAATAATTCGGGTATTCGTTTTTTGATTCAATACTCACCAGCACTTCCCCTTTTTTGAAATCTTCGATCGAATGCAGCGTTTCTTTTTTATCGGTATAGGCCGTTTGATAAATTCTCTTCGATTGCCCGTTGGCAAAATTATATTCGTCAATAAATGGAAATTGCCCCTGAGGTGTAAAGCCACTACCGAGCAAAAACGCATGATCGTTTTCGGTAGCCACCACATAACGCCCGAATGCATTTTTGACGGTTTCAAAATTGCCCGGGTCTGAATACACGTCTTGTTCGTTGCGATCGAAAATAATTTTAGCTTCATGGCTTCGATCACTCGGGTCAAATAAGTAGGTTTTGGTATTGCGGGTATCGTACCAATTGTCAAACGCAATGGCTTTCGATAGGTCGCACCAGAGAATTCCTGCAAAGCGCTGTCTGGTTTTTAGTATACTCACCGGTTCTTCGTCGAAAGGGGCTTTCCATAGAAAAACCTCATCACGCTGGTCAACCTTAACAGCCGGATCGCCTTCATCGAGTGCTACGGTATAACACCAGGTAGCAGGCTCATCGCTCCGCCAGCCATTGCTGCGTTTCCCTTTTCGCACCGCCATAAAACCTTTGGGCATCACCTCCGTCAAGGGCACTTCGTTGATCTTTTTTATTTCATTCCCGTCCTTGTCGTATACGATCGTGGTAAGGGGGAAACGGCTATACGGAACAATGTAGGAAAAGGGTCGACTCACCGTACTGACCATCACATACTGTCCGTCAGGTGACACCGATTCACCGATATACAGGTCTTTTGGCCGGAACAGAGTTTGTTCGCGGGTATTGATATTTACTTTGTACAACTCTGCACTGAGCAATATTTCGAAATTGGTTTCGTCGGTCGGATTCTTCAACAAGTCCTGATAAGTTCTGTTTTGCGATTTCGATCCGCTACTCACCGCAACCGTCGGGCCTGTGGGTAATGATTTGCGGGTATCCATCAGGGGCGGGCGATTTGCAGGCACTGTTTTCACAATCAGTTCGTCATTATTCAACCAGTTCATGACCGAACCCGAATTGGCATTCAGCCATAAGTCGCTGATTTTTTCCGCAGTAGCATTGGCCACATCCAGTATCCAGAGTTCAACACCATCGGTGCCGGTGTGGGTAAAGGCCATTTTAGACTCGTCAGGATTCCAGGTAAAATTTGCAAGTTTCGGCACACGGGGCAAACCATCGACCTGCGTTTCGGTACCTGATTTGATCTTTTGTACTTTGACATTGCTGGTATAACTCATTGTGCTGCTGATATTCAGTGCAGGATTGATACGTAGCCCACCCAAACGCAATTCATCCTGATTGAGGTCTTCGAGCGTCTTATACATATTCCGGTAACGCAATACCATATAGCTTTTGCGCGAATCCATGAGCACCGTTGGTGCGGGTTGTATGTTCACGAGGTCAAGTATTTCTTTGGGAGGCTGCTGATAACGGACGGCGTCTTGCGCAAAGAGTTCGGATACAGCAAGCGTGATGATACAAAATAGCCATAGTTTTTTCATGTGATGAAGATTATAGTGTAAAGATAAGCGATGTTTACGGCCAGCAAAACCCGGTGCGATCAGTGGCGTGTCATGATATTTTAATAAAAAAATATATCTACATTTGCGCCATGAAAAAAATCATCGTATTGGCTATGCTGGTCGTGTCGGTAACGGCGGCTTGCAAAAAGAAAAAAGATTGTCCTGAAAATACCACCCAGGCGCCTGAAACGGAAATCGTCAACTTGCGAAATTATCTTTCGGCCAATAGTATTAGCACCAAAGAAGATTCACGTGGTTTCTTCTATGTGATCACCGACAGCGTTTTTGGTTCGAAACCTACCACATGCGATAATATTCGTATTGCCTATAAAGGCTCTTTGCTGAACGGTACTGTATTTGACCAATCAACCAGTCAGGTATTTACCTTATCAAATTTAATCGTGGGTTGGCAGCAGGCTGTTCCCCTGATCGGAATTGGTGGCAGCATCACCATTTATCTCCCCCCATCACTGGCCTATGGCGACAAGGCATCAGGCTCTATCCCGGCCAATTCAAATTTGAAATTTGAAATCGATTTGCTGGGATTTTAACGGTCGGCTTTCCCTTTCAGCATCGGTACAAAAACAAAATCTTCAAAGCGCTCTTCATGGATTCGGCCATCAGCTTCCTTTGTGATCCGGGTCATGGTTTGTGCCTGATCGTTACCTAAAGGCAATACCATAATGCCTCCGGGTTTCATTTGCGCTAAAAGTTCATCCGGAATAAATGGCGCTGCGGCTGTAATCAGTATTTTATCAAAAGGAGCAAAAGTGGGCAGACCTTTATATCCGTCCCCATAAAAGAATTTGATATTTCTGTACTTCCCTTTAAATGGATAGGCGATTTGATTTTTATCGTAAAGTTTTTTTTGCCTTTCTATCGTAAATACTTGTGCGCCGAGTGCTGCCAATATAGTGGCTTGGTACACACTTCCGGTACCGATCTCCAAAATTTTTTCACGGGGTTGAACCTTTAGCAATTGTGTTTGGTAAGCAACCGTATAGGGTTGCGAAATGGTTTGTCCTTCCCCGATAGGAAAGGCGCGGTCTTCATACGCGATTTTGTCGAAAGCATTGTCGAGAAAAAAATGGCGGGGAATATCGCCAATCGCCTGCAACACATTTTCGTCACGTATTCCTTTTTGCCTGATCACTTCCACCAACTTGTTTCGGAGTCCTTTGTGTTTGTAAGTGTCTGTTCTGCTACTGATCATCTTTGTTTAACGGATTATTGTCTTTCGTGCCTGTTCGGTAAAAAGTTTCGAAATGCGGCTTCTCGTTTAGTACATTATTGAGTTGTAGTGTATCATCGCCAATAAAACGATATTGCAAATAATAGGTTTGTGAGGCATCGTCGGTATAC
>CAZFKA010000218.1:0-5096 GCA_964519155.1 uncultured Bifidobacterium sp. | reverse complement strand
CTGAAAATGCGCGAAGGATCTGGAATTTGCAACATGAATACATCAAAACGATAGGCCTGGCGATCGGATTCTTACAAGGAAAATACCCAAATTTTGCCTATCAAATCGCTCAACGAAATTACTTACCCGAAGCCGGACGCTTCGCAACGCTGACTGATTTACAATGGGCTTTTGGCAGCATGGGGCTTGGTGATCAAGCCAAATATATCTCTACCTTGTATCTTGAGGATCTGGCAGATTACATACAGGAATGTGTGGATCCTTATTTTGGATTTAGTCGCTATGCAGAGCGTTTGGGTCGTTGCCGCAATACTTTCGATGATTTGTACGAATCATTGCAAAATGAAATGACATTTATCGATCGACTTTTATGCGAACAATTGGAAAAACATATTCATGAGCAACAACCCGATCTGGTTTGTATGTCGGTTCCCTTTCCCGGAAATTTATACAGTGCGTTCAGAAGCGCAAAATTTTTGAAGGAAAACTATCCCGGTATACAAATTGCCATGGGGGGAGGTTTTCCCAACACCGAATTGCGACAATTGTCGGATGAACGTGTATTTTCCTTTTTCGATTTTATAACGCTCGACGACGGCGAAGCACCACTAATGCATCTCATTGAATATCTGCAAGGCAATCGACCAATCGATATGCTTAAGCGAACCTTTGTATGTACCGAAGGAAAAGTACAGTATATCAATAACAGCCCTGAACGCGATTATAAACAAACAGAAACCGGCACACCGAATTATAACGACCTTTTACTTAGCGAGTATATTTCGGCAGTTGAAATCATTAACCCCATGCATAAATTATGGAGCGATGGTCTTTGGCTCAAACTGACCATGGCACATGGGTGCTATTGGGGTAAATGTACGTTCTGCGATATCTCGCTCGATTATATTCAACGTTATGAACCCTCAACAGCGGCTATGTTGTGCGACCGTGTTGAACAACTGATCGCACAAACCGGCGAAAGAAGTTTTCATTTTGTAGATGAAGCCGCACCACCATCACTCATGAAAGCGTTTGCCATAGAAGTGATCAAACGGCAATTGCAAATCAACTGGTGGACCAATATCCGTTTTGAAAAAAATTTCACCGAAGATCTTTGTCGTTTGCTAAAAGCTTCAGGCTGTATCGCTGTATCTGGTGGTTTGGAAGTAGCCTCTGATCGCTTGCTCATCCTTATTGAGAAAGGCGTGAGCGTGGAAGGTGTTGCTAAAGTGGCTTCGTATTTTACACAAGCCGGTATTTTAGTGCATGCCTACCTGATGTATGGTTTTCCGGGCCAAACAGCACAGGAAACCATTGATAGTATGGAAGTGGTAAGGCAAATGTTTGCCAGTGGAATTCTTCGTTCAGCGTTTTGGCACCAATTTGCCATGACAGCCCATAGCCCGGTGGGGATGAATCCGGAAAAATATGGGGTAAGAAAAATCAGTGATCAAATAGGAAGTTTTGCCAACAACGATATCGATTTTGAAGATTTAAACGGCCATGATGCTAACCGTTATGCGGAGGGACTTCGAATTTCACTATTCAATTATATGCAATCCGCCGGACTCGAGCACCCCCTTCACCAGTGGTTTGATTTTAAAATTCCGGCTACCCGACATCCGCAAAATTGGGTGATGGATATAATCAGTAGCGAACAATTTACCAATATCCGGCCGGCAACTAAAGTTTATTGGCTACAGTCCATTCCGGAGATCATCTGTTATACAAAAAGTAAAAAAGGGCAACAATGGACAATGGCAGAATTGCGATTTAATTTGCTCAGCGAGAGCTATTCGTTACATGGCAGTGAGCAGCAGGGATTGTGGTTGTTGCAACTCTTGCAAAAGCTGTTGGTCACGAATAGTATGGCGTTGAGCTTCGCTGATGTACGGGCAGACTTCGAGAACAATTTACCGGATGAAGATTTTGAATTATTTTGGTACAACAAAGTGTATAAAAACCTTCGCGTAAAAGGGTTGATCGCTGTGTAAACAGTTTAAGGCAGTTCTTTAGCGATAACTTTCTCCAAATCGTATAAACTCATTTCGGCACCGATGATCTTCCCGTCTTTGATGAGCATTTTGTTCGGAATAGACGTAACATGATAATCTTTCGCTGAACGCCCTTCCATTCCATAGGCTTCGTTCACCAATACAAAAGGGAGTTTAAGTTGACGGCACATGGCCACCCAACTGTAATAATCTTTATCGAGAGATACTGCATAAATCTCCAAACCACGATCATGATATTTTTGATACAATTTTACAACATCAGGCATAGACTTGACACAAGGATAGCACCAGGCCGCCCAAAAATCGAGTAAAATCACTTTCGACTTTACTTCACTCAGGGGTTTCCACTTACCAAGCGAATCAGGCAATCTGATCTCCGGAGCAGTATCACCGATCGACAATTGGGCGCTACATGGTAAAGAACAAAATAGCGCACATCCTATACAAAAAATCAACTTCCTCATTCCGGTTTATCGAAATTTTTATTTTTAATAAAATCAGTATCTGTAAAAGTATTGAGAAACGCGATCAGATCATTGATATCGGCTTCCGACATCCTGTTCTTCACAACGATCTTAAGTTCTGGTGCAAGATTTTTGGTATAATGAAAATTCTTGTTGTAGTGTTCAATACACTGTCGTAAAGTGGTAAAACGGCCATCATGCATATAAGGTGGGGTAACAGCAACATTGCGAAGCGAAGGTGTCTTGAACTTCCCCTCATCATCAGGATTTAAGGTAATCAACGCCCTCCCTTTATCAACCGGAATACTGTCGAGACCGGTATTTCTGAATTCAAAATCGGTAAAAGTGCTGCCAAAAGAATGGCAATGCGTACAGTCACCCTTTTCATCGCTGGTATAGACTTCCATACCACGTAACTCTGCAGGACTCAAGGAAATTTCACCACGCTTCCATTGGTCAAATTTTGAATTGGCTGAGATCAATGTCCTTTCAAATTGGGCGATTGCATACATGATCAATTTCGAAGTAACGACATCAGTGCCAAAGGCGTTTTTAAACAAGGTCGGATATTGAGGATGATTCTGCAATTTATCGATCACATTAGCCATAGTTTCATGCATCTCAATGGGGTTGGTGATAGGACCCAACACCTGCGATTCTAAATTGGTTGCGCCACCGTCCCAAAAAAATGTTTTACTATAACCTACATTAAACAAGGGCATTGCATTTCTTGTTCCCGCAATGCCGTCGATACCCGTGCTGACAGCCAAATTACTGTCGACAAAATAATTACGCAATTGGTGACATGATCCACAATTCATAGTATTATTGGCCGACAAAAGGTTATCGTAAAAAAGTTTGCGGCCCAAAGCAATACCCTCAACTGTCATAGGATTTTCGGGAGGGATCGCCATGGGGGGCAATCCTGCCGGAATATCGAGGTTAAAATGTGTATGCTGGTGACCATCACTGCTCGGAAAAATAGGATCAACCTTACAGTTTGCAAACAAAACACTGATCAACAGGAAGAAAATGAACTGGGTTTTCATGCTCTGTAAAATTAATGAATTAATTTAGAAGTAAATAAAAAGTAATTTTTTACTTTGGCACAGAATCAGGTCTATGTTTCAGCTCAAAAAAATTTCACAAGATATTCTGGCTACCCTATTGCGGTTTCCCATACCTATTTTGTCTGCAACTTTAGCCTTTTTGTTTATTTTCACAGAGATCCATTTTGTCGACAAAACCAGCGACGAAAGCAAACATTACATTTTTATTAAATTATTTCTGGAATGTGTTTCCGGTATATCCTATTTTATTGCGGTTGATATTTTTTCGCAATCAAAAAAAATTGAACTCAGTAAACGTTTGGGGCTATACTTACTGGGTTTTTGTATGCTCGGGCTACATTACTTTTCCATTACGCCGGGTATGTTTGACTCCGAAAGTGTGTTTGTTTCCCGTTATCTGATCTTTATCAGTTGCTTTCATTTAGCGGTTTCGTTTTTGGCCTTCTATCATCGTGATGAGATCGATAGCTTTTGGCAATACAATTTTTTTCTGCTGATCAAATTCCTCTTGTCTTTTGTATTTTCACTGACATTATTTGTGGGACTTGGCGGGGCTTTATTGGGGATAGACAAATTGTTTGATGCCAACTTAGATTTGAAATATTATCTCGATCTGGCCTTGTTTATTTTTCTCATTATCCAGACCATTATTTTTTTGTATTTTATTCCGGCTTCCTTTGAGGTATTTAAAGCGCGACGACTCTTCAACAAATCCCTCCGCATTTTTGTTCAGTATATTCTGTTACCAATAGTACTTGTTTACAGTGTTATATTGTATTTGTTTTTGTTTCGCATTATTATTTATAATTCAATACCCTCAGGGTGGGTATGTACACCGATCCTTATTTTTTCGATTACCGGAATTCTCGCCTATCTGTTGATCTACCCCATTCGTTTGCAAGCGGCCAATAAAGCCATATTCGTCTATTCAAAATACTTTTTCTATATACTGTTGCCTTTGCTGTCGTTGTATTTTATAGCCATCATCAAACGAATATTACCCTATGGTATTACCGAAGACCGTTACCTTGTACTCATTCTGGGTGTTTGGTTACTCATTATTTCCGTATATATCATTGTTTCGAAAAGAGATAATATCATTGTGATTCCGGTAAGTTTGTTTTTGTTGTTATTTATTAGTGCGATTGGCCCTTGGGGCATGTTTCAGTTAAGTGTCCAAAATCAGGTTCGACGACTTGAATTTTTGTTGAAAAAAAATCAACTGCTGGTCAACCAAAAACTTATTACCCCTCCGAAGGATTACCAGATTCCTGAACAGAATGCAAATAGCATCCGTTCGATATTAAATTATTTGAACAAACGGGGGGAGATCAACAAAATACATCCTTGGCTTGGTGACAAAGATCAGGCGGTATTGTCGGAAGCGATACGGCACAATGAATTGAATGCGGTAACAGCGATCTTTACCAATATTCACCTTGAGCAGGAACCGGTCTTTACGTTTCAGCATTTTTTCCCCGCTAAAAAATTTATTGCAGAAACCCCTGTTGAAATGGATGGATTTAAGAACATTGTTTCGTTTACGC
>CAZFKA010000217.1:0-5111 GCA_964519155.1 uncultured Bifidobacterium sp. | reverse complement strand
GAGGTGGCCAAAGCCGAATACGATAGCTATATCATGAATGGGTTAATGACCCAGTTGACCCGTATCAAACTGGGAGATGATATTGAAGAAGCCCATATGCGTAATCGACAGTTGAACGCCAAATGGGTTTATGAAATGGGGAAGAAAGACAATGTGATCGCCTTCGTAAAAAAAGGAGGCAAGACCTATGTTCAAGTCAACGATTATCAAAAATTACGCGAACTATTCGGACAATTGCTCCGGGAAATTCAACGAATCAAGAGTGAAGGAGATTTTTCTGCCGGGCAGGCTCTGGTAGAAAACTATGGCGTAAAGGTCGATCCTGTTTTACATAAAGAAATACTGGATCGTTACGCTACCTTGGGTATCAAACCTTACCGCGGATTTATACAACCTAAACTTGTGCCCGTGAAAAGCGGGGGTAAAATCGTTGATGTCAAGGTCACCTACCCGACTTCCTTTTTTCAACAAATGATGGAATACGGTAAATCATACAGTTATCTCCCCCTAAAAAATTAAGCTTTCCTGAAATGTAGGCCGCAATATTGTTTTTAGTATAGTATTTCCACGAAAACAAACGGCATGCAGAAAAATAGCGATCTTAAATGAGTTGACGCTGTTATCAAGTTCATCGTTCGATCCGGATCCGGCTTTCCTGTTGGCTACGTCAGGGGGGTTACAGGCTGCTGCAAGCCAAGAGCTAGCAGTAGGGAAAAAATATTTTCCGCCGGTAAATCCACCATTTGTCTTTCCTTCCGCCCAATCAATCGGAGTGGCTAATCAGTAAAAAATCACCAACGACAGCCTTACTCTCATCTTTTGAAAATAAGGATGCTCCACGTGATGCGCAACAGAGCGTATAAACAAAGCAATGTTTGGTGAGATTTTGTCAAGGGTAAATACGGAATAGTTGCTTCATACAGATTAACTAACAAACATCAAGTTTTTTGTAGAGATACCGTCGCATCTTTGGAAAAAATAATGGCGATGTCTTTCAGAATATTACTGTTTATCGTTGCGCTGAGCTTTCATTTCAATACCCAAGCTGAGCATTATCTGGTGACTAAAACAAACGATACGATTCGCTTTTCGGGCGAACTCGAAACCGATCATGAGCGCTACGACCAGTGGTCAGCTTTTACAGTCGACAATGTTAACTACACCCTACAGGAAATAAAATGTATAAAACTGGATGACGATTTTTATTACAATATTCAATACCGTCGTATCTGGAAACGGGTGGTTAGCGGAAAGATCAATGTATATGCCCTGCATGAAAAGGATACAGCCAGAGATGAACGGGGGCGGGTAACCAAAACATTGTACATGCAGCATGAATCGGGAGATGAGATGCTTCCTTACCGGGTAAAAAATTTGTATCGTATGATAGGGAGTGATGATTCGCTTCGCAAAATGCTTGCACACAACATAGCAATCGGACGAGGAGGTAAAAGCATTATGATTGGCGGAATTATTACAACAGCCGCGTCAGCCTTTAGTTTATTGGTTGAAGGGGTTTTGGCTTTGCTTGATGCGGATGTCGACAATGCAGCGGTGTATGTGACTGCCAGCACAACGGGTTTGCTAAGCGGTGCCGCCGGAATTGTAAGCGGTGCGGCCATCAACAAAAGATCGAAATATATCAACCTCGATCCGATATATTATTACAACAGTCATTGATATGAAAGCCTATTTTTTTTTATTAATGCTTCTTCTTTCAATATCCGCAAAAGCACAAAATTTTTTGATCGATGCAACGAAAGATACTGTTTGGATCACAGGAAAACTATATCCTGATCATACCCGATATGCGCAATGGAAAAAGCTCGTGATCAACGACAGCACTTTCCGTATACGCAATATCACAGCCTTGCAGTATGAGGGGGCCTTCTACCGTCGCTCAGGCAAACGTCTTTGGCAGCGAGTGATCAAGGGCAGGATCAATGTATATGCATTGCACGACGGCGACACCTTGCGCAATAAGCGGGGAAACATCGAAAAAGTGCTTATGATGCAAAAAGGAGATCTGGGAACTTTGTTTCCATCGAATACCGAAAATATGTTGCGCATGATGAGCGATGATACGGTTATAGGGCAATACCTACAGACAAAAATCAAGCGATGCAATAGAGCAAAGGCCATGTTCGTGGGTAGTGGAATTGTTTGTGGACAGGGTGTTTTAATCGAGTTGCTCAGTGGTTTTGTTTACATCTTGCGGAGTGGCAGTATGCAGAAAACTGACAATAGAGACCTGACAAATCTGGCGGCGGGTGGAAGCGTATTGATAACCGTAGGTGGACTTTCTCTGGCGAAAAGTTTGGTGAATTACAAACTGCGGAAGGAAAATTCACTTGACCTGATCAGCACATACAATAATCGGTAAATACAGGCGAGCAGCGTGCAAAAAGGCGAATTTGAAGTCAAATGTAAATTCAAGACCATGTGAAATAGGCTGGAAGTCAGTGATTTGAATTTTTATGACTCATTTTGTACATTTGTCTACTTTTTTTGGGAAGCACACACATGCGCCATTCAACCATTCGAATAAAATTCATCATTTTATTCAGTATTTTTTTGTCTGTAAACAGAGAAGCTAAATCGCAGGTCAATGCTGCGGACAGTCTGTGGTTTACCCAATTGTTCGATCAGTCACGGTATGCTGATGATAGTTCATTTCCGGGTAGTTGGTATGTGCGGGATACTATTCATTGTATACCTGATTTGTATGCCCAGCTCGATGAGAATTTTAAATTTGGTTTTGCCGATTTTGATTCAGTTGCGGCGATGCAAGTGAGTGATTCTTTATTTTTCGATACGCTACGTAATATTACGTATAATGCCTACCCGTTCGTTTATCAGCAACCTGATCCAATGGTGTATGTCGATTTTTCTTTAAATGGAAAACAAAGCCGAGCATATTCCATGTATTATCCTTCTGAAGACAACAATGCTTCGCGCTATGCATATTTTGTATTGCCGGGCAACGGAAACAATAGCGCTACTGAGGTTGTGCAGGGATATGGATATTACAATACCTGGTGTTTTGTCAATAATGAATTGAAGCAAAGAGGGGATGTGTATACCCTAATTAAGCCAAACGAAGATGCACGCGCACTTTACCATAACAAAAATAAGCTCAATCATTTTTATATGGTAGCCCAGCTCGATTCGATGCGACGCCCTTATGGTGTCAATTACCTCGCCGAAGTGGTAGCCACGATCAAATATTTACAAAAGAAATATTGTAAGGTGATCGTTCTCGGAATATCAGAAGGGGGCTATACGGCATTATTGGCGAGTATGATGACGCATCCTGATGGCGCGCTGATCAGTGCCGGGTATGCCGTTGGCGTCGATACCTCATGGGCATCGTACAGTCTACTCCAACAAAAATTCGACAGCCTTGTTTTCCGATACGATAAAGCCACCATTCGTGATAACATATTAGGCAATAAAACGAAGTATTTATTCACGTATGGCGATCTTGATCCGGTCAATCTGATGCAAGCCGAACATGATTCGAATTATACCGAACAATTTTTGAATGATAGTATCCATTGCTCATTCTATTACGATTATTCCTATCACTCTTTTCCGGCTTGTTCAATCATTGACAGTTTTACAAACAAACTCCGACGCGACTTAATCGTCGACTATTTTATTCCCTATACAACCGGTCCTGATACACTAATGACGATCGTGACAAATTGTGGTATCAGCCCTTACAGTTTTGATCTGTATAAAAATGATACTTTATACAAATCCTTTACCCATGTTAGTCCTGATACGCTGATTGCGCTTGTAGACAGTGGCAAGTATTACCTGCGCAATATAGTCAGCGAATGGGGCGATACAACCAGCAGCGATGATACCCTGGTTTTTTACAAACCCACGCCTATACCCAATGTACTCAATACTGCTCTGTCTAATCTTGATCTACGTTTGGTAAATCCTGTAAGCGACAGGCTCAGCATCACTCTCGCAAATCCTGACCATCGGCAGTATACCTATCGGGTGTCTGACCTTTATGGCATATGGCATCGAACAACGGCTTCGCGTGATGAACAGGTGAGTATACCTATGCAGAGGCTGTCACCGGGCATTTATTTTTTGCAAATCAGCGATGGTCAGCAACAATACACCGTGAAACTTACCAAGTTGTAAACTTATTTACGCAAACGAACGTTTTCAAAAACGAGTTGCTGAAAACGCAATGCCTTTGTTTTATAGGGAGCAAGAAGAGCAGAATCGCTGATATTGGTACAAACCAACGTGGGGTTATTATAGTCGTCAGCAACAAATCCTTTTTCATTCACATACCCCCCACCTCCGTAAAATGTATAGTAAGCCGACGAAGGAGTTGTTGGATTTAGCATATTGCGCGACCAGGGATAGCGGCTGCTATTGAGTTTCAGTTGATGCAGCAACGTGGATACGATATCAAGTTGCGAAACAATCTTGTTCCACGTTTTCCCTCTCCAATCTTTTTCCAGCGCGCCACCAGCAAACATGATGGGGATCCGATGTCGCATAGCCGATTTGGCATCCCATTGCTTAATGCTGTTATGACTATGATCGGCCACCATTACAATCAAGGTTGAATCGTACCAACTTAGCCTGCGGGCCTGTGCAAAGAAATTACCAAGTTGTTTGTCAGCATAGTGCATAGACTCCGTATACGCTTTCTCCGCATCATCATTTGCCGATTGCCAATCATCGTTTCGCGGATGATCGTAAGGTAAATGCGAACTTAAGGTAAAATAACCCATAAAGAAAGGTCGTTGTATGGGTTTCACTTGGTGCAAGAGTTCCTGAAAAGTATACTCATCATGAACACCCAATTTGCCATGGGGATACTGCGGCAAATCTTTCGATTCAATGACCTTTTCAAACTTCTTTTCAAGGATATAGGCTCTGAGATTTCCAAACAGTAAATCACCGCCATATAAAAAGGCAGTATGATAACCTACGCTGAGAAGGTCTTCGCTGATACAGGGCAATTGAGCTATTTTGCCGGGTTGGTTGACAATAGCCAAACGATGTGCAGAAGGAAAAGCACTAAGCCCTGTCACAATTCCCTGATCAGAAACATATGCATGGCTGTAGGCTTG
>CAZFKA010000216.1:0-5142 GCA_964519155.1 uncultured Bifidobacterium sp. | reverse complement strand
GATTCACTGCATTGAGACCTTCCCGGCCAGTGAAGGCTTTTTTGCTTTTCAGGATACACAAAGCGAAGAAGGATTATTGCTCAATACCCATGCGGGCATGTACTTTGAGTTTGTTCCTGCGCAGGAAATTTTTCATGATCGTCCCTCACGGCTCTCCCTGGCCGAGGTACAACTACATGTCAATTATGCCTTGATCGTGAGCAGCACTGCAGGTTTGTGGGCTTACAATATTGGCGATACGGTAAAATTTGTTTCGCTATCACCCTACCGGATTGTGGTGACCGGACGGATCAAACATTTCATTTCTGCTTTTGGCGAACATGTGATCGCAGAAGAAGTAGAGTATGCTTTGCTGCAAACGGCTGAAAAATACAAACTTCGCATTGTTGAATTTACCGTTGCACCCTTTATTGCAGCAAACGAACAATCGAGCTATCATGAATGGTTTGTTGAGTTTGAACATCCTCCTGCCGATATCAAGCACTTTGCGTTAGCGGTAGATCTTCAGCTCCGCAACAAAAATATTTATTACGACGATTTGATCAGTGGAAAAATTCTGGCGCCATTAAAATTGAATGTGCTGCGCAAAAATGCCTTTATCGATTATATGAAATCTATAGGCAAACTGGGTGGACAAAACAAGGTGCCCAGACTGAGTAATGACAGGAAGATTGCAGATGCGTTGATGAGCTATAAGCTTGCATAAAAATCGGTAGTTATCGGTTTTGAATTGCTGCATTTTTGTTCAATATCCTCTTGTACGACACAACGATTGGGTTCAAAAAAACCCTGAAGTATTCATTATAGCGTATTTATAAGCTCATCGAGCGATTTAGCCTATTTCCCTTCAGTCAATCCGGCATTCTTCAGATAGGGCTCTATCCGCATTTCATGACCGATAAAATCTTCAAACGCCTTATTCAGATCGACACTGTTTCCAACCGATAAAATATATTTCCTGAAACGATCGCCGTTTGCTTTGGTCATCCCGCCATGGGCTTGCATCCAATCGAAGGCATTATAGTCTAATACTTTCGACCAGGTATAAGCGTAATATCCTGCTGAATAGCCCCCACCCCAGATATGGGCAAAGTAGGGAGTATGATACCGTGTGGGCACTTCTTTTACCAATAAACCATATTTCGCTAATGCATCATGCTCAAATTGAAGTGCCGGTTTGAAATCCGATTCTTTCTCTACACTATGCCAAGCCATATCCAGTGTAGCGGCAGCCAGCAATTCGGTCACTTCATAACCCTTGTTGAAGGTTTCCGCATTCTTTATTTTTGCAATGAGTTCGCCGGGAATTTCTTTTTTTGTTTGGTAATGCACGGCGTAATTTTTTAAGATCACCGGATCGAGTGCACAATGCTCATTGATTTGAGAGGGAAACTCCACATAATCGCGGGGAACTGATGTACCGGACAATGTGGGATACAATTGATCGGCAAATAACCCATGCAATGAATGACCAAATTCATGAAACATCGTGGTTACATCGTCGAAACTGATCAGCGAAGGATTGCCTTTGGTGGGTTTAGCAAAATTAAAAACATTGACGATGACGGGCTTCTGCTGCAAGTAGTGCGACTGGTTGACATAATTATTCATCCAGGCTCCGCCGCTTTTATTATCGCGGGTATAAAAATCGAGATAATAGATCGCGATCGAATTTCCGTCTTCGTCAAACACTTCGTAGGCCACCACGTCCGGATGATAAACCGGGAGATCCTTACGCACTTTAAACGTCAGACCATACATCAGTTTTGCTGCAAAAAACACCCCCTTTTCTAAAACGGTTCCCACTTCAAAGTAAGGCTTGATCTGGCTTTCGTCAAGGTCATATTTTGCTTTCCGTACCTGCTCTGCATAAAAATTCCAGTCCCAGGGCTCAAGCATAAATCCACCACCCTGTGCATCGATCAGTTGCTGAATTTCTTTCACCTCGCGTCTTGCTTTGGCTACGGCCGGTGCGGCAATCTTCGCCAACACATCCATTGCTTTGGCCGGTTGAACAGCCATTTGGTCTTGTAGTCGCCATTCGGCAAAACTTCTTTTCCCCATTAGGTTTGCTTTTTGCAAACGCAGTCTGGCGAGTTTTTCCAATACTTCACGGGTATCGCCGCTATCGCTTTTTTCGGCTCGGTTCCAGGATGCTTTATACACTTTTTCGCGACTGGCCCGGTTGGTCAGGGTTTGCAATACAGGTTGCTGGGTTGTATTGATCAAGGCGATCATCCATTTTCCCGGATGGCCGGCTTCACTGGCCTTTTGTTTGGCGGCTGCTATTTCTGCAGCACTCAACCCGTCGAGTTCTTTTTCGCTATCAAATAAAACGGCTCCATTTTTTCGGGCAATGAGCAACTTATTGGCAAATAAAGTACTAAGTGTTGCGATCTCTTCATTGATCTTTTTCATTTTCTCTTTATCTGCTGCGGGCAGATTAGCACCTGCCAGTTCAAACTGCTGAAGATAATATTCTGTCAGTCGCTTATCTTCACCACTCAAGGCTTTTACGTCAAGTGATTTAATACGCTGGTATATTTTTTCATTCAAATAAATTTTGTCGTTGTGTGCCGAAAAAATAGGGGCATATTCTTCCTCAATTTTCTGCAAGGCCGGATTGGTATTCGCGCTCGTCAGGTTATAAAAGATCAATGAAGCGCGGGTCAAATCGGCACCGCTGGTCTCGAGGGCCAGTACGGTATTCTGGAAAGTAGCGGGTGCTGTGTTCCCCGCAATACGATCAATCTCCGCATCATGCTTTTTCAAGGCTTCCTCAAAAGCCGGTTTAAAATGTTCGTCTTTGATCCGGTTGAACGGAGGAGCCTGATATTGCAAATTACTTCTGATCAATAGTGGATTGCTTTCCTTGGCAAGAACAGTTTGAGCGGACATTTCCGATACGATTGAGTGAAACAATAAAATACCTGCTGTGAGGATAGAGAACTTAACTGTCATGATTACATTTTTTCGATGTTAAAAATAAACAATTGCCCGGTAAATGCCTAATCCGCACCTTCGTCATCACCCGATCAATATTAGGTCGGTCGGCCAGAAGTAATTATTCAACCACAAAGGCCGTTTGGTAAAAATTATTGACTGCAGCCACCGGTTTTAGCCGTATATAGAAATTTCCGGTAAATTCGAGGTAGGCCTTAAATTCATGCAGGGCAACGTTGAATTCATCAAACATAATGATATCACCTTTTTTCAAGAAAGGGTATAATTGGGAAAGGGCAAAAATGGTTGCTGAATACAGATCAGCGTCGATATGAACGATCTTGCGGTGATCACTGTTTAGGCTGGCAGAATGATCGCGAAGAAAGTCGCATAAGGTATCCTGAAAAAGTCCTTTGATAAATCCGGCGCGCTCGTCTGACACCTCAGGTAATCCAAAACGCATATCGCCTTTGGCATAAAATCCTCCCCAATCTTCGGGTAAGCCCTCGAATGTATCGAAGCCATAAAATGCGGATCGGGGATGTTGATTTTTTTGCAACCACCATTTAAACGATGACCCTGAAGCCACGCCAAATTCAAGGTAGGTAACCGGGCTTTGATCGAGACCGAAATGCGTCGCCACAAATTCATACAGCTTGAAGCGCTTGGTATAATCGCGAAGAGGTGAATAGTAATCGCTGAAAATAAATGTCGATTTGTGTTTCCATATCCAGCGCAACAGCTTATTGAAATAACTTAAAAAAAGGAAGAGCCGTCCAAAGGGGGCAAAGATCATGGTGAGCGGTACAAACAACAGCAGATCTTTAAAAAACTTGAAAATTTTGAGCATAGCGTGCTTTTAAGTGGATTGTAAATGTAGGGGTAAATTCTGTTTAACACAAGTGATGCCTTACGGACAGTCAAAGGATAGGCGAAAAGAATCAGCATCTGCTATTTTATAAAAAAAACCTTCCGCGTGGGCGAAAGGTTTTGAAATCTTTAAGAGCTGACAATTATTTACTGAATTGTGGAATCAACTGGTTCGCCATTTCCACCATTTTTTCGAGACCATTTTCAGGGAGATTGCCTTTTTTGAATTCGTTCAGCAAATCTTGCATTTTATTTTCCATTTCGGTCAGGAATGCTTCTTCAAATGCTTTGATATTCTTTACGGGAACATTGTTCAATAAACCGTTGGTACCGAGATAAATGATGGCCACTTGCTTTTCAACGCTATACGGTGAAAATTGTCCTTGTTTCAAGATCTCCACATTGCGCGCACCTTTGTCGAGAATTGATTTGGTTGCAGCATCAAGATCGCCACCGAATTTAGAGAAAGCTTCCATTTCACGGTAAAGGGCCTGATCAAGTTTAAGTGTACCGGCCACTTTTTTCATTGACTTAATCTGCGCACTACCCCCTACACGGCTAACCGAAATACCGACGTTGATGGCTGGACGGATCCCTGAGTTGAATAGATTCGATTCAAGGAAGATCTGGCCATCGGTGATAGAGATCACATTGGTTGGAATGTAGGCCGATACGTCACCTGCTTGTGTTTCAATGATCGGTAAGGCGGTTAATGATCCTCCACCTTTTACAAGATGTTTGATTGACTCAGGCAGATCATTCATTTTTTTAGCAATCTCGTCTTTATTTACCACTTTAGCAGCACGTTCGAGTAAACGGCTATGGAGGTAGAATACGTCACCCGGATAGGCTTCACGTCCCGGTGGACGACGAAGCAGCAATGACACTTCACGATACGCTACGGCTTGCTTACTCAAATCGTCAAATACGATCAGCGCCGGACGTCCGGTATCGCGGAAGAACTCACCGATAGCCGCACCGGCAAATGGCGCATAGAATTGCAAAGGAGCCGGATCAGCAGCAGAAGCAGCTACGATAATGGTATAATCCATGGCGCCATTGTCTTGCAGGGTTTTCATTACCTGAGCAATGGTAGAAGCTTTCTGGCCAATAGCCACATAAATACAGTATACAGGTTTACCTGCACGGTAAAATTCCTTTTGGTTGATGATGGTGTCGATACAGATCGCTGTTTTACCCGTTTGCCGATCGCCGATAACCAACTCCCGTTGACCACGACCGATAGGAATCATCGCATCCACCGATTTCAAACCCGTTTGCAGGGGTTCTTTTACCGGTTCGCGGAAAATTACGCCCGGCGCTTTACGT
>CAZFKA010000215.1:0-5164 GCA_964519155.1 uncultured Bifidobacterium sp. | reverse complement strand
GCGTATACACGATACAGGTATACGAAAACAATCAATTGACCCACACTGATAAAGTGAAGAAAGAAAAATAAAACTTCATAGAAAATCATTTTTAAAAGTCGCCTCAACAAGCTCCACGTTGAGGCGGCTTTTTTTATTGAAGAAAAAAATAATCACGCAATTATTCAATTTCAAAACCTGAGTGACCGAATGCGGATGTGTGCAAATAATTCACTTTCTAAATTTCTTGGTAAGCAGATTCAAATAGGGGAAGCAACATAAAATCCGTTGTCTGAACGACATTTAAACATACAAAAATAAAATATGTGAGATGTTTACGGATTCGATGATCGTAAGATGCCCTGTTATTAGAGCTCAAAGACGAACCTCATTTGCCATAATATAAAAAATTTGTTATATTAATAAAAAAATAATATTTACTTATTAACCTAAAAAATTTATCAAAATTTTAAATTAACAATAATTTTTTCAAATTTAGTCGCATTATCTGTAGGGGATAAAACGGAGTAAGCCGAAAACCGGATTAAAGAGTAGGCAAATAAACCCTTTTTACACATGAAGCAAATTACACTACTAGTATTTTTACTATTTGCCTGCCTGTTTGTTCAAGCGCAGGTAACCGGTACAAAAAATGTCCCGGGTGATTATGCCACCTTAGATCTGGCCATTGCTGATCTGAATGCCGTGGGCGTAGGACCGGGCGGTGCTACGATCAACATTGTCGCGGGTAATCCACAAACGGCTCCGGCCAATGGTTATCAGTTGGGCAGTGCAACGCTCAATGCGTCGCTTTCGGCAGCGAACACCCTGAGTATTGTCGGAAACGGCAATACAGCCACAGCTGCTGTAGGGATTGGTCTTTATGATGCGATCTTTACATTGAATGGAGCCGATTATGTCAACATCAATGGATTAAATCTCACGGAAAATCCACTCAATGCGAATTCAACCCAATGGATGGAATGGGGTTACGCGTTGCTGAAACGACAGAACGTGGCACCTTTTGACGGTTGTCAAAACAATACGATTCAGAATTGTACAATTACACTGAATCGTGCACACGGATCGTTGGGTTATGGTATCTATGCAAATAACCATGTCGCATTGACCAATACCCAGCTCACCCTTTCGAGTGTCAATGATGCAAACAGTTTTAATACATTCAAAGGAAATACAATTCAGAATGTAAATTCCGGTATCCTGTTACAGGGTTCTTCCAACACCCTTTATTACGATCTCAATAATGTAGTGGGAGGTACAACAGTAGCAGATGGAAATACCATCCAGAATTTTGGTAATAATGCTGCAGTCGTTACTTACGGCATTTATACATTTTATCAAAACAATCTATTGATTCAATACAATAATCTCAACAATTTAAATGGAGGGGGCGTGGCTCCAACCACCACCCAATATGGTATCTATACATCAACCGCTACGTTCAGTGGTTTTTATACAATTAGAAAAAATACCATCAATCTTACGCAGGGGGCAGCCGGTATCTTATATGGCATTTATAATACGGCCGGCAACACCAATAATCAAAATACGATCAATATCGATAGCAATTCATTATCGTTTACTCACTTGACAACTGGTTCAACTGTGTATGGGTTTTACAATTCAGGTTCATGTGCCAATCTGAATATCAACGCAAACCAGATCGCAAATGTAAGCACACCGGGGACCGGAACAATGTATCTGTTTTACATTGCGGGAACGGTGTATACAGCTGAGAAGATCGACGACAACAAAATCACTAACTTCACCCGCACAGGAGCATCGGGAACAACCTATGGTATTTATGTACCAGGGCCCGGAGTCGGCAATGTGAATGTCACCTCAAGCATACAGCGAAATAAAATCGACAGAATGTTTTATTCAAATGCGGCGAATGCAGGTGCAATGCACGGAATATATGCTTACAGGGCTTCATGTGTAAAAACCGTAAAATACGATTCTGTAGTCAATTGTCGTAACAATGCCGGTGTCCGATATGCTATTTATGGGTACAATTACAATGGGGGAGAATTTAGCAACAATTATGTAGCCAATGATACCTCGGCATCAACCCAGATGGGCTTATATCTTGCCAGTTCCACCTACACCAATACAGCCGTTGCGGATAATATTGTGACCGGTATGTACAATACCGGAACAACGAGTTCAGCTTACGGTTTATATTGTACAGGCGGAACCAACCTGAATATATTCAGAAACAATATTTATAGTAATCAGTCACAAATCACGACGGGTGGTGCCATTTATGGAATGTATATTACCGCCGGTGTTTCCGTCAATTTATACAATAACTTCATCACCAATTTAAGGGCACCGGTTGCTTCGTCCACCTCGCCCATTTATGGTATATATTTTAGCGGCGCGGGAACGTTTAAATTATTTCACAACACTATAAAACTCGACCCTGTAAGTGTCGGTGCTAACTTCGGAGCAACCGGGATCTATTACACAGCTTCCCCAAGTTTGGATTTGCGCAATAATATTGTGCATGTGAATGCGACTCCCGCGGGAACCGGATTTGTGGTAGCACTACGTAAATCAGCCGGAGTTTCCGGTACACCACCCGCTTTAGGGAATATTGCAGCAACGACGAATTCAAACATCTATTTTACACCTGCAGTGGCAAATAGTTATTGGTACGCTGAAGGCACAATAAACCCTTTGGTAAACGGATACAATCTCATCAACGATGTAAATATGAACACGTCTTGCGCACTATACAAAACGTTTATGTCGCCTCGTGAGTCGTCTTCTTTCAATCAGAATAACTTAACAGCAGTTGCCGCAATTCCACCTACTTGGGCGCCCTCGGGTTCCTCTTTTGCAAAAAGTAATGCGGTGGCAACGGCTGCACCTGCCGTTACTGACGACTATGCTCTGGCAGTAAGAGCGGTGCCTGCAGATTGCGGAGCCCTTCAATTTGTAGCGACAGCAAGTGATGCGGTAGGACCTGTGATCAGTTACACGCCAATTACCAATATCAGTAACTGTGGAGGCCTTCCTATTCTTACCGCAACAATTACTGATTTATCAGGCATCAATGGTACTGTAGGCACCCGACCTCGTGTCTATTATAAAAAATCAACTGAGGCTAATGTGCTTTTAGCGAATAATGCCGGTAGCAATGGATGGAAATGGGTAGAAGCTTCAAATGCTGCCTCACCATTCACCTTCCAACTAAACCCGGCTTTGCTCACTTCGCCACCGGTATTGGGAGATGTGATACAATACTTTGTCGTTGCACAAGATAATGTAGTCCTGCCAAATCCAAATGTCGGGTCGAATCAAGTATCTTATGCCTCAGGTTATTGTCCGACTTCGGTGAATCTGTTACCGGCTGCCTTTCCAACAGGGGCTTCTCCGGTAATCAATTCCATGACAGTTGGCGCGGTAACCCCCTATTTACTTACAGCAACCGCTTCACCTATCAATGTTTGTAACCCGGGTACAACTACTTTAACCGTTGCGGATACCGTTGCGGGACCAGCTTTATTTCCTACCGGTTATGTTCCGGGGCCAACAATTACTGGTACTGCAGATGACGAAATTGCTCGTTTACAAATCGTGGGTACTGCACTCAATAATTCATCAGTCTGCGGTGTTGCCGGACCAGGAGCTGCCAATGGGCTACCTGCTTCCAGTATGCAGCAATATGCTAATTACACAGGAACGGTTGCTCCCATTACTTTAGTAAATGGTACCACATACACGGTGAATTTTGATCTGACAAGTTGTGGTTTAAGTTCATGGAGCACAGGGATCTCTCTGTGGATCGATCTCAATCGAAACGGAACGTTTGAAGTGGCCACTGAACGTGTTTTTGGTAGCCCCGGACTATACTTGACGGGCATTTCACCCGGCGTAACCACCAATTCATTCACATTCACCATGCCAAACGCGGGTGTCGTGGATGGGCCAACCCTGATGCGATTTGTCGGTATCGAGAGTTCGAATGGGAATACGCATACAACGGCGAGCACCAGCTTGTATGGAGAAGTAGAGGATTATATGGTGATTTTAAATAATCCGGGTGTGAGTATCGTAGCTAATTCATTGCCGAATGGTGCTTTTAACTGGACACCGGCCATAGGTATTCTGACGAATCCAAATCGTACCGTAACGGGTACCAATATTGTCGCCAATACTACCTATACCGTTACCGCAACTGATGGTGGTGGATGTACCTTCACCAATACCGTGGCAGTATCACTGGCCCAACCATTATCGGCTATCAGCGTGACCGGTACAACAGCATATTGCAACGATGTGCCCAATACTACACTGACTTTCAATACCACCGGTGGATCGTCTCCCGTCAATACAATGTGGACAGGTGGCCCTGTGGTAACGCCGACTATACCAATGGGTATTGTAAACAATGATTTTGCTGGGCCTTACGCTCCGGCAAACTGGACAACCGTACATACCGGAGGTGGTAATGGTACAACAAATGCTGCGGGAGCCCCTGCGAATATCATCCACAGCGGTACCACAGGTCCAGGCGGATCGTATAGCCGATATCAAACAACTATTTCGGCAACCGGAAATCTGAGTTTTTCATGGAATGTCGTGCATAGTGACCCGGGATGGGATGGATTTGGCTATTATTTGAACGGAACGTACACACAATTAACAGCAACTACAGCATCAGGAAATACGAGTATACCGGTAAATTCCGGCGACGTTTTTGCATTTTATAGTAATTCCTTCGATCAATTTGCGCCTTCTTTTGTGGCAACAATTACAAATTTCAAAGCGCCGGCAAATATCAATGTTGTGAGTGGAAACTCCGCCGTTCTCAATCCACCGGTAGGAACAACGACTTATACAGTTACGGCAGTGGATCCTTGCGGAAACACAGTGTCTACAACCGTTTCGGTAGTAGTAACCGTGCCGCCTGTCCCTACAGTGATTACAGCTACTCCGGCAACAGTTTGTCCGGGTGTAACTTCAAATCTGAATGCTATTTCACCGGGCAATCAAATAATTTATTATGATCAACCGGTTGGTGGTATTCCGTTAGGCTTTGCCGCGAGTGGGGTTAACTTCCCTGTGACGCCGTTGGTAACGACAACTTACTATGCATCTGCTGCTGCACAATTCCTGCCAAGTGGTTCACAAACCTTTAATTATACAGGTGCAC
>CAZFKA010000214.1:0-5195 GCA_964519155.1 uncultured Bifidobacterium sp. | reverse complement strand
TTCATACACCGATCCGCGATACTGAAACTGCAGGTAGCGATCGCCCGACTGATGCAGTTCAAGCAAATTGATATTGAGTTCGGCGGTCCATGCATGATAAGCCTCTACGGCAGTATTTTCATTGTCGTGTAAAGCGATCAGGGTCAAGGCCCCTTCTTTGACGATGGTTTTACGTAGTACACAATGTTTCGTACCCAAAGAAAATCGTTGATCATTGTCGTTTTTGCCCGATAATAGCATACAGGGGAGAAAAAGCAGGATGATTAATGCATGCAATTTCATAGGAGGGTACGATTAATTTGGTTCATTGTTATTCATTGAACGTGTATTCGATTTTCGCACCAAATAAAAAATGAGCAAGCCGATTGCAAAAACAATCGATCCAATGATGGGCGCCATCACGTCGTTTCTGATCACACTGATTGTAACCCCGAGATATCCTAGAATAAACAGGACAGGCAATACGGGGTAGAAGGCCATTTTGTAGGGCTTGTCGGTAAGGAGAGAAATGTTTTTACGACGCAGATAAAAAATCGAACTGATCAAGCCGATAAAACTGATTGAATCGAAAAACATGATGATATTGACGATCTTATCAAATTCAGTTGATAAAAACAAGGTGATGATGGTGATGGCAGAAAATAGGGCAAGTGAAGCCCGTGGCACCTGGGTCTTTTCATGCATAATGCCAAAAGGTGCCGGCAACAGTTTTTCGCGGGCCATGGCATAACATACCCGTGGATTGCTCAGCATACAAACATTTACATAGCCCATGACACAAAAAAACATCAGAAAGGAAAAAGCAATTCCTGCTTTCTCTCCCATCATCTGTTGTACGATCAATGCTGCTGGCGTTTTAGTCCCCGCGAGGGCTTCAAAGCCCAGTGATCGAACATAGGCGAAGTTAATGGACAGGTATAAGAACATGATCACCAGGAAACCAATAATTATGGCTTTGGGCAATTCGGTATTTCCGTTTTTAATATCAGCGCCAAAATTGACCGTTTGTTGATAACCACCACAGGTAAAGAATACGGATTTGAAACACATCGAAAATGCGAGCAAGGAAAACGATTTCCATCCGGCTGCTGAATCAAGGAAATAATGGGAAGCGTGAACAAAAAAAGGGGAAACGATGATCAGTAAAATCATCCCGATTTTGAGCAACATCAGCAAATTTTGCATGGTCGCACTCATGCGTAATCCGACATAATTGATCACAAACAATAAAATAATGATGCCGATACAAAAGAATTTTTTATACAGATCATTCACCACTGCAGTGTCCGGATAAAAAACCGCAAACAGATATTCAGTACCCGCCAAGGCAACGGCAGCCGTGCTGGCCGCGTTTGAGATCAAAGTAGCCCAATTGATGGAAAATGCAGTTGCCGGATTATACGTGAGGGCCATGATATTGAAAAATCCGCCATGACAGGGGTATCGGCTACCAATTTCGGCGAATGTCAACGCACCGCAAAGGCTGATAATACAGCCAAAGATCCAGGCTGAAAAAAAGACCAATTGTGTTCCTGCATCGGCGGCGACCGAAGCCGGTGTACGAAAAATGCCCATGCCGATCACCAGACTGATCACGATCATTGTCAGGTCGAACCTGCTCAATCCCTGTTTCATATTAGTGGTATAAGGTAACAAAATACTCTTTTTTTAGGAATTGTTGCTTTTCCAACCCGCAATAAGATAAAAATCTACGCCTACCCGTGACCGGAAAAATTGAATAAGCAGGTCTACTGAAAATATTTTGTAAGTGTCAGAATGAGCTATTGACTTATATTTGCTGCTTCAAATTATACACAACGCTTATTTAATGGATAAAAATACGGTTATCGGGTTTGGATTGCTCATGTTGATGCTTATTGGTTATATTTTTTACAACCAGGATACAAAAACCCAGATTGAACAAAAGCGCAAGGCGGATTCAATTGCGCAGGCAAAACTAAAACCGGTAGAGACACTCACGCCAAAAGACAGCATCCCTGTCAGCGCCGGGGCAAGCGATACGGGGGCAGCGGCTACACCGAATGTTCCGGAACAACTGACAGTGATTGAGAATGACGACATCACGATCACTTTCACCAATAAGGGTGCTTATGCCACACAAGCCGAACTGAAAAAATTCAAAACCTTTGATGGCAAACCTTTGTTGCTCTTTACCGGAAAAAACAATGTAATGGATTATGCTTTTCGCTCCGCGCAGGGCAGTATGCTGCATTCACGCAGTTTGACATTTACCTCTACAGTATCAGCCGATAAAAAAGTACTAAGTTTTGTTTCACCAGCTATGGAGCTCAGCTACCGTCTCGAACCGGCGGGGTATATGATGAATGTACAGGCACGCTTTACCGGAAACGATAAAACCCAGCCCGTTAGTCTGCAATGGGTGTCGCAATCGTTGCTTACCGAAAAAGATTTGGCCAGCCAGCAACAATACACCCAAATCTGTTATAATCTTGAAAAAGAAGGATACGATTATTTTACGATCCGCGAGAAAAAGACCCATGACCTGAAAGAGAGTGTAAAGTGGTTATCTTTCAAACAACACTATTTTAATACAACACTTATTACCGACAGCCCGGTAATTGCGTCGGCAAAAGTGAATGTGAAACCGGCAACCGAGGATACAGCATTGCATACGCTGTCTGACTTTGACGCCCATATGACCCTTGCGTCATCTGATCGTGTCAATTTTACGATGTTCTTAGGGCCAAATGACTATAAGCTGCTAAAGAGCTATCATAAAGACCTGGAAGAAATTATCCCCTTAAGCTACGGAGTATTCGGCTTTGTGAAATATATCAATATCTGGCTGATCATTCCGATCTTCAATGGATTAGCGAAAGTATTTTCCAGCTATGGTATGGTTATCCTTTTGCTCACGGTTATTATTCGTTTGTTGATGTCACCCTTTACCTATAAAAGTTATGTATCGAGTGCGAAAATGAAAGCGCTGAAACCTGAACTCGACGAGCTAAAGGAAAAACATGGAGAAGACAAGCAAACTTTTGGTGTTGAGCAAATGAAGTTATACCGACAAGCCGGTGTGAATCCCTTGGGTGGCTGTTTGCCGGCATTGCTGCAGTTGCCGGTATTCTTTGCCTTATTGTCGTTCTTCCCGCACGCGATTGAACTACGGCAGTCGAGTTTTTTGTGGGCGAAAGATCTCTCAACCTATGATTCTATTTTAAACCTCCCCTTTAGCATTCCCTTCTATGGCGATCATGTGAGTTTGTTCACCTTATTGTTTGTCATCACCAGTTTGATACTCGCCTTGTATAGCATGAATATGACTGCCGACCAAAACAATCCGATGATGAAGTATATGCCCTTTATCATGCCTATTATGTTTTTGGGAATCTTCAATAAACTTCCGGCCTCACTGACTTTCTATTACTTTGTATCGAATGTCATTACCATCGCCTTGCAATATGTGATACAGAATTATATTATCGATCCGGAGAAAATACATGCGCAGATCCAAGCCAAGAAAAAAGAACCGCCAAAAGAGAATAAACTGATGGCGCGTATGGCTGAAATGCAAAAGCAACAGCAGGAGAGATTGAAGAATCAGGGGAAGAAATAGGGTCAATTTGAAGATTTGAAAATATGGTTGGCGGTTGGCAGTCGCCAATCGGCAGTAAGCGGTAAGTAGCAAGCAGTGAATAGTTTATCGCCAGTTGTGTCGATGGCCTGAAATTATTTGGGCTTCGTGACATAATCACATAAATAATCGCGCTGTGTTTTTTGTGTCTTTGTACCTTAGTGGTTCTCACAAAAGGTCCATTTCGTTCAATAAATTTGCTTTGGCCTTTTCTTCATATTTATCAAAAAAGTGATCGGTTTTGAAGATGCGTTTCATTTGCAAAAAATGATTCAGTACATTTTTTCTGCCGGGATTGTAAAGTTCATCCGGATAAATGGCATATTCCTTTCTGATTTGCGAAGCGTATAGTTTGTATGTTTCCGGCTCACTGCCGAGTATCGACAGATCTGCATCGGTGAACAGATCGGTATCATGATCGCCGTTGCTCTGATGTTGTTTGGTGGCCAGAATTTGTAGCCGGCATTTTTCAATCATCGCGTCCTGAATTTTCAAACGGCTCATTACTTCTGCTGCATAATCTGCACTGTCTTCCTCATTGGTATTGCTTTGCACGTCGTAAATAATGTCGTGGTAAAAGAGCGAAAACAAAAGGGTGTTCCAATCATTGATCAGCGATTCAAAATGTATTAATTCCTGTAATACTTTTTCAAGATGAGTCAGGTCGTGATAATGTCGTCCGGTTTCGTTATAGTGAGCAGCAAGTTCTTTCCACAATCTTTCATTCAATTTCTTATCATTGCTATACGGCCTTAATAATAATATGAAAGTTTTTTTCAGCAAAACGCCGGAATTTATTTCAGTTCTTTCATCACAATATCCTTCACATCATTTAGGTGTATCCTTTCCTGTTCCATACTATCACGGTAACGGATCGTCACCGTATTGTCTTCTTTGGTTTGATAATCGATGGTAACACAAAAAGGAGTACCTAAAGCGTCCATCCTGCGGTATCGTTTACCAATGGCATCCTTCTCTTCATAAAAACAAAGAAAACTGTCTTTGCATGTATTCATAATCTCTCGCGCGATATCAGGTAATCCATCTTTTTTCATCAATGGTAAAACCGCTAATTTGATCGGCGCTAATTTCGGCGGAAATTTCAGTACAACACGGCTGTCCTGTTTTTCTGCAGTGCTCAGGTCTTCTTCTGTATAGGCTTCACTCATGACCATCAGCAATGTTCTGTCGAGTCCGATCGACGTTTCAATCACATAAGGAATATAATTACCATAAGGTTTACCGGTAGCTTCATCAATATCATTGTCGAAATACATCTGTTTCATTTTGCTGTATTCCTGATGTTGCTTTAAGTCGAAATCTGTTCGAGAATGTATACCTTCCACTTCTTTGAATCCCATCGGAAAATCGTATTCGATATCACAGGCTGCATCCGCATAATGTGCCAGCTTCACATGGTCGTGAAAGCGGTATTTTTCCGGCGAAATACCCATATCCAGATGCCATTGCATCCTTGTTTTTTTCCAGTATTCGTACCACTCTTTTTGCGTACCCGGACGTACAAAAAACTGCATTTCCATTTGTTCAAACTCACGCATACGGAAAATGAATCCAC
>CAZFKA010000213.1:0-5239 GCA_964519155.1 uncultured Bifidobacterium sp. | reverse complement strand
GGTATAGGCTGGATTGCATGTTCAATACAGGATTGAATCGCAAGGTAACAACTTTGCAAAACAAATAATATAGTGTATAACCCAAACTTCATTTTGTGTCAAGAAATTAATTGCTGACCTTTGCCGCATGTTTGCCAGAAAAAATCAAAAGACTAAAATTATTGCTACAGTAGGCCCGGCCTGCAATACGTATGAAGGAATTATTTCGCTTGTACACTCCGGGGTGGATGTATTCCGGCTCAACTTTTCGCATGGCAAACATGACGACCATGCGGAGGTGGTGAGCATCATCAATAAAATCAATGAACAATATCCTTTCAATATCGCCATACTCGCCGATTTACAAGGACCTAAACTCAGGATCGGTGAAGTAGAAAATAATGGCGTCGATTTGTTCGATGGAGACATCATAACCTTTACACCCGAAAAATGTATGGGCACCCGCGAGAGGATCTACTTATCGTATCCCAATTTTCACAACGATGTGAAAGTAGGTGAAAAAATTTTGATCGACGATGGTAAAATTGAAGTGCAGATCACCGCGATACACGACAACAATGATGTTTCGGCTATGGTGACCACCGGGGGGTTGCTAAGCTCAAAAAAAGGAATTAATCTTCCGGAAACAAAAATTTCATTGCCGGCGCTGACAGAAAAAGACTTGCTGGACATCGATTTCATTATCCATCAGCAAATCGACTGGGTAGCGCTGAGTTTTGTCAGAAAGCCGGAAGACATTCGCGAATTGCGACGGATTTTGCAAGAAAAAGGAAGTAATGCCAAGATCATTGCCAAGATTGAAAAACCGGAAGCCCTCGATCAATTGCGCGAGATCATTTTGGCCAGCGATGCCATTATGGTCGCCCGTGGCGATTTGGGCGTAGAATTGCCTGTTGAGCAGATTCCGATGATACAAAAGAACATCATTCGTAAATGTATACACCGGGCCAAACCGGTTATTATCGCCACACAGATGATGGAGAGTATGATTGACCGGGTGAAGCCTAACCGAAGTGAAATCACCGATGTTGCCAATGCCGTACTCGAAGGCGCTGATGCGGTCATGCTTAGTGGCGAAACCGCGGTGGGGCAACATCCCGCTTTAGTAGTGGAAACGATGAGTAAAATAATTAGCGAAGTGGAAAAAGAAGAAATTGTATACAATAAAAATCTGATTCCCCAACAGCATTCACCCTCATTTCTGTCGGATGCCCTTTGTTATAATGCGTGCAAAATAGCTGACGATGTGCACGCTAATGCCATAATCGGTATGACTCAAAGTGGGTATACCGGATTTATGCTTTCCAGTTTCAGACCCAAATCTCCTTTGTATATTTTCACCAAAACCCAATCGCTGGTTAATCAACTCAGTCTGAGCTGGGGGGTGCAGGCATTTTTTTATAATAAGGAGATCAGTCTCGATATGATCATCAGCGATCAGATCAACATTATCAAGGAAAAAGAATTACTGAAGACAGGCGATGTAGTGATTAATACGGGGAGCACACCGGTACAAGATCATTTACCCACAAATACGATTAAAATTTCAACGGTGGAATAAACATACGACACGAGGTTGACCTACTGCTCAACTTGCCCTGTGCACGAGCTTTCTGATTTTCATGACTTCCCAAAACATTTGCCAGCCATCTCGCACAATATTGACCTTACTACCGGGTATTGCCTCCCATTTCACCGGCATTTCGGTAATGCGATAACCCGCTTGCTTGGCTTTGAGGAGAATTTCTACATCATGTGCCCAACCGGGTGTCTGCAGTGAAGCAAACAGTTGACGGGCTATAGCCGATGGATACAGTTTAAAACCACATTGCGTATCCTGCTGATCGAGCCCGACAGCATGACGAATAATGAAATTGAATATATGTCCGACAAATTTTCGTTTTGCAGAATCCTTTACCGAAGAGGTTTTTAGTTCACGCGACGCGATCAGAATTTCGTTGTCGCTAAAGACATTTTTTTGCGCCAGCCAATGACAGAGTTCAAGCGGGGAAGTGGCCATATCGGCATCTAAGGTCAGCACAAATTCTCCGCGGGCACGCGCTATACCGGCTTGTAACGCCCCACCCTTTCCTGTATTCGATTGTTGTAGCAAAAAAATTTGCTCACGGGCATGGTAGTCCTTGAAAAAATCATGCGCGACTATTATGGCCGCTGTATGATCCGTACTGCCATCATCAACCAAAATAAACTCACATTTACCCTGCCAACGATCAACAAATGATTGCAAACCATCAAATAAAAGGGGAATTCGCGCAGATTCGTTAAAACAAGGAATAATGAGTGAGACCGAGGGATAAGGCATGAGAAGTGGCTAAAATAGGCATTATTTTTTGATTTTTGCAGACGGGTCTTTCTCTCCGCTCAGGGTGAGCAATTGACCATACCCTTTGTGCGCATACCGCCCTTACCTGACCCGCCGAAGAATACGAAACAAGCCGCTCACCAAACAGGTCGGGCCAATAAAAAAAATCCCACGCGGATGTTCCTGTGCCGGCCTAAAGCGTTTGTTTGAACACAGCTGATACAGGTGCCGCAGAATCTGCGTGTAACGACTCCCTTCGATCCTGAAAAAAAGATAAAAACGCGTCACCGGTATTTTGCAGCGAAAAAAGCGGTGATTGACCTTGATCTGTGCTGACCAAAACTATCCAAATAGCTGCTTGTAATTTTTACCAATAAATCAAAAAAAAAAAATTATTCTTATTCACATCGTTGTACATATTGATTTTACTGGCTGATGCCAAAAATCATTGTTAATATACACAAACTGTGGAAAAGGAAACGAACCGAAAAAGTTTATAGAAAATATCTTCGTTGTGTTGATTCGAAAGAATCGTTGACCCCAAATTCTACTTTTTCAGCAAGTGATACGAACAAAAAAAATAACTATCCCCAACAGATAGAGTAGAAATTGACCCCATAAAATTTTTTAAATATAAAAACAGTTTAACCAGGATGAGTAAAAAAAGTACAAGCACCAGCGGTTTGCAGTTTAGCCGGTATTACACCCAGGATAGTGGAAGTGTATACGATCTTTTCCAATATGATTATCGCACCTCAATCATCCGTAACCCTAATGGAGAAGTTATTTTCGAATTGAAAAATGTGGAGGTTCCGGCCCATTGGAGCCAGATCGCCACTGATATCCTCGCCCAGAAATATTTCCGTAAAGCAGGGGTACCACAGGCTGATGGATCGCTCGGACGCGAAACGTCCATTAAGCAGGTCGCGCACCGCATGGCTGACTGTTGGCGCCAATGGGGACAAAAATATGGGTATTTTGCTTCAACAACGGATGCTCAAATTTTTTATGACGAGCTGGTATACACAATACTCAACCAAAGTTGTGCACCCAATTCCCCGCAATGGTTTAATACCGGCTTACACTCAGCCTATGGCATTACGGGTAAACCACAGGGCCATTACTACATCAATCCCAAAACGGGTAAACTCGAAAAATCGAAGAATGCTTATGAGCGACCTCAACCACATGCCTGTTTCATTTTAAGCGTCGACGACGATCTGGTGAACGAAGGTGGTATCATGGATCTATGGGTTCGTGAAGCCCGGATCTTCAAATATGGCAGCGGGGTGGGAACCAATTATTCAAATATCAGGGGCGAAGGAGAAAAACTCAGTGGCGGGGGTACGTCGAGCGGTATTATGAGTTTTCTGAAAATCGGCGATCGGGCTGCCGGTGCTATCAAAAGCGGGGGTACAACCCGTCGTGCCGCTAAAATGGTTTGTCTCGATCTTGATCACCCGGAAATAGAAAAGTTTATCAACTGGAAAGTTGAAGAAGAACAAAAAGTAGCTGCCCTTATTGCTGCCGGCTATAGCCACGATTATGAAGGTGAAGCCTACCGAACCGTCAGCGGACAGAATTCAAATAATTCTGTAAGGGTACCGAATGAATTCTTTCACGCATTGCAAAATGGGGAAGACTGGGAACTGAAAGGCCGCACCGATGGCAAAGTGATGAAAAAAGTTCCTGCTAAAGACCTGTGGGAGCAAATTGCTTATGCAGCTTGGCGTTGCGCAGATCCGGGTACGCAGTACGATACTACCATCAATGAATGGCATACCTGTCCGGAAGGGGGAAAAATTCGAGCGTCCAATCCATGCAGCGAATACATGTTTCTCGATAATACAGCCTGTAATCTGGCTTCGATGAACTTACGCCGCTTTTACAATGAAGACACCAACCAATTTGATGTAAAAGGTTATGAATATGTAACCCGTCTATGGACAGTGGTTTTGGAAGTTTCTGTACTCATGGCACAATTTCCTTCCAAAGAAGTGGCACAACTCAGTTACGACTATCGCACCCTGGGTTTAGGTTATGCCAATCTCGGATCCTTGCTGATGGTTCAAGGTATTCCGTACGATAGTGAGCAAGCCCGCGGTATTGCCGGTGCACTGACAGCGATCATGACCGGAGTAGCCTATAAAACATCAGCCGAAATGGCCAAACATCTCGGACCTTTTGCGAAATACGAAGAAAATAAAAAGCATATGTTGCGTGTGATGCGGAACCATCGTGCTGCCGCTTATGATGCTCATGATGCCTTTGAAGACATCGAGATCAAACCCCAGGGGATCAAAGCCCAGTATTGTCCCGACTACCTGTTAACTGCAGCGACCCATGCCTGGGATGATGCGGTACAAATGGGTGAAAAGTATGGCTATCGCAATGCCCAAGCCACCGTTATTGCACCTACCGGTACGATCGGCCTTGTCATGGATTGTGATACCACGGGTGTAGAACCTGATTTTGCACTGGTGAAATTTAAAAAACTGAGTGGTGGCGGCTATTTTAAAATTATCAACCAAAGTATACCCACTGCGCTGCGCAATCTGGGATATTCAGAAAAAGAAAATGATGCCATTGTAAAATATGCAAAAGGCTATGGCACCTTTGCCGGAGCACCGTTTATCAACCATCAATCCCTCACCGAAAAAGGATTTATTGCGGAAGAAATAGAATGGCTACGCACGCATCATAAATTTATTTTTATTTTAGACGGTTATGATGAAATGAGTAGTACACCTAATTTATATGCCAGTAATCAATTGAGTGAATGGCAAGCAAAAACCATCATTTCATGCCGATCACAATATTTTGCACAAGGCGATGATTATATCGGATATTTTGCACCAATAGAGTTAGGGCAAATGCTTTATCACGCACTGCAAGAGGTGACGACTATTCCGTTTA
>CAZFKA010000212.1:0-5275 GCA_964519155.1 uncultured Bifidobacterium sp. | reverse complement strand
ATTTCAACGTAAATCGGAGCAGATGGATTGATGAAGCAGCAAAAATTTGGTGTTTCATTAACAGATCAACGCTAACCATTGAACGTTGATCGAAGCATTTTTTGAAACGAAAAAAACGAGCAGCTTTATTTGCCCTGCAATCGTGCGATATATTTACCGATGACGTCAAACTCAATATTCACCGCATCTCCGGCTTGAACAAATCGTATAGAAGTATGCTCGTATGTATAGGGAATTATGGCCACGTCAAACGAATGCTCGGTAATATTAAAACAGGTCAAACTCGTGCCGTTGATACAAACAGATCCTTTTTCGATCAACAGATGAGCAAATTTTTCAGGATATTGAAAACGGTAGATGCGATCGCCAAGGGTACCGTTCACGGCCAGGCATATTGCGCACGTATCTACATGTCCCTGCACGATATGTCCGTCAAGACGATCGTTCATTTTCATACAACGTTCCAGATTAATGATATCGCCGGTTTGCCAGCTGCCGATGCTTGTTTTTTGCATCGTTTCGTCGACAGCCGTCACATGATGTGTATGCTCATTGACTTCGGTCACGGTGAGGCAAATTCCATTATGAGCAACCGATTGGTCAATTTTCAGTTCTGCCGAAATCGGACTGCTAACGATCAGGTTCAGCACCTGACCTGTGTATTGACAATGGGTAATTTTACCTTCACATTCTACTATGCCTGTAAACATTCAGGTTAATTTTTAACGGCAGTGCCTTTGTGATAAACGATACCGGTATCGGTGTACAAGCGGTAGTTGATTTGTATGAGTGTGGTATCCAACAGACTGGTTTTGTATCCACTACCGGCAATGGTGTCTTTATTGTTGCAAAATGTTTGGCCATGACCTTGTATTGAGTCAAGGGTAAATTTAAAAAAACGGTTCGCTGTAGCCGAGTAACTGCTACCCACACAAAATCCACTGATAGAAAGCTTAGTGGAATCAAGCTGGGCGAAGGCGATTGGAAACGAGTCGTGACTGATATACAACCCTGAAGCATCGGTTACGGTATCGTGAAAGAGATAATTACCGGAATAGATCTGTGCCGGAAAGATGCAGGTTGTATTATCTTCGATACCCGGGAAATCCCAATTATAATTGATCGCTGAAGGGATATTGCAGTATTTGTTTTTGATTCGGCTGTCGGTAAAAGGTTCGGGATCGGAATACTTTTTACAAGCACCAAAAAACAGCAAAATCAAAGCCAGAAAGCGATAGGACATAGTCAACAAAAGTAATGATAAATGTATAAAATTATTATATTTCAAGTAAAATTTGATTTTTTGTAAAAAAGACTTACTTTTGCGTTCCTTAAAAATTTAACTATTATCAAGTATGTTAATCATTGATTCAAAAGATTGCGAAAGCATTGACAAAGCGCTCAAGAAGTACAAAAAGAAATTCGAGAAAGCGCATATCTTAATTCAATTAAGAGAACGTAAGCATTATGTGAAGAAGTCTGTGGTGCGTCGCAAAGAAATTCTGAAAGCTATTTACAAACAAGAATTTGTAGACGGTATCAGAGAATAGATAATTTTGTATTTTTACTGTAAAAATGCGTAAATGCAATCACTGATCACCGGATTTACGGCGTATTTACAGTTTGAAAAAAGATATTCAGTAAAAACTGTTCAAGCTTATCAAACCGATCTTGAACAGTTTTTTTTATTTGTCAATGCCCAGTTCGGCTCACCGGCTATAGAACTGATCACCCATATCCATATCCGTAGCTGGCTGGCCCAGATCAATGAGTTGAATTGGAGCACACGCTCGATCAATCGCAAAATTTCGACCCTAAAATCGTTTTACAAATACCTACTCAGGAAGCAGTTGGTCAGCCGTAGCCCGATGGGTAAGATTATCTCCCCCAAAAATCCGAAACGTTTACCCGGATTTGTGCAAGAACCCGCCATGATGCAGGTGCTCGAACATGCTTCGTTTACGGACGATTTTAAAGGGCAAACCGATCGTTTGATGCTCGAATTGCTGTATCAAACCGGTATGCGTAGAGCTGAATTACTGGGATTACGACTGTCGTCTTTCGATCAGCACACGCATACACTTAAAGTGCTCGGGAAAGGAAATAAGGAAAGAATCATTCCGTTGCAAAAGATTCTTTGTGAACAGATAGCACGGTATATCACTGATCGTGCGGCCCTTGAGTCGATCAGTCACCAACAATTGCTGAGTTTGCCCAATGGAAAGCCACTCTATGAAAAGTATATTTATCTAACGGTAAAAAAATATCTCGGTACTGCTACCACCTTGCAAAAGAAAAGCCCACACGTTTTGCGGCATACCTTTGCCACACATATTTTAAATCAGGGTGGCGATTTGAACGCCGTCAAGGAACTGTTGGGGCATGCGAGTTTGGCGGCTACCCAGGTTTACACCCACAATACGATTGAAAAGTTGAAGGAAATCTACGAAAAGACTCACCCGCGGGCTTAGATTTTTTTTCAAGAATCGAATCTGTACAATACCTTTGAGAGATGACAAATTTCATCCCAATTTTTCCGCTGAATATCGTTGTATTTCCCGGCGAAAAACTCAATCTGCATATTTTCGAACCCCGTTATAAACAATTGATCGGAGAATGCTATGCCGAAAAAAAACAGTTTGGCATTCCCAGTGTCATCAATGGAAACATCAGTGAAATTGGCGCCACCGTCAGTATTCTCAGTATCGAAAAAGAACATGAAAGCGGAGAATTGGATATCAAAACCGAAGGCATCCGTTTGTTCAATGTATTGGAAATCATAAAAGAAATTCCGGATAAATTATATAGTGGAGCCATTGTGAGTTACCCGGAAAATATCGGGAATGGTATCGATCATAAAATGAAAAATATCCTTCGTGAAGTACGGTATTTTCATGATTTGCTGGAGGTGACAAAAGATTATAAAAAAGACGATGAGATCTTATGTACTTATGATATTGCCCATCATGTAGGCATGACGCTTGAGCAGGAATATGAATTTGTAAACCTCATGCGCGAAGACCAGCGACAAGAATATATACAAAGACATTTACGCAAGATCATTCCAACGATTGAAGAGTTGCAAAATCTCAAGAAGCGGATACAAATGAATGGCCATTTCCGTAAATTGTCGATTGAAGATTTGTAACAGGAGTACTTTTTAAAAGCCCGCGAATTTCTCACCCATCGGTCTTTTATTGACGCTAAGCCTTCACGCTTTAATCGCTTAATTATCAGCATTAAAAGCGCAATAGTTCTATTTTTAGAAACTTATCTATCATTTTTATAAATTAATAATAACATTTTCTTATTATTGCCTTTTAGCAACAAATCAGACCAACAAGGACATGCAACCGGTATCACTCTGTATTGATTTTGGAAACACAAACTTAAAGGCAACTATTTTCCAGGGGGATAGGCTGGCTCAGAAATTTCTATTCACGGAATCAGATGCTATCACTACGTTACAGAAGATTATCGCATTACACAATCCGCAAAAAGCGATCTTATCGTCGGTAATCAATCATTCGAAAAGTATCGATAATTATCTCGCTGAAAATACCCGGTTGACGGTGTTAAATAATCAAACGAAATTGCCTTTTCTCAATGCATACGGTACACCGGAAACATTAGGGAACGACCGGCTCGCGTTGGTGGCGGCACTGTGCAAACAATTTCCTCATCAAGACAGTCTGGTGGTATCCATCGGCACATGCATCACGTATAGCTTTTTGGCAAAAAATAATGCGTTTCGGGGTGGGGCTATTTCTCCCGGTGTCGATTTACGTTTGCGCTCGTTGCATGAATTTACAGAAAAACTACCCCTCGTGCAACGCGAAGGTCATATTTCAATTTTAGGTTATGATACCGAAACGGCTATCCGAAGTGGTGTGATCAACGGCATGGTGGCTGAAATTGAAGGTATGATTGATTTTTACAGCAGTCAATATGGCAAAATTAACGCAGTTTTAACTGGCGGTGATGCCCCATTCTTTGAAAGCCGTATGAAAAAGAAGATATTTGCAGACACTAATTTCCTTTTCAAAGGTTTATATGCAATATTGGAACAACAGAAATAGATTTCTACTTTTTTCTTTCATTTTATCCCTCCATTTTTCACTTCAGGCCCAGGAAAATTCGCCGTATTCCCGCTACGGAATTGGAAATTTACGCGATGTTGAAAATATTGCTAATTTAGGGATGGGCGGCGTTTCGGTTGCCGATGATAATCCTCAGGTAGCGAATCCGATCAATCCTGCAACGTATACCGGTCTCAAATTGGCCAGCTATCAGGTTGGCTTAACGGGTCATTTTACAACGTTGAAATCGGCAACTGCCTCAAACAAAGTGGGTAAAAGTACACTGGCCTATGTCAATATTGGTTTCCCGATCTCTAAAAAAATGGGTTTCAGTTTTGGTTTGCTGCCTTTGTCGAGTGTGCGGTACAATATGCAAACTGATCAAATGAATCCGGAACTGAATCAGGAAGCGCATAATACCTATTATGGCGGTGGGGGAGTGCAAAGGGTTTACGTGGGTACAGCTTACCGTATCAAAGATTTTTCTTTAGGCTTCAATACCGGCTATCAGTTTGGCAATATTACCAATGCCAGCGAGTCGAGTTTTGACGATAGCTTGAATATTTTGTCAAGCAATATCTACGGACGAACCATTGTTGGTGGAATTTTCTGGCAGGCCGGTGCGTTGATGAATAAAGCCATCGATTCGTCATATACACTCAAAATCGGTGCAACCTTTACCGGCGCGCAACAGATCAAAGCCAAAAAAGAAATGTATTGGGAGTCTTATTATAGCGACGTTTCAAATATTATCAGTAGGGTTGATAGCAGTATCGATATGCAGGGTAAAATGCGTATCCCGTTTAAAGCAGCTTTGGGTGTTTTGCTGGCACACGATGATAACTGGCAGATTGGAGCCGACTATTCTTTTGCGAACTGGAAGCGTTTTACTTCATTTACTTACGCCGATTCAACTGCGAACGCCTGGACGTTGAGGTTCGGTGCCGCTTTTGTACCCGATCCATCATCGGTAAATACCTATTGGAAAAAGATGACCTTTAGAGCAGGATTTTATACCGGGAAAGATATCTTTAGTTTTAATGGATATCAAATCAGTAAAACAGCCGGAACACTGGGCATAGGCTATCCGATCAGACGCACGGTGAATACGATCGGACAATTAAATGCTGCACTGGAAATTGGTAGTCGCGGCAACACCGGTAATGGGCTGATCAAGGAAAATTTCACCCGTATTT
>CAZFKA010000211.1:0-5344 GCA_964519155.1 uncultured Bifidobacterium sp. | reverse complement strand
CTGTTTAGAGAGAACGACTTCGTCACCGGGTTTTAGGTCCAATCCGAAAATTACCGTTTCGAGTGCTTCCGATGCATTCCGATGCAAGGCTATTTCCTCCGTGTCGGTACCGGCCAGTGCTGCAAGTCTTTCTCTCAGGGGTTCTCTACCCTGATCGAGTATACGCCACATATAGTAGCTCGGGGCTTCATTGCACATATCGTGATAGCGCTTCATTGCATCCTGCACGATTTTTGGACTTGGACTAACCCCGCCATTATTTAGGTTGATGATGCTTCCTGATGTTGTATAGGCTTGTTGCACATACTGCCAGAATTCTTCGTCGCCCGCGAGTATTTGTGGATCAACGTCGTTAAAATTGTCGAGGGCATTATGTAGATTTTTACTCCAGGCGTCAGCGCCAAAAAGTACTGAAAGTGAAGCCAGACCTGTCTTTTGGAGAAAGCTTCTTCTGGTTTGTGAAAACATGCTGATTTGGTTGAATGTATAAAAGTAAAACGAAACGATTTAATTATGGTAATAAAATTGATCATTTATCCCACGCTACGTTTTTGTCAAAGGGCAACCCGGGCGCGAATTTTTGCCCAAACGTTTAGGGAAGCACCCCATAATATTAACGATACGACAACATATGTTAAAAGACGATTTGTAATCCAATTTTGCCCCAACGGTGACGTAGCCCGGTATTGAATTCTTTGCTCAGGTAGCATTGTGTATAAGTCGCCAAAATATTGTGGAATGATGCTGTTACGCCTATTTCGCTTAACGATGTTATTCGTTGTATATTTTTACTTGAAATTGTATAAGCACTGTTTCTGTTTAGCAGGCCACCTTGCAGGGTTGCATTATAACCGACTGCTTTTAGTTGAACACTTGTATGCATAAAAAGCTGGGGTTTGCCCTTTTTTGCGAAGACTGTAACGGGATTCCAGTTGTTTTTGAAGCCGATACGTAACATTGCACCACCGGATAAGTCGGTAAACATTGTGCCAACCCTGATTTGGGTGAGCGCGTTGGCATCAAAAAGCTCATTTTGTAATAGATTTTGTTGCATAGCAAATGTATAATTGACAATCAGGTCGTTTTGAATCTGGTGACGCCAGCCTTTCGGCAATATATTCTTAATGCTTTTATGAATAGCGGTTTGTTCCTCATAGCCCAACGCCATGGGACCGATGACTCCCAACGCGATGTGGGTTTGGTAGATCACTTTCTTTTGTTCGTTTATTATGTATTGACTATTGGTCAGAAACAAAGAACCACAGAAGGGTCTGTCGCCCTGCATGATGGTATCGCGGCTTATACTTGAGGGGGTGAAGCCATCTTGTTGAACAGCAAGGCTATAGACTGACTTTTTGTGGTTTGCATTAAGCAGACTTAAAAAACGAACCGGTGTTTTTTTCGCTATCGGATGGATAAATTCAATTCTGATACCTTGTGTAAAAAAGCGATCGGTGCCGGCGAAAAAATCATTTGCATAATCAATCCGTAAAGTTTGTCCCACGCCATCGCAACACGATAGAACAGCAACCAGAAATAATATTGCGATCGAGATAAATTTCACCGAATAATATACGATGTATGATAGGCTTTAGTTTTTCCATGGGATCATAGGAAACTATCTACCCATATAGACCATCAGAATTTGAACGTCCGTAGGATTCACACCACTGATTCTTCCAGCTTGTCCTAATGTGCGGGGCTTAATTTTCATGAATTTCTGTTTCCCTTCTGATGACAGCGATTTTAGGCTTTCGTAATCAAAATTCTCGGGGATAATTAATTCTTCAAGTGAATTCGCTTTTGAAACGAGTTCCTTTTCTTTTTCTATATAACTATCGTATTTCAATTGGATTTCTGCTTGCTCAATTGTTTCACGTGAAACATCCTCCAATAGATTTTTTAATTCATCCGACGATTTAGCTAAATCTTGAAGGTTTACATTGGGGCGCAATAAAATTTTAATGCTATTGGTCCGCTCCAACAGGGGAGAAGAACCTATCGTTTCAAAATAGGGATTTATTTGCAAGGGTTCAAATGAAATGTCCTTCATCCCCTTTTTTATTTTCTCCACATCATTTGTTTTTTGTTCCACGTGAAACATACGCTCATCCGACGCCAATCCGAGTTGATGGCTGAGGCTCGTTAATCGAATATCAGCGTTATCTTGTCGGAGTAAGGTTCGATACTCAGCGCGGGAAGTAAACATCCGATAGGGTTCATCAGTACCTTTATTGATCAGGTCGTCGATAAGCACACCGATATAGGCTTGACTCCTGCTCAATGTAAATGCTTCTTTTCCATGAACCGACTGATGGGCATTGATTCCGGCCATTAGCCCCTGGCATGCCGCCTCCTCATAGCCTGTTGTGCCATTAATTTGTCCGGCAAAAAAGAGATTTTTAATCAATTTTGTTTCCAGCGTATAGGTCAACTGCGTGGGCGGGAAATAGTCGTATTCAATAGCATAACCGGGTCTGAACATTTTGACTTTTTCCAGGCCGGGAATCAGGGTTAGGGCCTTGTACTGGACCTCTTCGGGCAAGGAAGTCGAAAAGCCGTTCAAATAAATTTCTACAGTATTCCATCCTTCGGGTTCAACAAATAATTGATGTCTGTCACGGTCAGCAAAACGATTGATCTTGTCTTCGATACTAGGGCAATAGCGCGGGCCGGTACCCTCGATTCGACCTTGAAACATGGGCGATTTATCAAAACCGGTTTTGAGCATTTCATGAACACGTTCATCAGTGTAAGTGATCCAGCAGCATCTTTGTTTAGAGGCCGCTTCACCCACGAAGGGATGCTGACTTCCTAAAAATGAAAATCCGATCACATCCGGGTCGCCGTTTTGAATCTCCATTTTTGCATAGTCTAAACTTCGTCCATCAAGTCGCGGCGGAGTGCCTGTTTTTAAACGATCGCTTTGAAACCCCAGTTCGGTTAATTGTTCCGTGATGCCACTGGCTTTGTTCTCCCCCATTCGACCACCACCGAAATTTTTCTCCCCAATATGGATTACACCATTCAAAAAGGTTCCGTTCGTTAAGACAACCGAAGATCCCTTGATTTCAATACCCAAATTTGTTCGTACGCCTTCCACTGTTCCACGTGAAACAATCAGTCCGCAAACCGAATCTTGCCAAATATCCAAATTCGGAGTTTTTTCGAGTAATTCACGCCATGTAGCCGCAAAAAGATGGCGATCGTTTTGTGTCCGCGGACTCCACATTGCCGGTCCTTTGCTTTTATTGAGCATTCGGAATTGAATCATCGATTTGTCTGAAACAATTCCGCTGTATCCGCCCAAGGCATCAATTTCGCGAACAATCTGTCCTTTAGCAATTCCCCCCATCGCCGGATTACAACTCATTTGGGCGATGGTTTGCATATTCATCGTGATCAGGAGGGTTTTTGACCCCAGATTCGCTGCGGCCGCCGCTGCCTCGCAACCGGCATGACCGGCTCCAACAACTATTACATCATAATGAGGGAACATCTTATTTTAAATTTGTTGTAAAAGAAAACATTAGAACGGCAAAGGTAGCGATTCTGCGGCGAAACAAACGCAATTATAAACTCCCTAATCCTTGTTTTGAAGTCATCTCATAGCAAGTTATATTTACCAAATGAAAACAATACTTTGTTGCCTGTTATTTGTTCCGATGCTTATCATGGCTAAGCATCCGGATCGCTTATGCAGCAATAATCCATCAAGAAACTGGTGGGATGTGCAGCAGTATAATCTTCAGATTGATTTCGGTAAACTTGATGGTTTTATAGATGGAAAATGTATTATCTCTTCGCTGGTCAAGTCGCAACCATCAGCGAATATGCAAATAGATCTCGATCATCGACTGCAAATTAAAAAGGTTGTCTATAAAGGACGGCAATTGCCGTTTCAAAGAAAAGGGGATGCCTATTATATACAAGGATCATTTGGCAATGAACTGAAAGTAGGGAATCAGTTTGCGGTGGAAATCAGTTATGCAGGTCGCCCCGCTAAAGCTAAAATGCCGCCTTGGACCGGAGGTTTTGTGCTTAAAGAGGATCCCAACGGCTCAAAGTGGATGTCGGTGGCTTGTCAAACGGAGGGAGCCAGTATCTGGTTTCCCTGTAAAAATTTTCAAGGAGATGAAGCGGAAAGAGTTATTGAAACCTATATCGTGCCGGAGCCTTACTTAGCCATCGGAAATGGTCGACTAAAAGTGGCTGGAGGGGGGGTACATCAACAGGGGAAGTCAACTATCTATACCTGGGAAACCCAAAACCCAATCAATACCTATGATATTACCTTTTATATAGGCAATTATAAGCATTGGCGCGATACGATTACGGGCGAAAAAGGCCCCTTAACACTTGACTTTTATGCATTAACAGCCCATGAAAAGGAAGCAAAATCACAGTTTAAAGAGGTAGAAACCACCATCCGTTGTTTTGAAACGAAATTTGGCCCTTACCCCTTTTATGAAGACGGGTATAAAATTGTTGAAGCTCCTTTTCTCGGGATGGAACACCAAAGTGCCATTGCTTATGGAAACCGGTTTTTGCCGGGGTATCAAGGTTATGATATTAGTGAAACCGGCAACGGATTGTTGTTCGACTATATCATCGTACACGAATCAGCACACGAGTGGTTTGGCAATAATGTCACCGCTTTCGACCGGGCCGACAATTGGTTGCATGAGGGTTTTGCCAGTTATGCTGAAACAATTTATCTGGATGAGCGGTTTGGCAAAGAAGCAGCAAATTCCTACCAGGCCGGTAAAAAGCGCTTGATCAAAAATGTGCGTGCTATTCAGGGACGATTGGATATATGCGATGCCGGTACAACAGACCAATACTACAAAGCGGCTCAAATTATTCATATGATTAGGTGTATCATGCATAACGATAGTCTTTTTTTCAGCATGCTCAGAGAAATCAATTCTCATTTCTTTCACCAGCTGGTCAGCAGTAAACAGGTTGAACAACTCATCAGTCACTTTAGTGGGATTGATTTCAGCGCATTTTTTGATCAATATCTACGGAATATAGGGTTGCCGGTTTTGGAAATTCGGAATGATCGCCACGGAATGCTAACCTATCGATACACCCATTGCGTACCGGGATTTGACATGCCGCTCGATATCACTATCGGTGGGAGTGTGGTCAGGATCAATCCAATTACGACATGGAAGACAGATACCCTAAAGGTCAATGCCATGCAAGTTGGCGAAAACAACAATTATCTTGTGCATATGAAATGGGTGGATGCTGAAAAATAAGGGCTTTTATTATTCCATATTCATCAATACGTCGCATACATGATCGATGTGGTCAGCCGAAACGTCGAGATGGGTAA
>CAZFKA010000210.1:0-5350 GCA_964519155.1 uncultured Bifidobacterium sp. | reverse complement strand
AGATTGTATTGCCGTTATACCAAAACAATGCCATAGCATGCAAGGAGTTTTCCATACAGCGAACAGTAACCATGGACAGCGCTCTACAGGCAAAATATCCTGATCTGATGTCATTTAAAGCTGTCGATGAGGCCAATCCGCTGTTCACAGCCCGTATCGATTGCGACGGCCAAAGCACCCGTATCATGATCAATTTAAATGGAGACATTTACTATGCCACTCCATTCATCTTTAATAAAAAGACATTTTACGCCTGCTACAGTCAAAACGACCCCAACTTTGTTAAACGAAATTTTGAATAAGCATTCTCTATTACTACAAAACACTATCATCAATTTTTATCTATTTTTATGAAAAAAGTCTTCTTGCTGATGTTAAGCGTCTGCACCTTTGTTCATTCCCACGCTATCGATTTTAAAAAATTGTGGTTTGTGTCTTCTAATCAGCATGTTGCAGTGCCCGGTCAGCAAAAACTTAGCGTCGAAAATTATAGGCTGGCCAAACTGAATACGAATGAATTTCAGTTATTTCAAAATATGGTTCCCACCGAGGCAAGTGGTTTAATGGAGACGATTTCCCTGCCCGATCCACTCGGAAATGAAATGCAATTCCGTATTTTCGAATGCCCAATGATGGAAAAGCCATTGGCTGATAAATATCCGCAAATCAAAACCTATACAGCGATCGGCATTGACAATCCAACTATTACGGCGAAACTTGATTTCACTGTTTTTGGATTCCATGCCAAAGTATTCAATGGACAAGAGACCTATTTTATTGATCCTTATACCGATCTAACAACCGAATGGTATATGATCTACTATAAAAAAGATGCGCGTAAACCTTTGGGCGAAAGAATGAGTTGTCTCACGGAAGATATGCCCGAACAATTAGCCAAAGAACAGGCTATGAGCATCACTGCCGATCAGGAATTGCCCCAAATTTCGTACAAGCAGAATGGAACCAACAAAAGGACTTACCGTTTGGCCTTGGCTTGTACACAGGAATATGCGGCTGCTGTAGGCGGTGCAAATCCCACCAAAGCTTCCGTACTCAGTGCTATGGTAACCAGTATGAACCGAGTAAATGGCGTATTTGAAAAGGAATTCTCGATGCATGCGAATCTTGTTGCCAAAAATGATACACTGATCTTTTTATCAAACGACCCCTATACAAATAATAATGGCGGCACAATGCTGGGTGAAAATCAAACTGTAGTCACCCAACGTATTGGTTCTGCCAATTACGATTTTGGTCATGTTTTCAGCACCGGTGGTGGAGGTATCGCTTCGCTCGGTTGTGTGTGTAGCAATAACTCAAAGGCTCAGGGGGTAACCGGTTCTTCAAACCCGGTGGGTGATGCGTATGACATCGACTATGTGGCTCATGAAATGGGACATCAGTTTGGGGGTAATCATACCTTCAATTCGGTAACCGGCTCATGCAATGGAAACCGCAGTAGTTCTTCGGCATACGAACCCGGAAGTGCAACCACCATCATGGGGTATGCCGGCATATGCGGTAGTGACGATATTATGGCCCATAGCGACGACTATTACCATGTACGCAGCCTTGAATCAATGACCGGTACGAGCGTGATGGCCTGTGCAGCAAATGTTGCTTCCAACAACGGTTTGCCTACACTCAACCCAATCGCTGCAACCCATATCATTCCTTACAGAACTTCTTTCGAGTTGACGGCCAGCGGAAGTGATCCGGATAACGATGTGCTTACGTATTGCTGGGAAGAGTATGATCGTGGAGGGAGTGGCTGTGCCTGGGACGCTGTGACTACTGTAGCGCCCATTTTGCGCTCATTCCTTCCGGTAAGCTCAACCACCCGGGTTTTTCCTACACTCAGTTATCTGTTGCAAAATCTTGAGTCATACAAAGGGGAACGCTTACCCGATAATGTACGGATGTTGCGTTTCCGTTGTACCCTGAGAGATATCCACAATGGATACGGTGCTTTTTATACCAGTACTGATACGTTGAAACTTGACGTGAGAAGTACGACCGGGCTGTTTAGGGTTACAAGTCACAACACTGCCGGACAATCGTTGAATGCTTTCGGCCAAACAACAGTAACCTGGGATGTAGCCGGTACAGATGCTGCACCATTTACCGCGTCAAATGTGGATATTTATTTTTCTGCCGATAGTGGAAAAACCTGGCCCTATGTTATGGCTAGCGGAGTGCCCAATAACGGATCGAAGGTGGTAGGTGTACCCAATGTAAGCACGAACTGGGGGAGAATAAAAGTAAAAGGAGCAGGAAATGTGTTTTTTGACCTAAATGATATATGGATCAAGGTGAATGCTGCTCCGGCCGGTGTAAGCAGTTTCAACGAAAATGAAATTTCGGTGTATCCTAATCCCAATAAAGGCAATTTTGTGATCGACTTTCCCGCGCAATACAAAACGGCAGAAATAGAAGTACTGTCGGGAACAGGGCAGGTATTGCATATGAGCCAAATCAGCCAAAAAGAGTCTGTAAATCTCGCTGATCTTGCATCGGGCATTTATTTTGTAAAAATAAAGCTTGACGGGTCGAGTGTCATCAGAAAAATGCTGATTGAATAATTAGCAAAAAAATGAATAACACAAGGCTTCCTTTTGGGGAGCCTTTTTTTGTTCTTTGCAGGAGTGCTTCATCGCATCGGCAAAAAAATCTAAGCGTCGAAACGATGAGCGGGTGTACCTTTACAGCATGTATCTGCGAAGAATTTTGTTGGTTCTCATAACCACTATGCTCCTCAAAACAGTGGATGCGCAAAGTTTTCCGGCAATTGTTTTTAACAATACGTTGTCAGGGATACTCGACACAGTTCAGCAACTGAATGTGCAATGGGGTAAGCAATTAAAAGTGGCCATAGCGGAAGAGGATTTCGCATCGCTGAAACCCTTTCACACCGCGTTGTCGGCATATCTCGATAGCTCGGTGAAGAAAGTCAGGCAAATGAAAAACTATCGCAATTCTGCGCCGCTGAAAGATGCCCTGTTGCAGTATCTGCACACAATGAAACGCTTAACGGATCAGTATTATACTCAAATCGAAGAAATCGGCAATAAGCCCGAAAGAGACGAGGATGACGAAACGGAAGATGTGGATGTACGAGTGCTTTTAAATCGTTTAAAAAAGGAACCGAGTATACAGATCGCTGAGGAAAATTTGCATGCCGCACAGGAACGGTACGCTAAAGAAAATGGGCAAGAGATTAAATGACTTGCATCGCTCATGAGTCCCCAACCGGCACAGCCGTAGTCCGTATCATTTAAATGATTTCATTTACAATCGTATTGACCTTAGTAATGTCAAACACACGACTGACTTTAATATAATTATCGGTATACCCATCCATCATCCCCTTTTTTTCGCTGTGTTCAAACAATACCGGCCGTTTTTGACCGCGATGCAGATTTGTAAAATGGTTCAATTTTTTCTCTGAAAGATCGCGTAGAATGGCATTGCGTTGTTTTCGAACGAATAGAGGTACGACTTCATTGATATTGATCGCTTGCGTATTGTCGCGTTCAGAATACGTAAAAACGTGAAGATATGAGATATCCAGACTGTGCAGATAGTCAAATGTTTCCCGGAAAATTTCGTCTGTTTCGCCGGGGTAGCCAACAATTACATCAACGCCTATACAACAATGCGGCATGAGGGTTTTTATGGTATTCACCCGCTCAGTATAAAGTTCACGTCGGTAACGTCGACGCATCGAAGCCAGCAAGGCATTGCTTCCGCTTTGTAAGGGAATATGAAAATGTGGCATAAACGACCGGCTTTCAGCCACCAGATGAATAATTTCATCGGTCAGCAAGTTTGGTTCGATCGACGAAATCCTGAATCGTGGTATCAGAGCTTGCCGGTCAAGTGCTTTGACCAGATCAAAAAATGACTCCTCCCTGTTACGGGCACCATTGAATCCTTTGCCAAAATCACCGAGATTAACCCCGGTCAACACAATTTCTTTGATCTCATTTTGGGCTAGTTCTTTCACATTATCCAGCACACCTTGTATCGAATCGCTCCGGCTGTGCCCGCGTGCCAGGGGTATGGTGCAAAAACTACAGTTGTAATCGCAGCCATCCTGCACTTTTAAAAATGTACGGGTTCGGTCGTTGATCGAATGGGCGCTGTGAAATCCCTCCACATCCTCTATATCGCAACTACAGATCTTTGTCTGATCGCCTTTTTGATGGTTCAATACATGCGCAACTACATTGAATTTTTCGCCGGCACCGATCACCAGATCTACACCCTCTATGGCCGCTATCTGTTCCGGTTTTAGTTGTGCGTAACAACCCGTGATGACAACCGTAGCTTCAGGGTTTTTTCGCTTGACCCGTTTGATCAGTTGTTTACACTCTTTGTCGGCATTTTCAGTCACCGAACAGGTATTGATCACATATACGTCAGCTTCATCCTGAAATTCACGCTTGTCGAAGTGATTCTCCTCAAACTGACGGGCGATAGTGGAGGTTTCAGAAAAGTTCAGTTTACACCCCAGGGTATGATAGGCAACTGTTTTAGCTTGGCTCAAAGTGTTGCAAAAGTACTCGATTTTGGCTAAAAAAAACACCCGGATCACCAGGTGTAAAAATGTTTGTCTCTATTGTTCCCTTAAAAATACCGGGCCTGTTCAATATCTTTTTTCCAACGCAGATTAAATGCCAGTCCGCTCATCACCATCCAGTGATTTTGATAGAATCGTTTGCCATTCATCGGAATGTTTGAGTCGATCTTATATTCGTTGCGGTAATAATTAAAGCCGAGCCGCCAAAGCAGTACATCATTGAGCTTAAATGAACCATAGGCTTCACTCATGATGGACCCGTAACTGCCATTCAGCATATTGATATTGAAGGCATAAGGCTCAGTTTTGTATTTCAATCCGGGTGGTATCGGATAGGTTTCATGTGAGTGGAAATAACCGGTTTTGCTGTCGCCAAAATTGATGCCGCCCAGATCTGTATTGAAATGCACGTCTACCCCTCTTTTGATATGGATTTTTATAGCAAAATAAGCATTGAGGGTATTGGTTTGAACTTCAGGCATATACATTGAATCGGCCCCACCAATGTTTCGCTCAACCAGCGCCGGACTTGAAGTGGTGTATTGTCTTTTTTTACTGAAAAAAACATTGGCGCGCAGACCACATCCAAAACTAAAAAATTGCTTTTTTCTCCCAATCCCATGTAAATACTGCATACTGGCTCCCAAGCCCCAATGCGGATTACCATAGTACCCTAAATTTCCATAAACGCAAGCTTCAGCCGTCCTTTTCTTTAAGGTTTTGCGCATATTTTGTGCGTCAGTCTGCTGAAACATCAATGCACAAACC
>CAZFKA010000209.1:0-5394 GCA_964519155.1 uncultured Bifidobacterium sp. | reverse complement strand
ACAAAAAACTGCATTTCCATTTGTTCAAACTCACGCATACGGAAAATGAATCCACGGGCGACGATCTCATTTCTGAAAGCCTTTCCGATTTGCGCAATGCCGAAAGGAATTTTCATACGACCGGTTTTTTGCACATTCAAAAAGTTGACAAAAATGCCCTGTGCTGTTTCAGGTCTGAGGTAAATGGTATCGGATTCTTCAGCCACAGAACCGAGTTGTGTAGCAAACATTAAATTAAACTGTCGTACATCGGTCCAGTTACAGGTACCGCTGATACTGCATTTGATATTATTGTCTTCAATCAGTTTTTTTAGTCCGCCAAAATCATCTGCGGCCAGCAAGGCTTCCATTTGCGTGATCAATGCCTCACCAACAGCCGATTGCGTACTGTCTGCTCCTAATTGCTCTACATATCCTTCAATCAAATGATCGACACGGTATCTTTTCTTACTGTCTTTATTATCAATCATGGGATCGCTGAAATTGTCTACATGTCCGCTGGCTTTCCATATGGTGGGATGCATAAAGATCGCCGAGTCGAGCCCCACAATATTTTCATTCATGTAGACCATACTGCGCCACCAGGCGTCTTTGATATTCTTTTTGAGTTCTACCCCCCATTGTCCATAATCGTATACCGCAGAAAGTCCATCATAAATCTCACTGCTTTGAAACACAAATCCGTATTCTTTGCAATGCGCAATGATAGCCGCTAAATTGTTTTGTTCATTTGCCATAAGTGCGCAAATTTAAGCGGATAAATTGAAATTGGTATGGGCAAAAAAAACACTCAGTCACCAATTGGCCCAAAATGCTTGATCAAACAATACCTAACGCACGAATTTATGGGAAGTATTGCTATGCGCAGAATTCAGTTTAAACATATACATTCCCGGTTGCAAATTACGGGTTGAAATGGTTTGGCGTCCCTTTGTGGTCGAGCCTTTTTGCCAAATCCGCCCGTTCATGTCACATAATGAATAATAATACTGTTCATCACTATAAATATTCAATCGCAATTCTTCAGCAGATTTGAAATACTCAAAATCGAAAGGGACAATTTCATTTGTGGTTTCATAACCCAAGCCACCCCCGGCAGCCACTTTGGGTGAAAAACGATAAACCATCCCCGGAGCAGGATTTCCGGTGACCCCCGGTGGGACATTAAAATCAAGTGAGAAAACGGAATCTAAATGAGGGCTGTTCATATTGCCGGCAAAATTATACATGATGCGGCAGGCACCGGTTGGCGAATTTACATCCAATGAATCAATCAGACCACACCAAACACCTGGCCCATCGTCATACAAGTCAGTAAATGAAGAAATATAATTGCCATTGCCAAAATGTACTTCTATAACATTTGTTGTTTCATATAGCCACAACTGGAAATTGACAGAATCGTCGAAAAAGCCATTGCTCGTTGCGTTGTAGAATCCGGCGCCGATCCACTCAATTTTGCAAATTCGGTTCGGGGCTGTTCCGCTGGTTGTATAACTAATTGGTGACATACTGCTATTGCCGGATGAGTCGCGGTCGATAAGATCACTTCCATGCGCAACTATTCCGGTAATATAGTTTGCATTATCGGGGTCAGGTGTGCTGCTCACCAAAGCACCTGCGCCACCGATCGTTACTTCCTGGACACTGTCATTAAATAATCGAAAATTAAAACCAAGCGGTACCACGTACTGGTCGTCGTCCCACCATTGTCCGTTGTTAACCGATTGCGCACCGGTTAATAACGAAAATGCTTGTGTATAACTTGAATCCTTATAATATTTGTATTGAGCGCTCAATTGAAAGCTGTAAAAAATCAAAAGAGATAAAAAGATTTTTTTCATAATAAAATTTTTTGCAAAAGTAAGGCAAGTAAGCCTTTCAGTTTGATTTTGTTATCTTAGAATATAACGTTAATTTTGTGGGATAAACCAAAATACAAATCATGCAGGAATTAATTAATAAACTCATCAGCGAAGTTGGCCTTAGTGCTGATCAGGCACAACAAACCATCAATACTATCGTAACTTATGTGAAATCGAAAGTACCGGCTGCCATGGCAGGTAATATCGACGCCATGTTTTCGGGAGTAAAAGCAGAAGTAAAAGAAGAAACCTACCGCGATAAAGCACAGGATTTTGCGGAAGCCACAAAAGATAAACTGGAAGACCTTGCAGAAGATACCAAAGAAAAACTGGAGGATTTTGCCGAGCAAGCCAAAGAAAAATTAAGTGAAGCAGCCGATAAAGCAGAGGATATGGCAAAAGAAGCTTTCGACAAGATCAAGGGAATGTTTAATAAAGGCGATAATAAGGCTTAATCGCTGTCAACATTTTAAACGATAAAAGCCGCAGTTTCTGTGGCTTTTTTTGATCATTTTAATTTTTTTCACTCAAATTACATCTTTATGCCCGGTATCAAACTTGCAAAGATCCCCACACGAGCACCAAAAACACTTGACAAGGATAGGATCAAAAATATGACCAGCAATTATCTCGATGAAATTGAAACCCTGCAGAATTTATTATACGCTGAAAGCAAACATGCGTTGCTAGTCATCATTCAAGGGATGGATGCCAGTGGCAAAGACGGATTGATCAAAGACGTGTTCACAAGTATGAATCCGCAGGGCATAAATGTTAAATCGTGGAAAGCACCCACCCCCGAAGAACTATCACATGACTTTTTATGGCGTATACATCAACACACGCCGGCTAAAGGGATGGTACAGGTACACAACCGTTCGCATTATGAAGATATCCTTGTGACCCGGGTACATAACTGGATCGATAGAAATACGGCAAAAAAAAGAATCAAATCGATCAACGATTTCGAAGACCATCTCATCAACAACAATCAAACAACGATACTGAAGTTTTATTTACATATTTCGCAGGAAGAACAAAAAGAGCGCCTGACAGAACGCATGAATATCCCGGAAAAAATGTGGAAATACAACGAAAATGATCTGAGTGAATCGGCGTTGTGGGACACTTACCGCCAATATTACGAAGAAGCCATCAATAGTTGCAACCGTCCGGAATGGGTTATCGTGCCCGCAGATCAGAATTGGTATAAAAATTATATTGTGGCAGAAACCGTATGCAAAACATTGCGAAACTTTAAAATGAAATTTCCCGGTTTGAAAAAAAATTGAGTGATTTTCATTTTAAAAAAGAAATAATTATTTCTATCTTCACTGCGGATAAAAAAATAGCACCACATGAGTTTCATCAAAGAATTTAAAGAATTTGCCCTCAAGGGTAACGTTATGGATCTGGCAGTTGCCGTTATTATTGGCGGAGCCTTTGGAAAAATAGTTTCCTCAATGGTCGACGATGTACTGATGCCGGTCATCGGAACATTGGTGGGTAACGATTTCGAAAAGTTGTCAACAACCATCAATGGAGCCACAGTCAAATACGGTATGTTCATCCAGAATATCGTCAACTTTTTGATCATTGCCTTCGTGATTTTTTTGATGGTGAAAGCCATGAACAAGATGAAGAAAGCCGATCCGCCTCCACCCCCAGCCGGTCCGTCAAGCACCGATGCGTTACTGATGGAGATACGCGACGCGTTGAAAAAATAAAGAACTCGTTAATTGCTTTTTTTACGGTGTGGCTTTCGAAAGAAAGGATGCATTTTTGCGGCCTAAAGCACCACGCTCATGAAGAAAACACTTACCCTGTTGCTGGCAGTATGCCTGTCCGGATCAATATTTGCGCAAAATAATGTTGACAAAAAATCGGATGATCTTCAAAAAGATCTAAAGGTTAAAGGCGATATCAAAGATGATGGCTGGAAAAAAGGAGGATTGATCAATATCGGTATCAATCAGGCAATGCTCGAAAATTGGGCTGCCGGCGGCGAACGTTTATCATTTGCTGCAAACGGACAAGTCAATGCCTATTTAAACAGACGCAAAGGGGGAACCCTCTTTGAAGGAACACTTGATTTGTATTACGGCTTAAATTATGTAGCTTCAAACGATTTTGTACCACGCAAATTAGATGACAGAATGGATCTTTCTGTTCGGTACGGCACGCAACCGAGTACATGGTCGGCATCAAAAAAGAAAATAAAAAAATATACCTATTTCACCGGCCTATTCAGGTTTCAATCGCAATTTACAAAAGGCTACAATTATGAATTGCCGGCTTGGAGGACTAATCCGATATCCGATTTTTTATCTCCTGCATACTTCACTTTGGCTTTGGGAGCAGAATATAGACCGAGTGACAATTTTTCGCTGTTTGTATCCCCGCTGGCGGGTCGTTTCACGCTGGTGAATGCGCGTTATACAGCATTTGGACCGGCATTTGGTGTACAAAAGGGCAAAACTTCCCGCATGGAGTTGGGTGCTTATTTCACCACTAAATACAAAACCAACCTGGGAAAAAATATCGTGTATAATACACGGTTTGATGCTTACGCAAACTATCTGGCAAAAAATACGATTGAAAACGGAATCGTTACGTATAAAGATAATCCGGGGAATATTGACCTCTTATGGGATCATTTTTTTGCCATGAAATTCAATAAGTTTCTCGGTGCCGGTTTGGGTATTACCCTATTGTACGACAATGATCAACCTGCCCAAAAAACGAAAAAAACGACCGATGAAAAAGGCAATATCGTGTACAAATACGGACCACTCGGTTGGCTGCAACTGAAGCAGGTACTGAATGTTGGTTTCAGTTATAAACTCTGACGAGTCGCCACTCAAAAAATAGACTTACATTTGAATCCTCGTCCTTTTTCGTAAGAGGTAATTATGATTCAAAAAGACTATTTGCTTCCACGGGTTTATGTAAACATGCTGGCACGGGTGTGTTTGTTGTTATTGCTCAGCCAGGGAACACGATTGCTCTTTTTTTTGGCGAACAAGCATTTTTTTAATGTTGCGTCATTTAGCGACTACCTTTCCGTGATATGGCATAGCCTGCGCTTCGACCTCTCCGCTTTATTTACCGTCAATGCCGTCTTTCTTCTGATCGCCTTGTTTCCGCATAGCAGCATAGCGAAAAAAGGTGTGCAGACGGTATTGAGTATCCTATTTGTGCTTTGCAATGGTTTGTATTTCATTTTCGAATTTGCCGATATAGCGTATTTCCCCTATGTCCGCAAACGTATGTCTGCCGATGTTTTTGACCTGATCAGTTAAAAATCTGATTTTATTGATCTCTTGCCGAATTACCTGAGCAAATTTTGGTACGTAAGTGCCTTGTTTGTACTGGGCATGACCCTATTGGTTTTGGTCTCTCGTTATTTTTCAAGACGAAATACCCTACAGCCTTTCTCGCTTAAGCATCTGGTTCTCTATCTTTTGTCGTTGGGGATAGTATTTATAGCGATCCGAGGCGGCGTGCAATTGCGACCCATTACCCTGAG
>CAZFKA010000208.1:0-5406 GCA_964519155.1 uncultured Bifidobacterium sp. | reverse complement strand
GTCATCAACAGCTATGCGAAAGTATACAGTATCACGCAAAATGTAATCGGAGTAAGCACCACCAATGGGTTTTCGGTTGGCGATAAGGTGATTTTAATGAAAATGAAAGGCGCTACCATCAACCAGACCAATACTGCTGCCTATGGTGATACAGTTGCCCTGAATGAAGCGGGCAAATATTTGTTTACCAATGTTATTGCAGTCGATCCCTTCCCGAACAATACGATTACTGTCAGTCCGTTTTGCAATGTTTTTGCCGACACATCGTTTATGCAGATTGTTACCGTACCCATATATCCCAATCCCATCATCACAGCACCTTTAACCTGCGCGCCTTGGGATGGTTTTACCGGTGGTGTATTGATTTTTGAAACACCCAATACCCTGACTTTCAATGCAGATATCGTTACCCAATACAAAGGCTACCGCGGTGGCGATGTTTGGGGAAGTACTTTTTCGTGTGGAAGTCTGAATTATTTTTCAGCGCAGGCATTTTTTGGACCGGAAGGTAAAAAAGGTGAGGGTGTAGCCGATTGGGTGCCCGGGCAAGAATGCGGTAAAGGAAAACTCGCCAATGGCGGGGGTGGATCTTATTCAGGCAATACCGGTGCCGGTGGGGGTGGAAATGGTGGCAAAGGGGGTGACGGTGGTTTTGAATATAATGGATGCCTTGCCAATCCTTTGATCTACAGTGTTGGCGGTATCAGTCTCGACCATGTGCAAACCAAGCTTTTTATGGGTGCCGGCGGTGGTGGCCCACAAAGCGATAACGGACAACAAGTGTACAATGGTGGTAACGGTGGTGCCATTGTGTTTATCAAAGCCAACAATATTTCCGGTAATGGGTTCAATATTCTGAATGGCGGTGAATCGCCTCCCCAAATCAATGATGAAGGTGCTCCGGGTGGCGGGGCCGGTGGTAGTGTTTATTTTGATGTACCGAATTTTGCCGGCAATTTGAATATAGACGTGAAGGGTGGCAATGGAGCGTCAAACCTCAATGTACTATTTGCCAACAATTGCCATGGTCCCGGTGGTGGTGGTGGTGGTGGTTTGGTTTGGTTTTCGACGCCGGCAACTCCTCCCGGTGTAAATGTAAATGGCACCGGAGGTAATCCGGGTTTGGTACTTAATCCGGTTAGTCCTTGTTTTAATACCAGCTATAACGCCCAAGCCGGCGGGGCGGGCATAGTGAAATATAATTTTGTACCCACACCGATGATCACGCCACCGACAATCAATATCGGCAATGATACGGTAATTTGTCCCAACTCACAACTTACTCTTGATGCCGGACCGGGCTTTTTGTCCTATCTGTGGGACGACAACAGTACCAATCAAACCCGTGTGATCAATTCACCCGGTACATTTTATGTGACGGTTACTACACCCAATAACTGTACAGCCAGTGATACGATTGTAGTTTCGGTAGATACTTCCGTAAAGGCTGCCTTTACCGCCGATATACATTTGGGCTGTGTAGATGATACCGTATTTCTAACCAATCTATCGCAGGGAGGAACTCAGTTTAACTGGTTGTTTGGCGACGGGGGGTATTCTACATTCGAACATCCGGTTCCTTATGTTTATTTTACGCAAGACACTAATACCATTCGATTGATTGTGACCAATGGGGGTTGTGCCGATACTGCCACATTGTTTATTGATATCCGGCATCCCCTGTATTCAGGATTCACCATGATCAATAATACGACACCTCCCACGGGTATTCTCGATTCGATTTGCCTTGGATTTATATTTACACCGGTATTAGATCTGCCAGATCCGGCAGGGGCCAACTGGATACACGAATGGAACTGGGGTGATGGTACACCCACACAGAATACTCCACTCCCCCATCAGTATTTGTCGCCCGGAACCTATACCCTATGGCATGTAGTGACAGATACCTTAGGATGTAAAGACAGCACATCACGACTATTGTTTGTAGATGGTGTTCCGGTGATTGATTTTACTGTGACTGACTCAGTTATTTGTTTAGGTGAAAAAGTTACCTTTTACGATTATCTCACCCCTAATATCACCGATTTCGATTGGGATTTTGCTGATGGTAGTATTCTTGCCAATACCCATAACCCCACGCACACATGGGCTAATGCCGGAACCCACAATGTGTTACTGAATGCCTATTCAACATTTTGCCCTGATAAAACCTTTTCAAAACTGATAACGGTCAACGGATTTCCACAATTGAGTTTAGGGCCCGATACGATGATGTGTCCCGGTGTTACGGGATCCATTTTATTGGCAGATGTGAATAACCCGACCGCTACTTATCAATGGAGCACAGGTGAAACCGCCAGCAGTATTACAGTAACCCAACCGGGCTATTATTGGGTGAAAGCGAGCAACGGTGATTGCAGCACGGTAGACAGTATTTGGGTCAAACGCGATTGTTATTTAAATGTTCCGAATGCCTTTACTCCTGATGGCGATGGTATCAACGATTACTTCTTACCACGTGAAATGCTGTCGAGTGGTATCAAAACTTTTAAGATGGATATTTACAACAGATGGGGTGAAAATATATTTACGACCACCAATGTGGAAGGTCGTGGTTGGGATGGTAAATATAACGGTGTACCGCAGTTAATGGGTGTCTATATTTATGTCATTGATGTTGAATTTAGCAATAATATCAAAAAGAACTTCAAAGGGAATGTGACGCTGATCAGGTAAAAAAAATGAAATCAACAATGTCAAAAACAGGCGATGGTCGAAAAAACATCGCCTTTTTTTTTACGCAGAACTCAATACAAAATGAAAATTTCCATCTGGCTTTACAGCAAAAAAATCTTATGCCCAAATAAAAAAATCAATCCCCCTGAAAAATGCTTTTTCGGCTGCTAAAATTGTACATTTGAAAAAAAAAGTCCTTTGCCCTTATGGTCATGAACAGTGTTTATAAATTAGATTATATCAATATCGCTTTGATGTTGGTATCCTGCGTGCTGGCCTTCATTATCCCTTTCGAATTATTCCTCTTTGCCTATGGTGTTTTAGGTCCTTTACATTATCTGACAGAGATTTCATGGTTGCATGACAAAAATTATTATTCAACCGGCAAACGAGATGTGATATTGATGTTGGTGATTTCATTAGCCTTGACCTTGATCTATTTACTGGGCAAACACAACCCCGAGTTACTGAGTCAGTACATTGATCCGGGAGAAGACCGTGGAAAAATGGTCAGCAATCTGACTTTCATCGCTTTTGGCAGTGCCTTGTTTTTCGCATTCATCAAAAACACTTTTATGAAAGCGGTTGGGGTGTTTATTACGGTGGTGTTGGTGTTGCTGATCAACCAACCCCTGACCTTTTTTACAGTCTTTTTACCAACCCTCGTTCATGTATATATTTTTACATTGTTGTTTATGTTATATGGTGCGCTGAAAAGCAGATCGAAGGCCGGTTATGTGGCGGTGTTGTTGCATATCATTATTCCTTTTTTATTATTTTATTTATTCCCTTCCTATAATGCATCCACTGAAATAGGGAAAGATTACTATAAAAAAAGTGACTTCGGCGGGTTGAACTTATATCTTTTCAGCGAGTACTTTTTTACACCGGATGCGCAAACTCCACAGCTTACGCAAGAGAACATTGTTGGCTTTTTATACAATTCAAAATTCGGTATTGCCATTATGCGATTTATTGCCTTTGCCTATATGTATCATTACCTCAATTGGTTTTCGAAAACAGAAATTATTCGCTGGCATAAGGTACCCAAATCGAGATTTATTTTTGTCATAGTTGCCTGGATCGTTTCTATTATTTTATATTCGATTGATTATTCACTCGGGTTTCAATGGTTATTCTTGTTGAGCTTTATGCACGTGTTGCTTGAATTTCCGCTGAATTATATTTCTTTTGTCGGCATTTTTAAAGAACTCAGCGGCAAAGGGGTAAAGCAAACCGCAACTGCATAAAAAACATGAGAAAAAATATCCTACTACTTGTTTTACTTTTATCGCTTACCGGGCGATTATTTGCACAATACTACAATACCGCATTTGGACTCAATGGCGCACCATTGAAGACCGCTTTACATGATATCATAAAAAACCATACCGTACTTACTTATGCCGACCTATGGAGTGCATTTCAGCAAACCGATAGCAAAGCAAACAACACGGTATGGGATATTTATACAGATGTATCCGGCGGCAATCCCTCCGTAGTTTTTCAATTTGTCAGCGATCAGTGTGGCAATTACAGTATGGAGGGAGATTGCTACAACCGTGAACATACCTGGCCCAAAGAAAAATTTGGAGGCGACGATACTTATCCGATGTATTCTGATCTGCATCAAGTATACCCGACCGACGGATGGGTCAATAATAAACGTGCGGCTTACCCGTATGGTGTCGTGAACAATGCATCCTATACCTCTCAAAGCAACGGATCGAAACTGGGAACGGGCACCACCTATTTAGGGTACAGCGATAAAATTTTTGAACCTGTAGATTCATTTAAAGGCGATCTGGCCAGGACTTATTTTTATATGAGTACCCGTTATGAAAATGAAGATATCGGTTGGGATACCTGGCCAATGGCTAACGGTGCCCAACTTAGCGCCGACGCTATTGCCGTACTGATGAACTGGCATCATAACGATCCTGTGAGCCAGAAAGAGATCGATCGGAATGAAGCAATTGCCATCATACAGCACAATCGAAATCCCTTTATCGATTATCCCGTTTTTGCCGATTGCATATGGGGAAGTGCTGATTGTGCCGGTCTGGGTATGGATACCTGGCTAGCCGAAGCGCAGATCAAACTATACCCGAATCCCGCTGAAAATGTGCTCATGATTGATTGTCGGGGACGCTATACGATAATAACCTGCAGCATATACGACCTTAAGGGACAAGAAGTACTTCACATCACCCCACAGGCATCTTCAGGAGAGATCACGGAGCTCGATATTGCAAAACTTCCCGCAGGAGCCTTTGCGATCTGTTTACAGACATCAACAGGATTCATCAAAAAAATATTTTTAAAAACACCTTAACACATGAATCGCTATCAGCAAATTCTTGGGCAACTCCATGGTACGCATTGCAGACTGGTGGTTGTTTCGAAGACAAGAAGTGCAGACGAAATCAAATGCTTATATACACAAGGGCAACGTGTATTTGGCGAAAACCGTGTGCAGGAATTGTTGTCGAAAAAAGATCTTTTACCGAATGATATCGAATGGCATCTGATCGGGCATTTGCAAAGCAATAAAGTAAAATATATTGCACCGTTTATTTCGATGATCCACTCGGTCGACTCGCTTCATCTATTGTTTGACATCAATCGGGAGGCCAAGAAAAACGAACGTGTGATACCGGTATTGATACAGATGCACATTGCAAAAGAAGAGACGAAATATGGAGC
>CAZFKA010000207.1:0-5415 GCA_964519155.1 uncultured Bifidobacterium sp. | reverse complement strand
ACAACGTTTGCCTTAAAACACAATTGCTAAAGTGGAGACTCTGCGGGGACGAAAGAACATAAAAACGTACGAAGCCACAGCCTTCGGAGAAATGGGGGACAGAAGAGTTATAGGGCATTTTAAGCAAATTACTCTATCACTACTTTTCTTACTGCAATTCCGCACCTGATATAATATATTCCCCTGCTGTAATGGCTGATATCAATTGCGTTGCCAGTTGTTGAATACAATAATTGTCCCACCGAATTATACAATTCCCGCTTCTCTTTACGCAATGTTGTAATATAAAATGCAGTTGAAGCAGGATTTGGGAATACATCCAGATTATTATTCTTTTTATGTAAATCATCCGTTGCTAATGGCCAACACGGCAAGTCCGCGCCCAGCTCATAGTTTGGCATATTGGGTGGTGAAATAAAATATCCATAGTTAGATTTCGAACGTAAACAATTGACACAGAAATCGCAATTATACTTAATATCCGGACTATCGATGACACTCAATTGCTTGCAAATGCCATCCGCCCGTCCAATATAAATTTTATTGTCTGGCGCAAGATGTAAGGTAGTGTATCCACAAAAATATGCGGGCGAATCCGGACCGTGTACCGTATACCAAGATCCCATCAATGGATCAAGTTGTTGAATATGATTGATCTTCGATATGTAAATCAATTTGCCGTTTGGAGAAAAACTTAGTCCTAAATTAAGGCTATCACCGGATACAGAAGGTGCAGTGTATTTTTGGTAATTAGTTAATTGACCCGTACAACGGTTAAAGTCCCCTGTGAATATTTCTCCGGATCCATTGTTTGCAGTTTCATTTCCCCAGTCGCAGGTGGTCGCCCATTTTCCTCCATCCTTACTAAACTGCATTTGCCCCCACAAATCATTCACTCCCTTCAGCGGAAATGGAATATGTTGCTTCAGATAGGTATACACACTATCCTGTGTAAAAAGGAAAGTGTATACCATATTAGAATCACCTGCCATTTTCAATAGCCACCAATCTTTCCCATTGGCATGACGACAAGCCATCATCTGTGTTTTCTTCATGGGGGAGTTTTCCAGCAAAGGCACTTTTTTCTTGACCACTTTTCCCAGACCTGCATTGGCATTCATATCCACTACATGATAAAGCAACAAATCAAAGTTCCAGTTTAAAGCGGGTTTGTTATCCCATACAGTGGTTAGATAACTGTCACTTACCGTTGGCGTCACCACATAATATTTCTTATTGTCAAAAGGGAGGATAATTGATGTTTGAGGAATTGAACTATAGCCACCTCTCTTCACATAATATAAAGGGGGCACAATGGTGTCGCCATTGTCCATCAGGTTAAAATTTTTGTCGTAAATGTCCATACCATCGCAGCTAAAAATTAAATTTTTATTGCTGTCGCAAATATTTGAATGCCCTCCTCTGTAATATTCTGTATTTAACACAAATACAGTATCGTGTGTAACCGGACTTGTATTAAAGTCGATATTGTATCCACGGTTACTTACGATCCATTTGTTACCAAAATTAGTCTGACCAAACAGGAGTTTTGTGATGGCAAAAAATATTGCCGTGATCATGATTTTTTTCATAAGCATTTTATCCTCATGGTCTGTACCAATGTTTGTAAAAATACAGTTTTTTGGACGCAAAATTTAGTTGATTTTGTTCACTTGATTTAGCATCCATCCCGCCATTTCCGGCATTATTTTTTTATTCTCGATTTTGTTGCGGGGTATAGTTACTCCTTATAGCTCCGAAGCCTCGTATTTTTTTTAAGTGTGGTGGCCTCAACCTTGTGGCAGACCGGTACATCGTGGCCGTGTGCCATTTTTATGAATGCGCTACATACTTCTCCTGTATTGTCCACCTACTTCAAACAAAGCCTTGGTGATCTGACCCAGACTGCAATATTTAACCGCTTCCATCAAGCCTTCGAAAAGATTTTCATTGCGGATGGCTTTTTGCTGGAGCTCTTTTAAAACCGCTTCGCCTTTTTCGCCACTGCGTTCCCAAAGATTTTCAACTGTGCGGATCTGGGCTTCTTTTTCTTCGGTGGTTGAGCGGATCACTTCCTGAGGCAAAACAGTAGGGGAGCCTTTGCTGCTTAAAAAAGTATTGACGCCAATGATGGGATATTCTCCGGTATGTTTCAGCGTTTCGTAGTACAAACTCTCTTCCTGTATTTTGCTACGCTGATACATCGTTTCCATAGCACCCAGTACGCCGCCTCGTTCGCTGATCTTATCAAACTCGCTGAGTACGGCCTCTTCAACCAGATCGGTTAGTTCCTCAATGATAAAACTTCCTTGTAATGGGTTTTCATTTTTCGCCAGTCCCAATTCACGATTGATGATCAATTGAATCGCCATCGCCCTGCGTACACTTTCTTCGGTAGGCGTAGTAATGGCCTCATCATACGCATTGGTATGCAATGAATTGCAGTTGTCGTAAATCGCATACAAAGCCTGAAGGGTAGTACGGATATCATTGAAGTCAATTTCCTGTGCATGCAAACTTCTGCCTGATGTCTGTATATGGTATTTCAGCATCTGGCTGCGTTCATTGCCACCGTATTTCAGTTTCATGGCTTTGCTCCATATCCTGCGGGCTACACGACCGATCACTGAATATTCCGGATCAATACCATTGCTGAAAAAGAAGGAAAGATTAGGGGCAAAATCATCGATATGCATACCACGGCTCAGATAATATTCTACAAAGGTGAAACCATTGCTGAGGGTGAAAGCAAGCTGTGAGATGGGGTTGGCACCGGCTTCTGCAATATGGTAGCCGCTTATACTCACGCTATAAAAATTGCGAATGCCATGATCGATAAAATATTGCTGTACATCACCCATGAGTCGCAACGAAAATTCAGTACTGAAAATGCAGGTATTTTGTGCCTGATCTTCCTTAAGGATGTCGGCCTGAACGGTACCCCTCACTTGTTTCAGGGTATCGGCTTTAATTTGTGCATAGATGTCTTGCGGTAGAACATCGTCGCCACGTACCCCCAACAACATGAGCCCTAAGCCGTTATTGCCTTCCGGCAGTATTTCCTGATTTTCGGTTTCGGCATTGTTGCGATATTTAGGCAAAAGATGTTCCCGGTTTTTATACAAGTCAGCGATCTTTTGTTTTACGTCTTCTTCGAGTCCGTGTGTCAAAATGTATTTCTCACATTGTTGATCGATGGCTGCATTCATAAAAAATGCAGCGATAATACTGGCCGGACCATTGATGGTCATACTCACCGAGGTTTTTGGGTCGGCAAGATCGAACCCGCTATAGAGTTTTTTAGCATCGTCAAGGCAACAGACATTTACGCCGCTATTACCTACTTTTCCATAGATGTCAGGACGATGGTGTGGGTCATTGCCATATAGCGTTACACTGTCGAACGCCGTACTCAAGCGCGCAGCAGGTAAACCTTTGCTTACATAGTGGAAACGTTTGTTTGTTCGTTCAGGAGCGCCTTCACCGGCAAACATACGCGTTGGATCTTCGCCTTCCCGTTTGAACGGATAAATGCCGGCAGTAAAGGGAAATGAACCCGGAAAATTTTCCTGCAATACCCATTGCAATATTTCTCCCCATGCTTCATATTTTGGTACCGCCACTTTCGGGATTTGCGAGTGACTCAAACTCTCGGTGTGTGTCTTGATCCTGAGCTCCTTGTTTCGCACTTTAAACACGAAATACTCATTCAGGTAATTGGCTTTGATGTGTTGCCACTCCTCAAGCAACATTTTATTTTTAGGGTCAAAATCAAGTCTTACTTTTTGTTCAAGTGATTCCAGTTCTGCAATCAATCGTTCACTCTCCTTATCGTGCTGTGTTTTCAGGGTTTCAATGGTTTTGTGTATCCCGAATAATTTTTGTGCGATCTGACTTTGCATTTTCGCCCAACGGTCGTACGAGCGGTTGTTTTCGCTGATCTCACTCAAGTAGCGGGTGCGGGCCGGTGGAATGATATAGATCTTTTCACTCATTTCATCATGGGCAACAAAATGGGTTGACAGATTTGTATTCCCTGTTTTGTCGACAATCTTCTGCATCACGGCTTTATACAGGTTATTTGCGCCGGGGTCATTAAACTGTGAAGCAATACTACCATACACCGGCATTGAGTCGACATCATGGTCGAACAATTTATGGTTTCGCTGGTATTGTTTTTTTACATCACGCAAGGCGTCCATACTTCCCCGTTTATCAAATTTGTTGATGGCAATGATGTCGGCAAAATCAAGCATGTCGATCTTCTCTAACTGTGTCGCAGCACCATATTCGGGTGTCATTACATACAGGCAAACATCGCTGTGTTCAGTGATTTCCGTATCGCTTTGTCCGATACCGCTGGTTTCTAAAATGATCAGATCAAAGCCACCGGCTTTCAATATATCCAGGGCATCCTGTACATGTTTGCTCAGTGCTAGATTGCTTTGTCGGGTCGCCATTGAACGCATATATACCCGTTCGTTTTTGATCGCATTCATCCGTATACGATCGCCCAGTAAAGCACCACCGGTTTTACGTTTACTCGGATCTACCGAAATGATCCCAATCTTCTTATCCGGAAAATCCATGATGAAACGACGAACCAGTTCATCAACCAGACTACTTTTTCCGGCACCACCCGTACCGGTAATACCCAGCACCGGAGCCTGTAATGTTGCCGCTGAATTATTTTGCCTGATCTTTTTCAGCATCGACAGTGTTTCGGGGGCATCCGGAAAATTTTCGGCTGCACTGATACAACGAGCAATACTTTTAAAGTCGCCTTCTTGCAGGTGATTGACTTCACCATTAAGATTTGCGCCGGTAGCGAAATCGCTTTTTTGGATCAGATCATCGATCATTCCTTGTAAACCCATGGCCCGGCCATCATCCGGACTATAGATCTTGGTAATACCATGCGCTTCAAGTTCGGCAATTTCGGCAGGCAATATTACCCCACCGCCTCCGGCAAATATTTTAATATGAGCACAGTTTCTTTCCTTTAAAAGATCGTACATATATTTCAAATATTCCACATGACCGCCTTGGTAACTGGTCATGGCAATGGCATTGGCATCTTCCTGAATGGCAGTATCCACCACTTCCTGCACGCTGCGGTCGTGGCCAAGATGGATCACTTCTACACCACTGGCTTGCATGACGCGTCGCATAACATTGATACTGGCATCATGGCCATCAAATAAAGAAGCGGCTGTTACAATTCTGATCTTATGTTTGGGTTGGTAGCTCATAGTTACTGAAATCTTGCCGTCAAAAGTACAAAATAAAGTTTTTACAGATAATTCGCCTAATAAATCGCCACGCTAATGCAAAGCAGTCGTGACTTCAAGTAAAATTCAACGACGAATACCCGGTAAAAAGCAGCGATAGGGTTAAAATGAACGGCATCGCTTT